>CAYUYU010000001.1:0-1540 GCA_964449405.1 uncultured Thermotogaceae bacterium
TCTTCAAACTCAATTTTGTCGGATTCATTTAATCACCTTCCCCGTAATCTGTTATCATTTTGATTATTTCTTTCTTGTCTATGTTCAATTTTTCCGCCTCTTTTAACGTTTTCAACAGGTAGTTTTCAAAAAAATGATTTTTCCTTTCCCGTTTGATAAGCGTTGACGCCTTCTCTTCCACAAACATTCCCAATCCCCTCTTTTTATACAATATGCCCTTGTCCACCAAAAGATTCAGCCCTTTTCTCGCCGTTGCCGGGTTGACCTGAAAGGTTTCGGACAGTTGATTGGTAGAAAAAACCTGATCGTCTTTTTTCAAGTCCCCTGCGATGATCATGTCCTCAATGATTTCAGCAATCTGTTGGAAAAGAGGCTCTGAAGAATCTTCGTTCAATTTCATAAAACACCTCCTTCGTTCATTGGTTCGTTAGTACAGTAACTAACTACATGTGTATTGTACTATATTCATTTTGTTTTGTCAAGTGTTGCGCTTTAAACTTTTTTTGCTGTCTGTTTGCAACGAACTCAAAGATGATATAATTAAAAATATTTCAAAGAGGTGATTTAAATGAGAAAAATTCTATTAAGTATTGCGATTCTAACTATTCTTTCTACATTGATCTTTTCAGCAACCTATGATTTGACTGGAACTTGGGTGGCATCTTTTGAACGCCATGAAAAAGATGATGGATTTTTAGCCGCTTATGATGGCCGTGTGACCTTTGTTTTCGAAAAACAAGAGGGAAAGATTTTTACCGGTTATAAACAATTTATTGATCATTCTGCCAACCATCAAGGAAAAGAAGAACCCTTTAGCGGCATGATTGATTCTTCCGGAGAAAAACTCTACTGTGCAGAACACGAAGACGGCTACCTTTTTGGGGACATTATTTCTGAAAATGAGATTACCATGTATTATATCGATTCAAAAGATAATGCCATTGCAGTTTATTATACGTTGCAAAGAGAAGACGGCATCCCCAACTTAGTCGGTGAATGGAAAACGGAAACAATCGCTGGCTATGTCAAAGAGAAAGACCGTATGGGAAAAGGACAATCGGGAACTTTTGTCATCACTGAACAACACGGCCACGTTTTCACCGGCTATAAAAAGGTTAAAACTCTCTATACTGACGAGCATAAAGAGGATTTATCCGGAGTGATTTCAAAAGATGGCAAAAAACTCTATATCGCAGAACATGAGGACGGATACGCCTTTGCAGATATCATCGATGCCAACACCATTCACTTGTATTATTTAGAAGATGGTAACTTGAAAACGATGTACCAAATTTTGACAAGGGCAAAATAATTTAAAGTATTTTTAACGAAGAAAAAAGCAAAAAAAACGTGATGAAACACCCAAGCTTAAATCGCCTTGGGAAAAAAGCTGGTAACTAAACAAAAAGCATGGAGTTTTCCCCGAAAGGGGAAAAGTCCTAACCTTAAATCGCCTTGGGAAAAAAGCTGGTAACTAAACAAAAAGCATGGAGTTTTCCCCGAAAGGGGAAAAGTCCTAAGCTTAAATCGCCTTGCGATT
>CAYUYU010000001.1:1640-11805 GCA_964449405.1 uncultured Thermotogaceae bacterium
GCATGGAGTTTTCCCCGAAAGGGGAAAAGTCCTAAGCTTAAATCGCCTTGCGATTTAAGCAGTTGACTTAATCATAATTTTCTGGTAAAATAACATTAGTCATGAAAAAACATTTCGAGGGCGTTGCCCTCGAAATTTTGTTAATAAGAACGCTTAAGGCGGGAGTTATCTACCCGCCTTAAGTATTGCAGAAATGGTTTTTTGGGGGAATGATATTGCAAAAGATGGTTGAACAATTACAGAAGGCTTTGGAGGCTTTGTTAGAGGAACGAGGATTTGAACTTTATGAGTTAAAATATATTCAGCAGAAATCAAAAAAGACGTTAAGGATCTTTATTGATCATCCGGAAAGGTCCATCAGTATTAAAGATTGTGAGGATGTGTCCAGGCATATAGGACCGATGATCGATGAGCAGGAATTGTTGACAGGGTCGTATTATTTGGAGGTTTCTTCTCCCGGTGTGGAACGCGAACTTCGGAGTGAACGCGATTTTAAGCGTTTTGTAGGTGAAACGGTAAAAATTATCACAAAATAGGCTGTGGAGAGACGAACGGTTTTTATAGGGAAGTTAAAGGATTTAAATGAAGAAAAAAACGAGTTGGAAGTACATGAAAGAGATTCAAATCGAATATTTACAATAAAATACAATAATGTTAAGAAAGCGCAGTTATATTTGGAGGTTTAAGATGAATATCAATCTTATTGAGGCTTTAGAACAGCTTGAAAATGAAAAAGGAATAAAAAAAGAGGAAATCATTGAGGCATTGGAAAGGTCTTTGAAGGTTTCTTATAAAAAGGCATTCGGGGAAGAAGAACATGTAGAGATCAAAGTCGATCAGCTGACAGGTGAAATAGCTATTTACCGTTTGTTCTTAGTTGTGGGAAAGGAAGAGGATATACAGGATCCCTCATATGAGATTGACATCAAAGCAGCTCATAAGATTAAGCATAACGCCAAAATCGGTGAGGAGATACGCCAGAAGATCAATGTGAAGAAATTCAACCGAATCGCTGCACAAACAGCAAAACAGGTATTGATACAAAAGCTACGCGAATTGGAAAAGGACAGCATTTACGCTCAGTATAAAGACATGGAGAACACACTTGCCGGTGCTGAGGTAATGCGTCCTCTTTCCAACGGATATGAAATTCGAATCGGAAAGGTTGAGACGGTTATCACTCAAGACAGGATGATTCCCGGAGAAAAGTTCGAAAACGGTAAATTTATCAAAGTCTACATTGAAACTGTGGAAAAGAGTCCCAGAGGGGCTTATATGAGAGTCAACCGTACCTCAAGAGAATTTTTAAAGATGTTGCTATTTAAGGAAGTACCTGAACTGACTGATGGAACGATGGAGATCGTTGCCATTTCAAGAGAACCCGGTGTCAGAAGTAAGGTGGCTTTGCGCTCTCTAAACCATCAGGTTGATCCTGTGGGAGCGTGTATTGGTGAAAATGGAACGAGGATTACAAACATAGTAAAAGAACTCAGTGGAGAAAAAGTGGATGCCTTTGAGTGGTCCGATGATATTGAGATTTTAATTCGAAATGCTTTGGCTCCTGCAGAAGTTATTGAGGTGGAGGTATTAGACGAGGAAAATAAGATTTCAAGGATTTGGGTTCCGCCTACGCAGCTTTCTTTGGCTATCGGTAAAGGTGGGCAAAATGCCCGGTTGGCTGCCCGGTTAACGGGATGGAAAATCGATATTAAGCCGATTCTTGAATGAGGTTAAATATATTTTAAAAAAAACACTCCTTTTTTTGGGGTGTTTTTTTTATAGTAGGGTTGTTTTTGTTGTATGATATAATTTTTTGGGTTATGGCGGTGATTTGTTGAATGAGGAATTTTCGATCGGCTTTGTTATCAAGGGCAAGTGAATTATATAAGACAATCGTTGTGCCATTGGTTATCTTTGGGGTGATCACCTCCATTGGTATTTTAATCTTTCTATACAACAAAGAGAAGGAAATGCTCTCGCTGAAAATGATGCTTTACGTTGAGCAGCTGAGAGCTCCGCTTCAAGAGATTGAATCCAAGTACAATCCGGTTATCAGTCAATTATTTCAAAGTGAATACAATCAATTCGATGATATGAATCAAACAAGTGAACCCTTTGATGAAGGATTTATAAATGAATTTAGAGCTGCCATACAAGCAGTGGCTTATGATAAGCTTGAGATTGAGCAAATCAACTATTATAGGATATCTCAAGAGGGAATCGTTTTTGAAAGTGATTTTTCTATGGATGTCGGTTTGGATTTATCGGTTTTTGATTATTTCTGGTCGCAACTCAAGCAGCTGAAACAAGGGGAGATGTTATTAGATGTGCTCAACGATGAGACGCTAACCGGTGAATTAAGACTTTATTCATACATCAAGTTACCTGATGATACAATTTTTGAAACGGGCATCAAATTCAACGGGTTGGAAGCGTTCATTCAAAATAAGGGCATGGAGGTATTTGGGAATCAATTCAATCAACTTACCTTATATACAGATTATGAAGATGTTATCTGGGGTAATGATTTTTTAGAAAAACGTGATATTGAGTATTTAGAAGAATCTGCTGAAAAAAATGAAGCGGTGTTGGTTTTAAAAAACCTTCTGACCAGTACTTTGTATTATCAAATCAATACGGACTATGGTACTTATGACCTTATACTTGACACTCGTTTTTACTATTCTCTGATTGTCATTGGTGCATTTGTGCTGCTTTTTGCAGTTGTTTTGTTCCATTATATCAGAATCAAAAGGCATACGGCGATGTTAGCCGAAAGAGTCACGAGACCAATTAGCATGTTGGCAAAGTACCTTAAGGATTTTAGATTGTCCAATAATCAATCACCAACGGACCCAATTGAAACAGATATCGTTGAAATCGATTCAATTCACAAAAATTTTCTTGCCATGCGTGATCAAGTCAGAGATTCTTATGCTGAGTTAGAGGCGATTAATGAAGAGCTCGAAGATAGTGTTAATGAGAATCAAATTCTGTTGAATCGGATAGAAGAATTATTGAGTGTGCCTGACTTTCTATTGTATATAGACGATACTGAGGAATTTTTAATCAGATGCTTTCGTAAACTCTGTGAGATGCTACAAGATGTTGATTATGGTCTGGCTTCTTTGATTGAAGACGGGAAATTAAAATTTATCGATACCAAGGGATATGACAAAGATTTTTTAAATCAAATGGGAATCGATGCACAGAAGTTTATGAAATATCAAAAGGTGACGTTGAAAAATTATAAAGATCAAACATTTCCCTTGAATTTTAGTGATAGGGAAAGAGCATTTCAGGGCTTTGAAGAGACTGTAAGTAACATTAGTCAAAGTCTCATTCTGCCTGTTTTTTCAAAGAATCAATACTATGGACATTTAACTTTTTATACCACCGAAAATAGCCGTCAGCTAACGGAAGAAGATTATCGGACAGCTGTTTATTTCATGAATTTCCTTCAAGGATTTTTGATGATCCATGAATTGTCTGAACTGGAAAATGAAATACAAAAAGAAACAGTTTATTCCATGATCCGGTTGTTGGAAAAACATGATCCATATACCAAAGGACATTCTGAAAACGTGGCTGAGCTCGCCTCGAGTTTTGCTGAATATTTGAGTTTAGGTTCAAAAAAGGCACAAGACCTCTATTGGGCCGGAATTATTCACGATTTAGGGAAGATACTCATTCCTCATACTATACTGAATAAACCTACCCGGTTAACTCCTGAAGAATTTGGACTCATTAAAAAGCATCCTGAATATTGTTATGATGTTTTCAGTCAAAGTATGACCATGAAAGAAATTGCCCATTACGTGAAATATCATCATGAAAAGTTCAACGGGAAAGGATATCCTGAGGGTTTGAAAGGTGAAGCAATACCTTTTGAATCTCGAATCCTTGCACTGGCTGACTCTTGGGATGCAATGCGAGAAGAACGCGTGTATAAAAAGGGTTTTAATTATCAAGAATCCATAAATGAGATCATTAGGCATGCGGGTGTGCAATTTGATCCGCAGTTGGCTGAAAAATGGGTCCAATTCATTATCAAAAAGGGAAAAGTAAAAAAAGGTGAGGATTGTGAATAATTTGACCAATCAGATGGCTTCTTATTTCAAGCCTATGCTGTTGGGGTTCGTTTTTTTTATCGGGATTCTTTTTTTATTAACCATGATCTATGCCACCAGCCGATTAGAACCTTTGACAGGTGATTGGCAAGTAACCATTAACAATGAAGTGGTGTCGGGCTCTTTTCCTATTTCTCATGTGATCCGCAGTGGTGAAGAAATCTCCATCAAAAGAACCATAGAGTTGCCACCAAACAGAGATTTTTTAACCTTTTCTGTTTATCCCACTATACAGGGACAGTTACTGATTGATGGGCAGGTTATCGCTGAGATTAACCCGAAAGAGGAAATGGAGAAAAATCCTCCACCGTATATTTTTTTGTCTTATCAAATACCACAAGATTTGTTAAATGAGATGATAGAGATTTCAATCAGGGCAAAAGGACCTCAAGGCATCTATTTGGCCTATCCGCCTATGTTGGCGAACGCTGCAATCATCAAACAAAGCATCTTCAGAGTTAATTTCGTGGAATCTTACATTTTTATTCTTGCCGTTGGCGTACAACTGGTGATTGTTTTTCTCATGTTTGTTATAGGCAACAGCATGCGATCGCTTAGAAAATCATATTTGAATATCGGTATCGGGGAGTTATTGCAAGCCATATACCTGGTTTTGATTATTCTGGCTTTTAATACGACCCTATTTCAAGACAGTGTGATTTATGATTATTTTGTTCCGCTTATGATGTTAATCTCGTTTATCTTCCTATTTCAAGGGTTGGAATTTTATATTTTAAAGCGATTTAGATTGACGAAATATTTATGGATAGGTGTACCTTTTATTCTTTTACATTATTATCTGGTCCCATACTCACTGGCAATGAAGCATCGTATTTCAATTATCTATTTCCTGTTTATGAACCTGTATATGATTTATCTCTCTGTGAAACACACAAAAATCAAGATACTTCAAATTTCTCTTTTTGTTCTTTTCTTTTCAATATTAAGTGATTTTTATTTCCGATCTCTTTTTCACGCTTTTCCACTGCCAACAATGCAGCAGAACGCCTTAATGATCATGAGTTTTGTCTTTGGCAGTTTTTTTACTTATCGGTTTATCAAAAATTATCGAGAAGAAAAAAGGTTGAGAGGGGAGCTTTCAGAATCGTTGGAAGAGGTGAGGGCAGTCAATGAAGAGCTGGAGACATCTTATCAGGAGATAGAAGCCCTAAATAACTCATTGGAAGAAAAGGTGCTTGAGAGAACACAAGAACTCAATTATACAATGAGAGATTTAAAAATGATTTTAAATAACACAGAACAGGGATTTTTAACGCTGGATAAGATGCTCAAAGTTGAGCCCACATTCAGTCAGGAATGCAAACGTATCTTCCACCAAGAGATTGAAGATGTCTTTTTTCCCACGTTGCTATATCCTAATAATCCGGAGGAAGCGGCTTTTATTGAGAAGATTATTACAGCCATCCAAAGAGAAGAAGATGATATGAAACGAGAAGCTTATATTTCCCTTTTACCAGAGAAGCTGAAGATTCAGGGTTTATTTATCGAGCTTGAATACAAATGGATCGAAGATGCCATTCCCGGAGAGATGCAACTAATGATCATCTTAACCGATGTTACGAAAAGAACTGAGTTGGAAAACAGAATTGAAGAGGAAAGGAATAAGCTCTCCAAAATCATCAAGATTATGTTGAACTTGGAAGAATTTCGAAGAATGTCAACAGACTACCGCCAATTTGTGACACATGACATGAAGATCCTTTTATCACAATCCAAAAATCAGGAAACAGTTAATTTCATAAGAAGAAGATTGCATACCTTTAAGGGTGGTTTTGCCAGTTTTGGACTGCGCTATATAGAGAAAAAACTTCATGAAGTTGAAGATGTTTTACAAGAAAAATCCTTGCAACTGAAAGAAAAAGAATCTGGTCCACCTACAGTTATATTGTTTGATGAAAAAAAGATGTGCAGTTGGTTGGATGAGGAAGAGGAAATCATCAAAAAAGAATTGGCAGATTGCATTCCTTGTGAAAAAACCAAACTTTTCAAAGATGATCTTTTTTTAAGGCTTTATCCCGAACAAATAGATATCGTGAGAAACCTTTTAAAAGAATATGTTCCCGGTGAATATCACAAAAAAATCGATGAATCTTTATCTTATCTGGAAAAAATGAAGATACAGGAATTCCTTAATTATTATCGATATATCGTTGACAATATCTCTGAAAAACTTGGTAAAACAATCCATCCGCTTATCATTGAAGGTGATGAGGTTTATGTTGATCCCAAGAAAATGGGTAAGTGGGCTGATTCTCTGATACATGTTTTTAGAAACGCCATTGATCATGGCATTGAAACGACAGAAGAAAGAATTGAGAGGAACAAGCCTCAGTATGGCCAGATTAGTGTTAAGATTACAGATACTAATTCTGATCTTTGTATTGAAATCAACGATGATGGCAGGGGCATTGAGATCCGTCAAATAGCAAAAAGGGCGATAGAAAAAGGGCTTTTAGACCCTGAAAAAACAGATGATAAGAAAGAGGAATCTCTTTTGGAATACATCTTTTTCGATGGTTTTAGTACAAAGGATAATGTAGACTTGGTTTCAGGAAGAGGGACGGGTTTGTCTGCTGTGAAAAACGAATGGGAGAAATTAGGGGGGACTATTCAGGTGTTTACTGAAAAAGATAAAGGAACTCGTTTTGTTTTTTGTTTAGAGAAGCCTATATAGGGAATTTTGTGTTCTTAAGCTTTTTGATTTTTAAAGTTGTTCTTTTTCTTTTAAAAAACCAAGTAAGAGGTGAGTATATATGATTAAATGCAAAAAATTAACAAAATATTTTGGTGAAAAAGAAGCGGTAAAAGGCCTTAACTTATCGATAGAAAAGGGTATTATCTATGGCTTCCTCGGCACCAATGGGGCGGGAAAAACAACAACTATCAAAATGTTAACCGGACAGTTACCCATTACTTCAGGCGAGGCTGAGATTTTGGGGATGAATGTGAAAACAGATGAGATTAAAATCAAGAGTAAAATAGGCATAGTTCCCGATGAGCCCAAGATTTACCCCTATTTCACCGGTTATGAATTTATCGAATTTATATTGGACGTTTTTAACAAGAATGACAAACCAACCAGAACAAGTTTTGATGAGTTGTGCCATGCCTTTGATGTGGATTTTTTACAGACACCCATTGCGGAGATGTCTCACGGTATGAAACAGAAAGTGATGGTCATCAGCGTTCTCATCCGTAAGCCGGAAGTGATTTTCTTAGATGAGCCTACCGTCGGATTGGACGCAAGAAGTTCTAAGATCCTCAAAGACTTACTAAGGAAAATGGCGAATAATGGAGCTACCATTTTTTTGACCACCCATGTTCTGGAAATTGCCCAGAAAATGTGTGACAGGATTGGTATACTCGATAAGGGTAATCTTCTGGCTGAAGGAACGATGGAAGAATTGAGAAAGCACAAAAAGTTGGATGATTCCACTTCCTTGGAAGATCTGTTTCTGAATCTCACCGGACAATCTGAAGATGTGCTAAAGATTGTGGATGCCCTTTAGGAGTGATGATAGATGTTTAAAGAAATCACTTTGTTGTTCAGGCATAAGGTCTTTTTAAAAAATTCCACAACTCAGAAAAAAAGAAAATTCAGTGTGTTGTATCTAATAGGCATGTCGGCCTTCTTTCTCTTCTTTATAACCCGTATGTTTAACAATGTTTACACCCAACTGTCCCAAATTACAGCAGGTGGTGTAAATTACGGTGATGTCTACATCAACTTTTTATTGACCTTAATCGCGCTCTTTTTTGTGATCAGCTTTGCCAGTATGATGTCTTTCCAACTGAAAAGAAATGATGAGATTGAATTTCTTCTGACACTGCCCCTTCGAAAATCATCTATCATCACCTATCAGTTGTTGACATCAGGAATCGCCATGTTTTTCTCACTGATCATGTTTCTTTCCCCGGTCATTGTCTATCTCTCGAGAAGGCCGATTAATGAAATCATCTACGGGACGTTTGGAATTATCATCAACATTATCTTTTTAATACTACTGGGCGCAATTTTGGCCGTTTTGTTCAGTCGAGTCGGTTCTCAAAAGACAGCAAGGGTCATGTTGATCATTGTGAATATGGGGATGGGGGCCATTTATATCTTGATGTTTCAGGTATTGCCCAACAGTCTTACTTCCCCCGAAGCCTTTCCAAGCATGCTCATCAAAGCTAACGGGTTTTTTGGTTCTATTTGTAACGTGTTTCTTCTGGGATTGAATGGATCATCTAATGTTTTCTATCTCTTAATTCTCATCGGACTGACAGGCTTATCTGGCAATATTTATTTTCGCCTGGCAGAAAAGATGACCTTCCAACCTTCAGGAACCGGAAATAGTAAAAAGAGAACGCAAAAAGGGATTCAAGAAAAATCCAATATGATTCTGAGAAAAGAGTTGATCCTCTACAAAAGGCATGAACAGATGATTTATTATATAATATATCCGGTGGGATTTGCCATTTTTATAGGGATTGTTAATGCAAACATTTTTTCAGCCGTTTATATGGTGTCAATCTTGGGGCCGCTATTTATTGCTATGCAGACCTCCTTTTCAATGAATCTGGAAGGGACCAGCATAGAAACAACGCGAATGCTTCCTATCAATCTTGAGAAATACGTACAAACCAAGTTGTTTGTGCCTGTTGGACTGAATGCCATTTTGCTGCTGATTACGTTTATTGTGTTCGCTGTGGTTTTAAATGCGACATTGTGGAGTTTTATGCTGATTCCTTTTATCATTATTCTTGAAATTTTGGCGGCTGTTTCCGGGGTTTATTTTATTTTAAAACGTGAACCTCAAAAATTAAATAATCCGGGGGCTTTTTTAAGATCAGGAGCATTCTTGGTTCAATATTTGCTACTGATGGTTTTGTCTTTGTTAACGCTTGTTCCACTGAGTATTATTATCCTGAATACGGACCCTATTCAATCTTCGCTAATTAAAGCCTTGATGATTGGAGCGGGATTCACCGGAGCAACGATTGCGGTTATTTTGAGTTTGTGGTTTTGGAAGCACATCAAACGTTTGATTTTAGTTTGGCAGTGATTTTGTGTTGTAAGGGGGGGATTTGCGAACTTTAAATGAGTGAGAATTAGGAGGAGGGATAAAATGAAAAGTAAAGTGTTGTTTATTTTTGGTTTACTGATATTTTTTTCAATATTATTCAGCAATAACACTTTGGATGATTTTGATATCCAAGGTCACAGAGGATGTAGAGGGCTTTATCCTGAAAATACCTTAGCTGGTTTCAAATACGCCATGGAAGAAATTGGAGTGGATACTCTTGAGCTGGATGTAGGTATCACCAAAGACATGGTGCTGGTAGTTAATCATGATACATACTTGAATCCGGAAAGAACAATGAAAGATGGGGTTTTTATTGCTGAAAAAAACTTCATCAAAGATCTAACTTTGGAACAACTCAAGGAGTATTCTGTTGGCAAACTACGAAACAGATTTTCCTTTTATAAACAAAAACAGCTTGAAGATGAAAAGATGCCCACTCTCCAGGAAGTCATTGATTTGGTGAAGGATTTTAATTCCCAGTCTGAGAAGCAGGTCAATTTGAACGTTGAAACAAAGGTCAATGTCCTTGCACCTGATGAAACACATCCCCCGGAAGTTTTTGTTCAACTGCTTCTTGAAATCATTGAAGAAAACAATATCGAAGAGATAATCTCCATACAGTCATTCTATTGGAAAACCATTATGGATGTTAAAGAACAAGCACCTCACATTGAAACAGTAGCGTTGTTGTCCAATGCAAGACTTAAGAATTTAGAATGGTTTAACGGATTAAACCCCGATGATTTCAACACTTTTGGCGAATTCGTCAAGGCATCAGACGCTGATTGTTTTTCAATGAATTATCGGGACATCAGTAAAAAGCAGATCCAAGAAGTTCAGGATTTGGGAATTAAAGTCATTCCCTACACCATCAACGATGCCCCTACCATGAGGTACTATATTGAGCTTGGTGTAGACGGGATCATCACCGATTACCCGGATGTA
>CAYUYU010000001.1:11905-42634 GCA_964449405.1 uncultured Thermotogaceae bacterium
TTTCAAACTCCGTTTTTCGTCTTTAAAAACGGAGGTAATTAATGATGGAAAACAGTATGAAAGATGTCGATAAGCAATCGTTTTATGTTAAAGGTATGACTTGTGCCACGTGTGCTCAAAATGTCAAGCGTGCTTTAGATAATATTGACGGGGTTTCTACTGCTTCAGTTAATTTGGCAACAGAGACGGCTTTTGTTATTTCTGACAAAAATATTGAATTTGAAGAAATAGAAAAGGCAGTTAAAAATGCCGGTTATAAGGCTTTGAAAGATGTCAAAGAAATCGATGAAGAAAAAAGATTGCATCAATCAAAGCGGCGGTTTTTGATTTCTATTGCAATTACCATTCCCTTATCTGTTTTGATGTTCTTTCATATGTCCGGCGTGATGATTCCCGGCTATCTGTTAATGGAGATTGTTTTTGGGGGCCTAGTGGTTTTTTATACCGGCTACCCAACGATCAAGAGTGCTTGGATAGCCCTTGTCCATCGGCATACCAACATGGATACGTTAATATTCATGGGATCTGTGACCGCTTGGCTGACGGCAGTTTTCAAATATACTGGACTAGAAATTGCATCATTTGGTGCCCTTGGTGCGATGATTGTCGCTTTACACTTGACCGGAAAATTCATTGAACAGCGTTTAAAATACAAGGCTGCAAAAGAGATTAAGGCTCTCATGAATCTGCAATCGAATGAAGCCACAATCATTCAAGGGGAAAAAGAAATCAATATACCGGTTGAGAATCTGAAACCCGGAGATGTAGTTATGGTACGTCCGGGAGAGAGAGTACCGACAGATGGGATTCTTATCCGTTCAACCACTTCTGTGGACGAATCAATGTTAACCGGTGAATCTATGCCTGTGAAAAAGCAAAAGGGAGATCAGATGACGGGGGGATCTTTGAACTTAACCTCATCAATTCGAATTGAAGTGAACAAAGAACATTCGGACACGTTTTTATCACAAATGGTCTCTCTTATAAACGAAGCCCAAGGAACAAAAGTCCCCATTCAGGCTTTGGCTGATCAAATTACGAGATATTTTGTCCCGATTGTGATCATGGCAGCATTATTGGGTGCTCTTTTATGGTATTTCAATTTTGAAACTTTCTACCCTATGCTGGATTCTGTGCGCAGTTTTTTGCCTTGGATATTGGTATCCGATAGTCCCCTTTCTTTTTCCATTTTTGTTTTTGTATCTTCAATTGTGATAGCCTGCCCGTGTGCGTTAGGACTTGCAACACCTATGGCATTAGTCAGTGGAATGGGCTTGGCCACAAAAAAGGGTGTTCTTATAAGAAATTCAGAAGTAGTTCAATCTATTGGAAAAACTGATCTGGTTGTATTGGACAAAACAGGAACCATTACACAAGGTGTTCCCAAAGTCATTTCACATAACCTGGATGAAAACATCCAACATATTGTTGCATTAATAGAATCACAATCCAATCACCCCCTTGCAAAAGCGATCAGTGAGATTTCCAACACACAAAAAACATTGAAAATAGATGATATTCAAGAACTTTCAGGAACAGGTGTTTTGGCTCAATTTGAAGGAAATGAATACTTCATTGGTAGGCCAAAAGATTATTCAAAGTATGAAAATATGCTTGAATTGGGGCAAACGGTGGTTGAAGTCACAGTGAATGATACAATTGTTGGTTTTCTGGCTATCGAGGACCCATTAAGAGAAGAAAGCGTTCAAGAAATTAACGAGCTTAAAAAGAGAGGACTTGAAGTGGTGATAGCCACGGGAGATAACCAAACAACGGCGAAAAAGATTGCCCGACGAGTGGGAGCTGATTCAGTTTATGCACAGTTGATGCCCTCTCAGAAGGTGGATATCATCAATAATTTTCAATCTAAAGGATATCAGGTACTAATGGCCGGTGACGGAATCAACGATGCGGCTGCATTGAGAAGCGCGGATATTGGTGTATCCTTTTCAACAGGTACGGACTTGGCAATGGATAATTCCGATATTGTAGTGGTTAATGGGGGTATTTCAGGAATACGATCAACTTTGGAAATTTCCAATAAAATGATGAAGGTCATCAAACAAAATCTCTTTTGGGCTTTTTTCTATAATGTAATCGCTATACCGGTGGCTTTGATGGGATGGTTACATCCGGCGATTTCTGAAGCAGCCATGGGAATCAGTTCAATTAGTGTTGTTTTGAATTCCTTAAGAATAAAAAGAGAAAGGAAGAAAGGAGAAGAGAATATGAAATATACTGTGATTGTAGGAGACATGAATTGCCAACACTGTGTGGCAACGATTGACAAAGCCTTGGAAAATGAAGGTATAAAAGAAAGAGAGATTGATCTTGAGAACAAGACGGTGACTTTTGATTCTTCACATATTGATAAAGGATTGGAAGCGATACAGAATGCGGGTTATACACCGGAGGTATGAGAAAGGGAAGGTGACAAAGAGTGAGTGACAGATGTCAACCGGGCCTCCCCGCCAGTTAACGCTGCCACCCCTCTACGGGAGGGTAATTTGGAGAACTTAGAATAACTGAGACTGAGTTTGATAAATTGTTTCTTTTAGTCATTCTTTAATAGAAATATTTTATAGACTAATCATAACTGTAAAACCACTGCTTGATATGGTTTTACAGCTATTTTATTTTTTTTAACCAAAAAAACTTTCGAATAGTTATTAATGACTACTTTTAAATTATTCTTGGCGAGTAATGGATGTATAAATTCATTTTTTTCTTCAGAAACATTGAGTATGATCAGAAATTCACCTTGTTTGTCAAATCTTCTAAAGGCAAAAATTTCATCTTGTGAAACCAAAAGTTCGAAATTTCCAAATACAAGTGTTGGTTTTTCCTTTCTGATTTTGATCATTTCTTTATAATAATTAAGAACGGATCCTTCCTGTTTAATGGAGTCTGCTACATTGATGTTCGCACATGCCCTGTTGGGTTTTATCCACGGTTGAACTTTTGAAAATCCCAAATATTCTGAGTTATCCCAATGCATGGGGCTTCTGGAACGGTCTCTTCCGTGTTTTTGAATCTCTTTCATAACGGTGTGTTCATCAATTCCTTGTCTTTTTCTCTCCCGATAAAGTTTCTTAGCCGAGATGTCATCGTATTCCTCGATGGTGTCATATCGGGTATCGGGCAAACCCAGTTCATCACCTTGATAGATAAAGGGTGTTCCTTCCAGGGTTAATAATAGAGTGGCAAACAGTTTGGCTGAGGCTTGTCTGTATTGGCCTTCAAGGCCAAAGCAGGAGACGATTCTGGGTAGATCGTGGTTTGAAAAGCAGATACCACTCCAACCCTTATGGTGTAGTTCTTGCTGCCAATTGGTGATGATTGCTTTTAACTTTTTGGGGTTTTTACCATACGCTTTGTAATAATCGGTATGCTCGAAGGTAAAGACCATATCCAGTTCTCCTCGTTGGGAAGAAGTGAAATTAACTGCCTTTTCCGGGTTGATGTAACCACATTCCCCAATGGCGACGCAATCGTGATTTTTAAAAGTGGATGTATTCATTTCTTTGAAAAATTCATGTACTCTTGGTCCATCAACAAAATTACGATGATCAAAGACGTATTTCTCTTGACCGATAGAGGGATTATCCGGTAAACCGGGTACCTTTGAAATGAGGTTAATGGCGTCCAAACGAAAACCATCCAACCCTTTATCCAGCCACCAGTTGATCATTTGATACAATTCTTTGCGAACTTGCGGGTTTTCCCAGTTTAAATCGGGCTGAAAGGGTGAGAAAAGTCCAAGATAATATTGATTGGTTTTCTTGTCATAGGTCCATGCGGTTTCGTGAAAATAACCTGCCCAGTTATTGGGTTCTTCACCATTCTTTCCGTCTCGCCAGTAATAGTAATCTCTATAAGGATTTTCTTTTGAGCTGGAAGAGGCAATAAACCAGGGGTGTTCGTTGGAGGTGTGGTTGATCACCAAGTCCATGACGATTCGCATGTTTCTTTCATGAGCTTGTTCCAGCAGTTCGTCAAAATCCTCCATGCTGCCATACGTCTTATCAATAGCATAGTAATTAGAAACATCGTAACCGTTATCCTTCATGGGAGAGGGATAAATTGGGGATATCCATAATAAATCCACTCCCAGATCTTGTAAATAATCCAGTTTGGAAATGATTCCTTGAATATCACCCTTACCGTCATTGTTTGAATCTTTAAAACTCTTGGGATATATTTGATAGGCAATACTTTTTTTCCACCAATCCATTGTGTCAGTCCTTTCATTTGATTTTTCAAAGTAAATTATACCATTTTCAACTTTTCATGCGACAGTCTGCTATAATTTAGTGTACTAATAGAAAAAAGACAAATTGGGTCTTGGTTAATTCTTGTTATTTATTAAAAAGGAGTGGTTCTGTGAATCGTTTTTTAATTATTTTGGGGTTGTTGCTGATTCTTTTAATGATTTCCTGCCAAATGCCTATACCGAGTCCTGGGGAAGGAGGATTGTTTTCACTTGTTGCCAATTGGGGGAGGACGATTGCTAAGACCACGGATAGCGAAGAGGGTGTCTTTATTCATCCAACTTCTGATGGTGGTTTTGTCTCCTTAATGGAAACACAAACTGATAATACTGAAAGAATGATTATTACCAATGTTAAAGCAGTCAAGTTAAATGCAACAGGCGGGAATGAATGGGTATTTTCACCGGCTCTTTCAGATACTTCGCTGAGATCTGGGGTTTTCGTGCTACCTAATCCTTTTTCTGAGCATGGAGAATATTTAATTGGAATCCAAAAGGTCAATTTAGGCAATGATGATACAGATGTGGAATTGTTTTACGTTGATGAGCAAGGAAACAAAATCTGGAGTATGGTATATCCCGGGTCAGGACTTGATCTATTATATGGGGCTTTGTTTACATCTAAAAATACGATCATGGCTTATGGTAAAACTAATTCTTCAGATGGTATTTTTGATGGTAAAAATCAATCAACCGGATTTGATGGTTTTGTTTTGGAAATTGATACCTTCAATGGAGAATCCAGGCAAACCTATTTTTACGATTATCTGGAAAGGGATAATGGGATAAAAAGAATTTATCAAGTACCGGATTCACCTGAAATTTTCTTTATGGGAGAGGCAACTAATGCAAAGGGGGTACAGAAAATCTGGTTAATGCGGGTTTATGATTATCAACCGACTTTTAAATCTCAAACATTGTTGTTTAACACCGATGACGTTCATTATTTTTTTGGTGGAATGAGGAGAACCGGTTCTAATGAATATGTTATGGCTTTCACAAAGCGAACCCTTGATGAAGAGCAGGTAGCCTTTTACAAGTTGACTACCAATGCTTCATTCCCGGAAATGGTTGTGGAAATAAAAAATACCCATGAAGTGAATCAACTCATACAAACAGATGCGAGAGAACACAGTATAGGATTGTCCCTTTTTACAGATGGTCAATCCCTTCTTGCAGGGGTAAAGGCTTATAACAATGTTTTAACCCTTAATCAATTCTTTTTAATCAATACCGATACTTTTGAGGTTAGCGAGCAAAATTATCAATATAAACAAGATGTTATCTATAATCATTTAAGCAAAAAAGGTGATCCTCAATCCTATGGACTAACGGGTTCGGTCCCTTCTGAGGAAGCAGACGGTGATGAAAGAACCGCGGGAGGAAGAGCCTGTTGGGTAGAAGGATTGTAAAAGAAAGTCCCTCTTAAAGAGGGACTATTTCAGAGTTTTTGAAAACTTCAATTATTCTTCGTTATCCTCTTCAATGGGTAATGGATAGCGAGACTTGCATTTTTTACAATACAAATGCTCGCCGTGAGTCTTTGTATATTTCACATAAAGTGTTGCACCGCATTTTTCGCATTTATAGTCAGTGGGTTCATCCCATGAGATAAATTCGCAATCTCCACCGTTATAGGTATTGTTTTTACAGGTATAGAAAAATTTACCCCGTTTGCTTCTTCTTTTAACCACTTCTGCACCACATTCAGGACATTTCCCTCTTGCCTTTTCATCGATGTTTTCCGTGTATTTACAATCCGGGTAATTACTACAAGCGATGAATTTACCAAATTTGCCAAACTTTTCAACAAGTGGCGAACCACATTTGGGACAATCCCTGCCAATATCTTTGGTTTCTTTTTTGGTTTGTTCCTGGAGTTTTTCGGGAGCTTTGAAAAAAACCGTGTCTTTTTCCATGTAGGCTTCAATGTCTTCGGGAACGGATAAATTGATCTTGCATTTTTGACAAGTTAAGTAGGGCCCATATCGTCCCACTCGCATCTCCATCGGTTGTGAACATTTTTTGCAGTTGACGTTGGTTTTCATGTCTACATTCAGTTTTTTTGATTTGATCAACTTGTCCATCTTTTCCAATGTAGGAATAAATTTTTCGTAAAACTCTGACAAAACTTTTTTCCAATCAATATCACCAATTTCAACGTAATCCAAGTCGCTTTCCATGAGAGCGGTGAATTTTTTTTGTATGATTTTGGGGAAATGGCCGCTCAGAAAGTGATTGACTACTTTTCCGACAAAGGTTGGGGCGATGGTCTTTCCTTCACGTCTCACGTACTTTCTGAAAAAGAGTGTTTTAATGATGGATGCATAAGTACTGGGGCGTCCGATTCCGTCTTTTTCCAGCATCTTGACCAGTGTAGCTTCTGTAAATCTCGAAGGCGGTTTGGTGAAATTTTGGCTCATGTCCAATTGATCTAAATTTACAGCTTGCCTTTCTTTTAAATCCGTTTCAAGGATCTTTTCTGAATTTTTTTGAGGATAGAACTTCTCAAACCCGTCAAAGATTTGCTTGCTGCCCTTTGCTTCAAACAAGTACTTCGAGTCCATATCTTCAATCTGTATTTTTTTGTTCATGTATTGAGAAGGTGTAGACTGAGAGGCAATGAATCTGTTCCAGATCAAGCTGTAGAGTTTGAATTGGTCTTTTTCCATAAAAGACTTCACAGATTCAGGTGATTTCTCGGGGTAGGTTGGGCGAATGGCTTCATGGGCGTCTTGAACGTTGGACTTCTTTTTGTTAAAGGTTCTTCTTTTGTGATACGCTTTACCATGATTTTTTTTGAGATACTTCTCAGCACCATCAAGTGCTACATCAGATAGTCGGGTAGAATCGGTTCTCATGTAGGTGATAAATGCGGTCTGCCCATCAGGCGTTTCAATTCCTTCGTATAATTTTTGTGCGACTTGCATGGTTCTTCCCACGTTAAAGCCCAACAGGTTTGAAGCAGCTTGTTGCATGGTGCTGGTTGTGAAGGGTGCCGGAACTTGTTTACTGACCTTTTTATCCTGTATGCTTTTGACTGAAAAAGTTGATTTAGTCAGTTCAGCTTTGATCTTTTCAGCTTGCTTTTTCGTTTTGATTTTGTTTTTTTCAACGGTTTTACCGTTGATTTTGGTAAGTTCCGCTTCCAGTTCGCCAAACAACCCCTTGAATTTCCAATACTCTTCAGGAACAAATTTGACGATTTTGTCATCCAGTTCACAAATGAATTTCAATGCGACGGACTGAACTCTTCCGGCACTCAAGCTGTTCATCCTCAAGGCACGCCAAAGATAAGGACTGATTTTATACCCAACAATCCTGTCTAAAATTCTTCTGGCAAACTGTGCTTCGACTTTGGACTTGTCAATAGGTCTGGGGTTTTTAATCGCCTCATTAATTGTATTTTTGGTGATTTCAGAGAAGATGACCCGGTTTCTTTCATTTTCTTTAAGTCCAAGTATCTGAGCAATATGCCAAGCAATAGCCTCTCCCTCCCTATCCATATCTGAAGCAAGAATTACATCTTTGCCCTTTGCCTTTGATTTGATATCTTTGATGACCTTTTCTTTTCCCTTCATCGTGACGAAAACAGGCTCAAATCCATTATCTATTTCTACGCCAAGCTCGGAAACCGGGAGGTCTCTGATATGCCCCTTTGAAGAAATGACTTCGTAGCCTCTTCCCAAATATTTTTTGATGGTTTTTGCCTTTGATGGGGACTCAACGATGACTAAATGACTCATTTAAGGTGTTTCACCTCTTTTAATAGTTTGTCGAATGACTCTTTTTTATTACTTTCTATGTAAATTCTTACAACCGGTTCTGTGCCTGAAGCCCTTGCCAATATCCAAGTATCATATTTTTCATCTTCAAGCTGAAAACCGATTCCATCCATATCCAAACTTTCTTTGATCTTAAATCCGTAACATTCGTCTTTCTTGGATTTAAAAGAGTTGATAATCTGTTCTTTTTGTTTGTTGTTTTCTAATTCAATGTTTAAACGTGTACTGTGAAATTTCCCAGTAATCTTTTCCACATCTTTTCTGATTCCGCTGAGTTCTTTACCTTCATATGCTCTCATTTCAGCAGCAAGAAGACAAGCCAAAAGTCCATCTTTTTCCAAAACATGATCTTTAATACTAAGACCGCCACTCTCTTCTCCACCCAAAGCATATTTTCCGGTGGATAATAATTCACCTATATACTTAAAACCCACAGGAGTGACTTTGGTTTTATGATGGAAATGTTCAGCGATTTTATCCATCATGTGAGAGGTAGCAACACTTCTAATCAAGTCACCTTCCATTTTTTTGTTTTTGTATAAATGATAAGCCACCATGGCTAAGTAGTCATTGGGAGGGATAAATTCTCCCTTATCATCTACGATACCAAATCTGTCGGCATCGTTATCAAGTGCAAGTCCCATGTTCATTTGATTTCTTATGACATCTTTGCCAAGGGTTTTCAAGCGGATTTCGTCAGGTTCAGGCCGATATCCGCCAAAATAAGGGTCTCTGAAATCGTTGTAATAGACGATTTGTGATTTCTTATCATAAATCCTATTCATAATGGTGTCCAAAAAATCGTTTCCCGTTCCGAAGACCATATCTACTCCGGCTTTTAAGCCGAATTCTGACATTTTCTTTACATCGAGTTTTTTTATCATCATTTCTATATATTCTTCAACTGGGGTGATAAGGGTTAATAGTTTCTTTTTTTGGGCGTTTTCAACTTCCATCATTTCTATGGTATCTCTGTTCTGAGCTATTTCCAGGGTCTTTTTTTCAATAAAATCGGTAATATCAGGCATGGCAGGACCACCGTCTTGAGGGTTAAATTTCAAACCGCAGTAGTTATACGGATTATGTGATGCTGTCAAGTTGATGCCGCCGTCAAGTTTTTTCAACGTAATCAGATAAGAAATAACGGGAGTGGGTGTAGGACGGTCACAAAGTAATACAGAAATACCATTACCGGTAAGGACTTGAGCCACACGTCGTGAAAAATCCTCTACCATGAACCTCGCATCATAACCGATAATGACTTTAGAACCTTTTTTCTTTTTTGTTTTTAAGTATTCTGCAATAGCTTGAGAGACTATCTCAACATTTTCAAAAGTAAAATCATCGGCAATAATGCCTCTCCATCCACTTGTACCGAATGTAATAGGTTTATTCATAGGATTGATCAACTCCTTTCACTTTTATCTTTCTATCTAAAAATCTATTGTATTCACTCCATTGATTTTGGACAAATGCGCTGTTGTCATCAATGGTCTTTTTTGTGATTTCTCTGAATTGAGCGATCTTTGAATCAGCATTATCGGCAGAGTGTACAATCATCCCTTCGATAGTTTTTGGTTGAATAGGTGCTCCCCATTCTATTTCACCATGATGTGACAGAATAATGTGATTGATCTCCATCAATAGATCATGAGGAAAGTGCTCAAGCGTCTCAGCATATCTGTTTACCATTTCGATTCCCAACACGATGTGGCCCAACATTTCTCCCGAACCGGAACGTTCAATACCCGAGGATGCCAATAGATATTCTTTTGTTTTACCAATGTCATGTAAAAGAGCGCCCGCTATCAGTATATCGTCATTAATATCCATATCCGGATAATTATCTCTGATTTGTTTCGCCAGCTTGGCCACATCCAATGAATGTTCAATCAACCCACCTTTGTAGGCATGATGTACAGAAGTTGCTGCAGGTGCATCCAGAAAGCGGACAACAAACTTTTCGTCATGAACAAAAATGGCCTCTAAGAGGGTTTTAATGCTTTCATCGTTGATGGCTTCAATCATTTTTAATAATTCATCATAAATGACTTTAACATCTTTCGAGGTAATCTCGATAAACTTTTTTGGGTCATATTCGTCTTTAGAAAGTACGGTAATGGCATCTTTAGAATTCTTTATGTTCAGCTGTTTTTTTGTGTCAAATAGTTTGACCTTACCTTCTACCCTTACAACGGTTCCCTGTGTCAACCGTTCGTCATTTATATCAGCATTCCACCAATCGATACCTCTGATCATTCCACTACGGTCTTCAAATGTGAGCAGCAAAAAGTTTTTACCGTCTCGTGTGGTTTGCATTCTTTTACTCGTTACTTTTAAAACACTGGATACATAGTCGTCTAATTCCATATCAGAAATAAACTTACCACTATTTTTTGGAAGATAATTTCCATTTTCCCGTGAAAACTCATCCATCTTTTCTTTCAGCAAATCACCAAGTTTCAACTGTACACTTCCCTTCTTTCTTCGAGATACGATCTTTATTTTATCATATCTCAACTAACTGCATTAACAGTCAATCATTTATTTATTGTATTTTCTGACAACCCTCTTGGAAATCGAGCAGGTTATCTCGTAGTTTATCGTATCGATTTTTTGAGCCATCTCCTCAGCACTAATCTCATCTGAGTCCATTTTACCCAGAAGAACAACTCTTTCGCCTATTCCTATCTTTTCTATCTCATCCACATCAACAACAAACTGATCCATACAAACCCTACCTAAAATTCGGCATCTTTTCCCCTTAATCAGGACTTCCCCATTATTTGAAAAAAGTCGATTGAAACCATCTGCATAGCCCACCGGAATGGTTGCCACTTTCATGGTCTTTTCTGCTGTAAAAGTTCTGCCATAACTCACTGAGGTTCCTTTAGAGATACATTTTACCATGGAAATGGTTGTTTCCCAAGATAGAACCGGTTCTAATTCCTTCTGCCTTTCAACATTTTTAGGATCGAGTCCATATGAAGCGATCCCAATTCTGACGAAATCAAAGAGATTTTCTTCACAAAACATCGCACCTGCACTATTGGCAACGTGTTTATAAGGAATTTGTTCAAAGTGTTTTGCAACATTGTTGAATCTTTCAAGCTGTAGCCGGGTAAAAGATTGGTTATCATCATCCGCTGATGAAAAATGGGTGTATAGACCCTCGATTTTTACGCGCTTATCAAGTAGGAGTTCTTGAATCTTGTCAACAGCATCGACATGGTTAAATCCCACCCTGGACATGCCAGTATCGATAATGGCATGGACCTTTAGAGGTTTTTCTTTTAAAAAATTTTTCAGTGTGTTGTATTGCTGAGTTGAATAGATAGTGGCGGTTAAATCGTATTCGATGAGCAAAGGAATGTATTCGGGCTTGAAATAATTTAAAACAAGTATGGGCGTTTTTATTTCATTATTCCTCAATTCAAGCGCTTCGGATAAGAAGGCAACCACCAGGTATTCAACCTGTTCTGATTCAGCTACTTTTGCCAGTTCTACAGCACCATGGCCGTAGCCATCAGCTTTTATTACCGGCATGATTTTTGTGGGTTGTACTTTTTCTTTAAAGTAGCGTAAATTATGCTTGTAGGCTTTCAGTGAAATCAGGGCATGCGTATCTCTGAAATCATGATCGATTGTGTACATGTTATCCTCCCAATATTGATAGGAAAACACCCGCTGCTACAGCAGAGCCAATCACTCCGGCGACGTTTGGCCCCATGGCATGCATTAGAATAAAGTTATTGGGGTTTTCCTTTTGTGCTACGCTTTGAGCAACTCTTGCCGCTGCTGGTACTGCGGAAACGCCGGCTCCGCCGATGAGTGGATTGATTTTATCTTTGAGGAAAAGATTCATGAGTTTTGCGAATAATATCCCACTTATCGTTGAAAAAATGAAAGCAACAGCGCCAAGGGCTAAAATCATCAATGAGGTCCCGCTAAGAAAAACATCAGCTTTGGCCTTTGCTCCCACAGCAAGACACAATAGTACAATGGCGGGATCAGAAATATATTTTGAGGCAGCTTCTGCCAACCTGTTCGTTAAGCCATTTTCCTTTAAAAAATTACCCAACATCAACATTCCCACAAGAGGTAAAGCCTGAGGAACTAACAGTCCAATAAAAATGGTTGTTACTGCTGAAAAGACAAGTTTTTCTGCCTTTGTCACTTTTTTTGGAGGTTTCATTTTAATCAGTCTTTCCTTTTTTGTGGTGAACATTCTCATGATAGGTGGTTGTATGATGGGAATCAGGGCAATATAAGAATAGGCAACAATGGCTATGATCGCCAAAAGATCAGGAGCGAACATATTTGCAATGTAAATGGAAGTCGGACCATCTGCACCACCAATGATAGCAATAGCAGCTGATGGTAACATGTCAAAACCCAAAAGCCTGGCAAACAAAAATGCTATATATATCCCTACTTGAGCGGCACCGCCCAAAAAAATGGTGATGGGGTTAGATAACATAAAAGAAAAGTCAGTCATCGCACCTATGCCCAAGAAGATCAAAGGCGGGAAAAGTCCTGTTTCTAATCCCAAACTGATATAGTACATGAACCCGCCGGGAGAAGTTACTGTAGGATCGGCAAATAAACCGGTATAAAAAGGCGGAATGTTGGCAAAAAGGATACCAAATCCAATGGGAATCAATAACAAAGGTTGAGCATTTTTAGAAACAGCGACATAGATTAAAACAGCACCAATGAGTAACATAAAAACATTACCAAAGGTCAAACCCGCGAACGCTGAACTTGTAAAAAAAGCTGTAAATGCATTAATTAACACTTGACACCCCCTGTAGTGTAAATGAAAAATTAAAGTTTATCGATTTACCTTTACCTTTGAATCGTTGTCCAAATGAACAACATAGATTCTAACACATCATTCTTTGATAAAAAAGATCCTTTATCATTCGGATTGATTATAACACCAAAAGGGTAATCCTTTTAACTACGTTTTTTATTGACGCTAAATATGCCAACCGATACCAACGAAAGTGCAAGAATGATAGAGAAGGAAAAAAACTCATCAGGAAGGAATATGGATGAGAGAATAGAACCTGAAATGGGAATGATAAACTTAAAAATGGTAATTTCTCCGGCTTTATGGTATTTCAACAAAGCATACCACAAACCAAATGCGATAGCTGAAAGAAAGGCTGAATAGATTAGTAGGCCTAACCCCAATGCAGTAAATTGCAGCTGGGGCGGGTCATATGAGCTGAAAGCTATAAGCATTAATATTAAGGAACCAAATAACATCTGAAAGGCCGATATTCTGAAGGGATTGATGTCTTTGGCCAGACTTTTTGCAATAATAGTGCCGATGGCGTTGACAACTCCTGTGAAGAGAAGAAATCCTTCCCCTTGAAGGGTAAAAATCCAAGTAAAATCCTTTCCCCAATTGACAATGATAATACCTGCTAAACCGGTAATGAGTCCTAAACTTTTTGCCTTGCTCATTTTATCGTCAGAATAAACAAAATGGGCCAATAAGACCATGAAAAATGTTCCGCTGGATGCCAGGACAGACGCCTTGATCCCGGTGGTATTTGCTAAACCGTTATAAAAGAAATAGTATTGAAGTGCGGTTTGAAAGATGCCCAATAAAAACAGACATAAATATTTTTTGATCCCCAAATTAAATAATTTTTCTTTTGCTTTGGAAGAGAATAAGAAAAGGAGCAAAGAAGCCAAGAAAAAACGGATACCAGCCAGTAAGATTCTTCCCGAGACAGCTGACTCGATACCAAATTCCTGGTAAGCAACTTTCAAAGTAGGAAAGGCACTCCCCCAAAGAATGGCACATCCGATTGCTATCAAACTTGAGTAAAGCTTATTGGACAGAATCTTCTCCCATTTTCCCATCATCGTCTCCTTTATTCTTTGGTATTCAATAATACCATCATTGCAGCAAAAACCATGATCATATTCATGATAATAAACATCCAATCAAAGGAATAATTGGCAATGATTCCGCTAAACACAGGACCGATCATGGCCCCCAACGAGCGTAAAGAGGTTAACAACCCCATGAATTCGGCCTTTCTCTCTGGAGGGCAATTGAGTGAAATAAACGTTGAAGCGCCGTTGATAAAGGCACCATAGGCTAATCCCAAAGAAAGATACCCAGCAGCCATCAGGCGCCAGTCTATGGCAAAGAAAAAGAGAATGGGCGTTAAACTGGAGAATAAAATGCCTCCTGCCATAGACTTCCTTGGACCGGTTTTTGTGATGATTTTTCCGGACAACAAATGCGATATCATCTGGAACATGGGGTTTAACGATGACATTAGAACAGCCAGTGAATAAGATAGTAAAAGATTCTCGGTCATAAAGATCAAAATGGCCGCCATCGTTCCGCTAATGCCAAATTGTCGAATAAAACTCCCCAGATAAATGGCCCACAATCCGTTTTTTTTAAGGGGTGTATAGTCCGAAACAATTGGAACCAGTCGATGTAAAATATTTTTAGTTTTTTTCTTTTGAGTACTTCTGTTTCCTTCACGGATGAAGACGCCTGTTATTAGCGGAATCCAAGAAATAAAACAAAAAATCATAATCGCTTCTTTGGGACTGTTATCCAAAAAGAAATAAGATAGAGCGACACGCCCAACAAACATACCAAGAGAAAAGGAGGTGTTAAGAAGCGCAAGCTCTCTGGAATTGGATCGGATATCATCGTCCGCATATTCCGTTGCCAATGCCATGGAAATAGGTTGCAGTCCCTTTTTGAAAAATGCCAAAATACCCAAAAATACCAGGAGTACTAATGGGTTGTCACTTAAAAGAAAAAGCGGAAACGTGATGGCTGTTAAGCCTATGGATAGAAGAAGTAGAGGTTTTCTGTTTTTGTGTTCATCCGAGATGGAACCCCACACAGCCCCCGAAATCGTAGACATGCCACCATTGACAGTGGAGATTAAACTGATAACAAATATTGAAGCCCCCACTTCTCTAAATCTTGATTGCAGCAGGATGTTGAAGGTGAAGGTGACCAGCATGCCTATTGTGGTTGTGATCAAAAGCGCCATTCTCTTTTTTGTTTTTAGACTAATCGCAATCAATCCCGTAGTTAGATATCCGAAGCATCAAAAAAGAGTATACAATAATGGAGAGGTAATTTCAAATGGGATTTCTCTTTGATCTATGGTCTGTGATATAATTAGTTGAAAATTAGAAATAGTTTTTTAGAGTTTCATGTCGTATCATTTTTTGAAAGTTTTTAAAATCCAAAGGATCATAAAAATTTTTATCAGGTGATCAAATGAATTGTAAAATTTCAACAGCATATTTTTATTATTATCATAAGAGCAATCGTCCGTAATTACGTCAATTCCGGATGACTGCTCTTTTCAGTTTTCCGGAGAAAAAATACAATTAGAGGGTCTCCGGGATGGAGGCTCTTTTTTTATGGAGGTGTGTCAATGATAGTCATTTTGAAGAGGAATCACACGGAACAGGATTTGGAGCATATCATAGAGATTACAAAGGAGATGGGCTTTCAATCACATGTTTCAAGAGGAATAGAAAAGACAGTTGTCGGAGTTATTGGAGATGATTCCTATGTGAGTGTGGATCGTTTTGAAAATTTACACTATGTGGATAAGGTGGTCAAGGTTCTTAAACCCTATAAGCTGGTTTCAAAGGAATTTCATCCTGAAACAACGGTGATTGATATCGGTGAAGTCCAACGCATCGGTTCCGGCTTTGCCATTATTGCCGGGCCATGTGCAGTCGAATCAGAAGCCTTGTTGGATGAAGTGGGTGCCTTTTTACATGAGCAGGGGGTTGCTTTTTTGAGGGGCGGTGCCTTTAAACCCAGAACATCCCCTTATTCTTTTCAAGGGCTTGGATTGGATGGTTTAAAGATCTTAAAAAAAACCGCTGAAAAATATGATTTAAAGGTAGTCACTGAGCTCATGTCCGATTCGGAAAGTGACTTATTGGGTGAATACGCCGATATCATTCAGATCGGGTCGAGAAATGCTCAGAACTTTAGATTACTGGAAAGATGCGGGCATTTTACTAAACCCATTTTGTTAAAACGGGGGTATATGAACCGAACAGAAGAATTCCTTCAATCAGCTGAATACATCATGGCAAACGGGAACCCGAATGTGATCTTATGTGAGAGGGGAATCCGAACCTTTGAAACCATTACCCGAAACACGTTGGATTTGTCGGTGGTTCCATATGTGAAGGAAGAATCACATTTGCCTATCATCGTTGATCCCAGTCATGCCACAGGCAAACGAGAGCTGGTTCCTGCCATGGCATACGCCTCATGGGCTGCAGGAGCGGACGGTATTATGGTAGAGATCCATCCTGATCCCGAAAAGGCCCTGTCCGATGGCAGACAGTCTTTGGATTTCAAGCAGTTTGAATCCATGAGAGAAAAACTGAACACACTAATGAACACTCAAGCTTGAAAGGGAGATGTCTTATGAAAATTCATATTATCAACGGTCCTAACCTGAATTTGTTGGGTAGGCGCAATCCGGATCATTATGGCAAATTATATTTCCCCGAATTAATGAACAGGGTCAAAAAATATGCTGAAGAAAAGGGTCTCCAAGTAAGTTGTTTTCAGTCCAATCACGAGGGAGAGATTATCGACGATATTCACAAAAATCTGGATCAGATAGACGGTTTGATCATCAACCCCGGAGCTTTGACTCATTACAGCTATGCTTTAAGAGATGCTTTAGAAATTTTGGAGGTTCCTGTGATTGAGGTGCATTTGTCGAATATTCACGCCAGGGAGGCTTTTCGCCAGTCCAGTGTGATTTCATCGGTTAGCACCGGCACGATTTGTGGACTGGGTGTTAAAGGCTATTTTTTGGCGCTTAATTATTTTTCGTTGGCGAATTAAGTAGCACTGAAAACTCAGCAGCCTTGAGACTTAAGCTTGCAAGAGACTATGTAATTAATTTTGAGTAAGCTCCTAATAAAAAGACAAGAAAAAGTCTTTCCGCTAAGAATTTGCCCCCCCTTTAGGGGGGATTCTAAACGGTCCCCAAACCAAGTCTTTCCGCCTTTGTGTTAAAATATATATGTTGGTCAGATAAATGAAATTTCTTCATAAATATCGGGAAAAGGTGAGATAAGAAAAATTAAAAAGGAATACTGTTTGGATGCAGTTACACCAGAGCAGTAAAACCGGCACAAAGAATCGAAAAAATTGAGTTGATAGCAAAGATGCATCAATTCATGGAAAAGATCCAATCTGTCTTTAAAGATTACGAAGCCGAAGCAAAAAAAGGTTTTGAAGTTTTTGGAGGAACGAACTATTCATGACAAAAAAAGGAGTGACTTAATGAAAAAACTGTTATACCTTATCTTGCCCATTCTTGTCATTTTAACTTTTCATGAATACAACAATGTGGTGTATCAATGGCCATACAATATTGAACCCGCGAATCCCGAAGAAGCTTATGTGGTTAAAAATGTTGATGGAGATACTATCAAGGTGAGAATTAATGGGAATGAAGAAACCATTCGGATGCTTGGTGTTGATACACCTGAGACCGTTCATCCAAGAAAACCTGTAGAGTTCTATGGGAAAGAAGCCAGTGATTTTACCAAAGCACTTTGCCCTACCGGATCCACAGTTTATTTAACATATGATTGGGATCCCAGAGATAAATACGGGCGATTATTGGCTTATGTTTGGTATCAGCGAGATGGACAATGGATCATGCACAATTTGAATTTGATTGTCAACGGTTATGGCCACGCTTACACCGTTTTCCCTTTTGATGAGGATTACATGTCCCTGTTTGTTGAAGCTCAGCAATATGCTAGGGAAAAGGGATACGGTTTATGGCGTGATTATGATTCGCTATATAAAGAATCAGAAGAATCTGCCTCTACTCAACCCGTTGAACAAAAGAAAAGGGCTGACGAGAGAGAATCCTCTGCTCTTATCATGAGTGAATCCAAAGGTGATTTGGAAATTGTTTATGTTCAATATGAAGGCGCTCTTGAATACGTGGAAATTGTAAACAATGGGAATGAGACAGTTGAGCTGGAAGGTTATCAGCTCATCAGCACCAAGGGTAATAATAAATATGTTTTTGAAGATGTGCTACTTGAGCCAAGAGAAACAATAAATGTATTTTCCGGACCTGATGCAACTGAAAACATTTGGAGTAACAGTTTTATACACAACAACGATGGTGATGGTGTTATCCTCCAAAATGCCAAATCAGATATGATTGCTTTTTATTATTGGTGATTTTCTTTTACCAAACTGCGATATGTCCATCCGTACGTTTTTCAGTACCAGCTACGTAAACACCCGCATCGTTTTTCAAGATGATTTGACCTCTTCCGAAAAGATTGGCATTCAAGGAGATGGTTATTTTATGTCCCTTTCTTTCTAATTCATGAGCGATTGAAGAGGTGAAGTCTTTTTCGATCAGGACGTTTTTTTCTCCCGTCCATTGCCAGCGAGGGGCATCAAGGGCGGACTGTGGATTAAGTTGAAAATCAATCATATTGGAAATGACCTGGAGATGGCCTTGGGGTTGCATGAACCCTCCCATTACACCAAATGGTCCCACGGGTATTGCTTTTTTGGTGATAAAGCCCGGAATAATCGTATGATAGGGCCTCTTTTTGGGTTGTAGGCAATTGTATTGGCTCTCATCCAATGAAAAACTGTGTCCTCTGTTTTGAAGTGCAATCCCTGTTTCAGGTACCACGAGACCTGAGCCAAAGCCCATATAGTTGCTTTGGATGAAAGAAACCATCATGCCTTCTTTATCAGCAGTAGCGAGGTAAACGGTGCCACTTGATTTGGGATTTCCGGCTTCAGGTGTCATGGCTTGATCACCTATTAATGCAGCACGTTTTTCAATGTAATGCTGATCAAGGAGCAAATGATAGTCAAATGGCATGTGTTCGGGTTGAGTGATATACTTTTTGCCATCCTCGAAGGCCAATTTTAAGGCTTCGATTTCATTATGGAAATAACCAACTTCTCTTGTCAGGCAATCTTTGGTTTCAAGTATTGCCAATGCCTCTAAAGCAATCAATCCCTGACCGTTAGGTGGTATTTCCCATATTTCATAACCTCGATAATTGGACATCATCGGTTCGACAAGATCAGCCTTGTAAGTGGTAAAATCCTCTTCTGTAAAAAAACCACCTGTTTGTTTGGAGAATTCAACAATTTTATGCATCAGTTCTCCTGAGTAAAAGTCACGGGCATCGGATTCAGCAATCTTTTTCAATGTTTGTGCATGATTAAACAAATAAACTATTTCACCTACACGTGGGGCTTTTCCATTTCTTGTAAAGGTTTCAAACCAGTTGTTGAATTTCTCTTCTGTTAGAACCTGATGATAAATCTCAACAGCTTTTTTCCAGTTTTCACATACCGTGGGTTGTAATACAAAACCGTCCTGGGCGTATTTAATAGCTGGTTGGGCGCATTCTTCAAGTGTCAGGTTACCAAATTGATCACAACACTTTGCCCATCCTGCAGGTGCCCCGGGTACCGTTACCGCTTCCCAGCCAAAACGAGGTACTTCCTGTAATCCCTTTTCCTTGAGTTTGTTGGTTGAAATGGCTTTTGGAGAATACCCACTGGAATTCATCCCATATAGTGTATCCCCTTTGGAAATAATGGCGAAATTATCTCCGCCAATGCCGTTAGAGGTGGGTTCAACAACTGTTAAACAAATTGCAGTTGCAACTGCTGCATCCACCGCATTGCCGCCTCTACGGAGTATTTCAAGTCCTGCTTGAGCAGCCAAAGGATTGGAAGTGGCAACAACCCCATTTTTAGAAACAACACAGTTACGTTTAGATTCATATGGATAATCGAACAAATTGTATTTCATCTTGACATCCCCTTTCTATTATCAGTTACAGAGCAATAGTGTGATATTATAGCATTTATCGATTGTTCTAATAGATATTTTGAACCAATAATCAGGAAAGGTTTTAATCATCAAAGCTTTCGCACAGTTCTTTTAGGCTAAAGGGTTTTAATAAAACGATAGAAGCTCCTGCTTCGATAGCTCTCTGTTGTAAAGTATGGTCTGAACTGCCTGTGAAGGCAACGATCATCTTTTGCGGGAACAGATCGCTCATTTTAGAGATAAAAGTTAATGAGGAACCTTTTGATAACAACAAATCCACTAATATGTAATCAATATTTGTTGAAAGAAGGCTTTTTTGAAGTGCTTCATGGGGGTCTGTAAATGAAAAACAGGTTGCACCGGCGTTTTTTAGAATAAGTTCATACACATGGAGGTTTTCTATGTCATCTTCAACTAAAAGGACAGTTTTGCCGGTTAAGGTTAAAGTTTTAGACTCCTTTTCTGAAGTTGTAGTCGTTACGTATTTTCCTGGTTTTAAAGGTAGCAATAAATGAAAAGCACTCCCCTTTCCCGGAGAACTCTGTGCCCAAATAGAGCCGTTTAATTCTTCAGTGAGTTCCTTGCAAATACTTAAACCGAGACCTGTTCCTGGTTTATTCATGGTGCTTTTTTCTCTGGAATACTTTTCGAAGATATGTGTTAACTTCCCTTTTGGAATCCCAGGGCCTGTATCGGAAATCACAAATTTTAAAAAGTTTTTGTCTTCAAGCCGACAATCAAGGCGAATGTGTCCCTTGTCTGTAAATTTAATGGCATTTGAAATGAGATTGTTTAAAATCTTTTTTAAAGAGGTCCTGTCGATATAGATAAACGTGGGGATGGATGGAGCAATATGTGTGTGGAATTTTAAACGTTTTTTCTTTGCCAGTATTTTCAAACCTTTTACTGTATTATTGATCAATTCCCGAATGTTTGTTCTTTGTGGATTCAGTGTCAAATTGCCTGAATTGATCTTAGAAAGAGTGATTAGATCTGTAATAATATTTAAAAGGTAATTGGATTGCTCTTCCATAATGTTTAAAAAGTCCAATATTTGAGGATTATTTTCCATAAGACTTTGCATGAGCTCTATGTAGCCCATAATGACAGTTAAAGGGGTTCTGACATCGTGAGATATGCTTGCAACTAAATGGTCTCGATAGAGGTTCTCCCTCTTTTTATTGCTCAAGGTGATTCTCATTTCCAAGAATGCGTTGATGGCTTCGGCTGTATATTCCATTTCCTCAAAAACCTCGCCTTCAAATTGATCCTCATAGTCCAAGGCATCGAAGCAAAGCACCCCAAAATAATCACCAAAAGGTTTGAGACGAATTTGAAGCGTTTTTGAACCATTCTCTTTTATGCCCGCATTCAATATCCGCTGTTTAATATCTTTAGGGAAATCTTTTGGAAAGCAACCGGTATCAACAATTTTTACATTTTTATTAGGATCGATTGCTGAAAGAGATTTATCGAGAGGAATAACCATATTCCGATAATTTGAATCTTCATATCCCACACCGGTTATAAAATGCTCGCCATCATTATTTACAAGCCAAAATGAAGCCTTGTCGATTTGTGGATATGCACTGATGATTTCTGTGCATATCTTTTTGAAAGTCATGGCATCATCTTCATCTGATTTGAGTATGTTCAATATATTCACGATTCTTTTGGCATAGCAATAATCTGTTTTCTGCATTGTTGAAAATACGCTCTCCTAATAATTAATTAAGGCAATGTTAAACCATTAACCATTTAATTATATCATATATACATTAAAAAATCGTATATCCATATAGAATTGATTTTTTTGAATTTTTCATGTAAATTTCTCATAAGAGAATTTTTCGATAATGTTAGCGTATTGTCAATTCATACACAAAAAAATATTTCATTTGTTATGAGTTAGTTGGAGTAAAAAAGCTCCCCTTTTTAGGGAGCTTTTTTTGGAAAAGTTTTATTTAAAAGATTCGATAAATGTTTTGTAAGCCAGATATGTTTCGTATACATCTGCCTTGCTGACTATTTCATAAGGGGAGTGCATCCCGATAACCGGGACTCCTGCATCGACTACTTGAATCCCTTCTTGGGCGTAGAATTTTGCAACGGTACCACCACCGCCAATATCTACTTTTCCCATTTCACCGTTTTGCCAGAGAATCCCTTTTTTGTTATAAAAATTTCTCAAAGCCCCAAGGGTTTCTGCATCCGCGTCGTTTGCCCCGCCTTTTCCCCTGACTCCGGTATATTTTACAAATGCCATACCATATCCGAGCTTGGTAGCGTTTTTGACTTCGTGAACTTCTTTGAAATTTGGGTTGATGGCTGGAGCTACATCTCCCGAGAGCATGGTGGAACGCTCTATGATAACCTCAAGAGGTGTGTCTAACTTGTAAATATCCTTCACGGCATTGAGCACCTTTTTCCAAAAATGACATTTGGCACCGGTACTACCATCGCTTCCGATTTCCTCTTTATCAAGTAATAATACACAAACGGTACGATCTACTTTTTCTGCATCCATAATGGCCTTGAGAGAAGTATAAGAACAAACTCGATCATCATGACCGTAGGCACCCAGCATACTCCTGTCAAATCCTACATCCCTTGGTTTGAGGGCTGGAACGATTTCTATTTCAGCTGAGAAGAAGTCTTCCTCTGTTATCCCGTATTTTTCATTTAATAGATTTAAAACGTTTAGCAAAACGGGGTCTTTTGCCTTATCTTCAATATCATATGTGATAGCTCTTGAACCGATAATCAAATTAAGTGTGTTGGCGTTGAAAGCCTCATTTACGTCTCCCTTTTTTCTGTCAAGATGCGGTAATAAATCTGAGATAACAAAAATGGGATCATTATCATCAAATCCTATTCTAATATCAATCGTTTCCCCGTCTCCTTTAATGACTATACCGTCTAAAGCCAATGGGATGTTGAACCAATGGTACTTTTTGATGCCCCCGTAATAATGGGTTGAAACCATTGCGAATTCGCTGTCTTCATATAACGGAGTGGTCTTAAAGTCTATTCTTGGAGAATCCACATGAGCTGCAACCATATTCATTCCATCTTTGACGTCATTCGCGAATCGGTAAAATGCTACAGATTTTCCTCTGTTGTTCACGTACAATTTGGTACCGGCAAGTTTTTTTGGAGGTTTCTTTAAAAAGTCTTCGTAATCAATGAACCCTTTCGACTTTGCAAGTTCGATGGCCTCGCTGACAGAACGTCTTTCAGTTGTGGACTTTTCCAGATATTTGGCATATTCATCTGTGAAGGTGTTAACAGTCTGAATGTTTCTTTCAGCCCAGACATTTTTTAGGCTACGTCTCAGTTTTTTTTGAAGTTTTTCATATTTGTTTTTCTCTGGCACGGTTCGTTCACCTCGTATGATAAATTTTAGTCATTAATAAACTTAGCAAAACTAACTTTCATCTAAAAAAATAAAGGCGACTTATGCCGCCCTTATGATAAAAAACGGATTATGCTCTGATTACAACTTTGTTGATGAACTATTCAACAGTAATTGCGTTGACAGGGCATGAGCTTGCAGCATCTTCAGCACATGATTCATCAGTTTCAGGTGTTATTACTTCAGCTTTTCCGTCATCAACCATTTTGAATACTCCAGGGCAAAGACTTTCGCAAACACCACAACCAATACATGTGTCTTTATCAAGTGTTACTTTTGCCATTCACAAACACCTCCATTTTTTGTATGATTTATCTACCAAAATATTATAACATAAAGAAGCGTTACCCGGTTCGAAGGTACTGCTTTTTCGGTGCAAATATCTCTATGCTATAATAACGCAAAAGAAATCACATTGGAGGTAAACAATGGCAGAACTAGAAAAACATTACGAGCCAAAAGAAATTGAAAAAAAGTGGTACAAAGAATGGGAAGAGAACGGTGATTTTCAACCTTCCGGTCATGGGAAACCTTATGTGATCGTTATTCCACCTCCAAATATAACGGCAAGACTGCATATGGGACATGGTCTTAATTTGACACTGCAAGATATTTCAGTTCGTTTTCAGCGTATGAGGGGAAGGGATACACTTTGGCTTCCTGGCGAAGACCATGCCGGGATTGCCACACAAAATGTTGTTGAAAAGAATTTAAAAGAAGAGGGCAAAACAAAGCATGATTTAGGTAGAGAGCAATTCATAGAAAAAACCTGGAATTGGGCTGAAGAATACAGAGGGCATATACGTGATCAAATCAGGTCCATAGGCTGTTCTGTTGATTGGTCAAAAGATCGTTTTACCCTTGATGAGGGATTGAACAAGGCTGTTCGGAAGGTGTTTGTTGCGCTTTACGAAAAAGAGCTAATATACAGGGGAAAATATATTGTCAACTGGTGTCCCCGTTGTAATACGGTACTTTCAGATGAAGAAGTGGAACACAAAGATGAACGTTCCAACCTTTGGTATTTTAAATACCCACTAAAAGATGGTAATGGATCTCTAACAATTGCCACAACAAGACCTGAAACCATGTTGGGAGATACGGCAGTTGCGGTAAATCCCTCTGATGACAGATACAAGCATTTGATCGGAAAAACACTTGTTCTGCCCATTATGAACAAGGAAATACCTATCATTGCCGATCAATACGTTGATAAAGAATTTGGTACAGGGGCTGTAAAGGTAACCCCTGCCCATGACCCTAACGATTATCAAATAGGGATCAGGCACAATCTGGAGTTTGTCGAGGTTATTGATGAAAACGGTATCATGAATGACAACGCGGGTGAGTATAAGGGACTAAATATAAAAGAGGCACGAAAACAAGTTGTGGAAGAGATCAAAAGTCTTGAATTACTTGATAAAACAAAGGATTATTCTCACTCAGTGGGGCATTGTTATCGTTGTGATACTACAATAGACCCCAGATTGTCCGATCAATGGTTTGTAAAAATGGGACCTTTGGCCAAAAAGGCAATAGAAGTGGTTGAAACAAATCGCGTCAAGTTTTATCCAGAAAGGTGGAAAAAGGTTTATCTGAATTGGATGTACGAAGTGCATGATTGGTGCATTTCCAGGCAACTCTGGTGGGGCCATGCCATTCCGGTTTGGTACTGTCAGGATTGTGGTAAAACTATTGTAAGTGAGACAGACCCCACAACCTGTCCAAAGTGTGGTTCTAAAAACTTGAAACAGGATGAAGATGTTCTTGATACATGGTTCTCCTCGGCTTTATGGCCTTTCTCCACATTGGGATGGCCTGAGGATACGCAAGATTTGCAAAGATATTATCCCACAAGTACGCTTATTACAGGATTTGACATCATATTCTTTTGGGTGGCAAGGATGATCACGATGGGAATGGAATTTATGGATGAAGTACCCTTTCATGATGTTTATATCAACCAATTGATTCGTGATAAAAAAGGAAGAAAGATGAGTAAGTCACTGGGAAACGGGATTGATCCAATCGAAGTCGTTGACGAATACGGTGCTGACGCCATGCGCTTTACACTCTCTATACTTGCCGGACAAGGAAGAGATATCAACTTAGACATCAAGACAGTCTTGAATTATAAACATTTTGCAAACAAGATCTGGAACGCTTCCAGATTCTCGTTGATGAATATTGATCAAGACATTCACCAGCATCAGTTTGATCCGGATGCTTTGGCTCTTTCTGACAAATGGATCTTGTACAGATTAAATGAAACCGTTAAATCTGTGACAAAAGGTCTTCAAAGTTACGATTACAATTTGGCATCTAAATCCATTTTCGAGTTTTTCTGGAATGAGTTTTGCGATTGGTATATAGAATCTGTTAAACCGGTTTTATACCAGTCAGAAACAATTCACCTCAAGCGGAACACTCAATTTGTTTTGCTTCATGTATTAGATAAGAGTTTAAGGTTACTTCATCCGTTTATGCCGTTTATTACCGAAGAGATTTGGCAAATGCTCCCCATGGAAAAAGAGAAAGAACATCTCATGATATCTCAGTGGCCTGTAGTTGCAGAAATGATTACCTATGAAGAGGCTTCATCTAGATTTGAAGAACTCATGACTGTGGTTAAGGGCATCCGAAATGTCCGTTCAGAACTTCAGATTCCCCCTTCCAAAAAGATCGCAATAGCTTGTATATATAAAGAAAGACCGGCTTTTACTCAGGAAGAAATCGTATACATCAATGCCCTTGCTTCTGTTGATGAGATTAATACGGTATCCGAAAAGCCCGCTATGAGTTCTACAGCACTGGTAAGCCCAAAACTTGATATTTATTGTCAGTTATCTGGTACAATTGATCTATATGAGGAAAAAGAAAGACTCGACAAAAAAATTAAAAAAGCACAAGCAGATGTCAAGCATGCAGAAAAAAAGTTATCCAATGAGAAATTTTTAAAACATGCCGATGAAGCAGTTATCGAAGAGACAAGAGAAAAACATAAAGAAGCGTTGATGACTTTGGAAAGATTACAAATTCTCATGAGTGATTTTGAGGGATGAAAGGTCAATTAATCATTATAGGAACACCCATCGGTAATCTCAGCGACTGTTCTCCGCGTGTTTTAGAATCTTTAAAAGCCTCAGATTCTATTCTCGCAGAAGATACAAGAAGAACTATTACATTGTTGAACCATTTCCAAATAGGAAAAAAGAACTTGATCTCTTTTTCTCAGCAAAAAGAAAGACAAAAAACGGAGCAAATTATTCAACAACTTAAGGATGGTAATTCCTTTGCTTTGGTAACCGATGCAGGAATGCCAAGTGTTTCAGATCCCGGTGCGTTTTTGATTGAAGCCTGTCATAAAAACGGGATTGAAGTGGACGTTATACCCGGACCATGCGCCCTTACAGTTGCTTATGCTGCTTCTGGTTTTACTGGGCCGTTTATATTTGACGGGTTTTTAGGGCGAGATAAGAAATTGCGAAGGTATTTGAGAACGATAAAAGAGGAAAAGAGAAATATCATTTTTTACGAATCGCCTTACCGTCTTATAAAATGTATAAATGAAATCATGAACATTCTTGGAGACAGAGAACTATTCATAGCCAGAGAAATGACGAAAATGCATCAAGAGTTTTTCAGGGGAAAGTGTTCACAAGCCCTGTTAAAGTTCAAAGATGAGATAAAAGGGGAATTAACCGTTATTATAAAGGGAGATGTTCAATAATGGAAAAGTATGAAGAGCTTGAAAAGCTAATGAGAAAGATATCGGCATGGATAAAGGCTGAAGGGCGGGTGGCTCTAAAAGAGGGTGAAAATGAAATAACGCCTGCACAGTTTGATGTCCTTCAGAGTATCTATTGGCATGAGAATTTAACAATGACAAACATTAGTAAACGATTGGGTGTGGCTAAGAGTACCGTTACAGGTTTAGTGAACAAATTGAAAGATGAAAAATTAGTAGATTACAAAGTAGCTGATGAAGACAGGCGTGTCAGGCGTCTGAAAATTACTGAACACGGCGAAAAAGTCATCAAAGAGGTCATCAAACGTAGAATTATCTTTGTTGAAAAGATGTTTTCCACCATTGATCCCTATCTCGTTGACGAATTTAGACAAGTGCTCAGAATAGTTGTAAAAACATGTGATGAAAGAAAGATATAAAACGGATAACTTTTTGAAGGAGGACTTTTATCGATGAGATTAAAAGAAGGAAAGATCGTTGCAGGAGTATCTGCAAGACATTTACACTTATCTGAAGAAGACTTGAAAGTGCTTTTTGGTGAGAATGCACAATTAACACCTATTAAAGACTTGGGACAGCCCGGGCAATATGCCAGTGAAGAGAAGATAAAGATTATAGGGCCTAAAGGAGCTTTTGAATCGGTTAGAGTATTGGGGCCCGTCAGGAAAGACACACAAGTAGAAGTAAGCCTGACGGATGCCTACAAGTTGGGTGTTGTTCCTCCAGTAAGAGATTCAGGAGATATCGAGGGTACACCGGGAGTGAAATTAATAGGTCCTGCCGGGGAAGTGAATCTTGAAAAGGGACTAATTTTGGCCAAAAGGCATATTCATATGACTCCTGAAGATGCACAACGATTTGAAGTCAAAGACAAAGATATTGTTTCTGTACTGTGTGATACACAAGGAAGAAAGACCATTTTTCAAGATGTACTGGTTCGAGTCAGTCCTAAATATGCACTTGAATTTCATGTGGATACAGACGAAGCGAATGCCAGTTTTTTGAAAACTGGTGATGAAATACAAATCATCAAAGAATTATAAAGAACTTGAATTTTTTAAATGGGAGCCTTTTTGTGGGGCTCCCATTTTTCATGAATCCCATGGAGGATAAACGACATTTTAATCAAAAATAAGTATACCAAGTATCTGGACCTTCTTGAGAAAGAAAACAAGAAACAAAACCTGATTAGCTATCAAAACCGGGATGAATTAATTCAAAAACACCTTGAGGATTCTCTGATTCCATTTGAAAACGACCTCATTGAACCTTTAAAGGGGAAGATCGTTGATATAGGTTCCGGTGGCGGATTTCCGGCTATACCTTTGGTTATTACATTCCAAAATGCCTTTTTTACACTTATCGAAAGCGAAAAAAGAAAGTGTCAATTTTTAGTACAGGTTGTAGAAAGTTTGGATTTAACAAATGCGATGGTGGTTAATGAGAGAGTGGAAGATTTTTCCAAAGAAACCAGAGAAGAATACGATTTTTGTACCATGCGTGCTGTGGCACATACAAGTGTCTGTTTGGAATACGCCTCCGCTCCGTTAAAAGTAGGTGGGAAAGTTTTACTTTACAAAGGTCCTTCATTCATCAACGAATTAAAAGAGTCACAAAACGCGCTCAAAGTATTAGGGATGGAATTTGAGCGGACGATAAAATATGAGTATTCTTATAAAGGAGAAAGCTTTACACGCTTTATTGCCATTTTTAAAAAAAACATTCAAACACCACTTAAATACCCCCGTCGCCCCGGGATGGCAACAAAACGCCCTTTATAAGTGAAAGGGGCTATACTACAAACTCCTAAAGAAACAAAAATGCAAAGAAATAACAAAAGAAAGGGAAGAGTGATTATGTTATCGTAAAAATCAGCTCTTTTCAATTTCCTTTTTTCTACCCACATAAAGTAGATGTTGGGACCCTCCCCAAGTAATGGGGTTTGTTGAAGTTTTGTGACAAATATCCAGCCAATCCAAATAAATGGATTGGGGGAGTTTGTTTATGATCTCCTCGCTTTGAGAAAAAAGTCCTTCCAAAGCGGTAATGGATAGTTGTTCCAGGGGGAAAGAAGCCATAAAAGGTTCGATGTCTAAAGGATTCATGAAGAAAGCAGTTGTGAATCCTTTGTTTTCTTTACTGACAATGTTAACGCCATCATCCAGATATCTTAAAAGTTTTTCTTTAAAACCAACGATTTTTTCCGGATAATTAACAATAAAATCCTGAATAGGTGCGTATGAAGAAATAAAGGCAGCGAATAAGAGCCCACCGGGTTTAAGAACGTTTAGGCAATTAGAAATGGCCTTCCTTCGATCTCTTTCATGAATGAGATGATAAAGGGGCCCCAAGCATAAAACATTGTCATAGATGTCTGTGACATGTTTGTCTAATTCAAGGATGTTGGAATGGATATATCCCTTTAAATGAACTTGATTTTCATTTGCCTTTTCTTTTGCGAATCGAAGGTTTTCTGAGGACAAATCCAACAAGGTAACCCTATGCCCCAACTGAGATAAATGTATGGCAATACGTCCGGGTCCACCACCGGCATCCAGAATAGTAGAATGAGGTGTTAAATATTTTTTGAAATAATTTTTCATCATATCAAATTCAAGTTTATGTCTATTAAGTCTGTTCCATTCTTCAAGGGGGTTTAAATCGTAGTATTGCTCGACTTCTTTCATGAGTTCATCTCCTTTCAGTTTTTTTTATCTTTGTTGACCATAGTATATCTATTGATGAAAGAAAAATCAAATCCTTTTTTTTGATGCAAATTTTATCAATGATGAAAAATTTACTTGATGTAAATTGTTTTAATGTCTTTAAGAATTGGCAGTAACAGGGTTTTTTATAAATGCTTTCTAATGGATATAGTATAATGAAGCTATAATGAATGAGAGACAAGGAATGAATTGAAAGCTAAAAGCAAAAAATGAAGATAAGGAGGGTTCAAGTGAAAACAGGACAATCAGAATTTTTAGAAGAGAAACGCCCCTTACTAAAAAAGTTGATACATAACCTTGAGACTAATTATTCTTATGTCAGTATACTCGGCACGGATGTTACGGGTAAGCAGTACAAAGTCATGTCAACAGGCGTTACGATTAATGATTCCATGTGGTCGGAAAGAGGATTTGTTCTCAGGCTTCATGATGGAATTGGATATTTTGAGTTTTCGTTTAACAGAATTGAAGAAGGTTTTGTAGAAACTATTGCTGAAGAAGTAAGAAAACGGGCTTCTCTTTTCAGAGAACAAATGAGTGCTTTGGGAGCTGAATCAGTATCTGCTTTGCTACTGGATGAACAGGAAAAGACATTGAACTATGATGATGAAGTGGCGATACTTCCTGACGCGTACACTCCGGGAGAAATCGTAGAGAAACTGACTGCCTTTAAAGATAAAGCCCATAGCCTCTCGGACGAAGTGTTCAACGTCATGTCAATGATTGAAACGGTTCAAGTCAGAAAGCTCTTTTTATCGGCAAAAAAAGAATTATCTCAATCATATATCTGGTCGCAAGGCTATTTATTTATTTTAGCAAGACGCAACGGGAAAACGAAATACTCTATTAAAGGTTTTTCCGGATTAAAGGGTCTTGAAATTCTGGATGAAATGGATGGTT
>CAYUYU010000002.1:0-34198 GCA_964449405.1 uncultured Thermotogaceae bacterium
TGTATTTGATGTATTCACAATTTCCCTTCCTTTTGTATACGATGACAGCCCATATCATTGGGATTAAAACAACAACGATGATCATCATAACAAAAGAAAGGGTCTTTCCCCCTTTAAGATACTCAACAACATAACCCAATACCAAAAATAAGCCAATCAAAGCGTTGATCAATATTGCGGTAAAATTCGTTCGTTTTAAATTGTCCATTATCAATCCTTTTTGAATAAGTTTATTCAATTCTATCATAGAAACTTAAAATTACAGTTACTCCAATGCGGTTTTGATATTACAAAGAATTATAAGTGGTTTTTTATTTTGCATATAAATCTAACTTGACAAATCCTTAAAAATGACTTATAATTACTTATAGTGGAAATTAAATAAATTTACAAGTAATAATTAGGAGTGACAAGGTTGAATAGAGAATATTATACGGTTAAACAAATCGCTCATTTACTGGAACTTCATGAGAAAACAGTTCAACGTTATATAAGAGAGGCGAAAATTAAAGCTCAAAAAGTACGCAAAGCATGGCGTATTTCAAAGGAGAATTTGGATGATTTTACAGGAAAAACTGAAGAAGAGCAAGATGAAACACGAAAAAAAAATAATGACATGGGTATCAGACCAAGAGCCATGGTATCAACCGTTGTTGATATTGATGAGTGTGAAAGGGAGGAAGCCATCCGCATTAGTAATACGTTGACAGCCATCCTCAATTCCAGAAACTTTGAATTTGGCAACTCGACCATGCATACCCAGTATATAGAGCAGGAAAAAAAATTAAGGCTGATGTTATGGGGGCATCTTGAATTTATGGAGAATATTATCGCTTCTATCTCAGCGTTGGTGGATTAAAAAGGAGAGAACAAATGAAAATCATCAGGCATAATGACGATAGCATACTATTAATCGATAAAAATAAGAAGATTATTACTGCACAAGATTTATTAGATCACATCTCCGATGCACGATATTACAATAAATGCAACGCTGTGGTGGTTTATCAGAACAGTCTAAAGCAAGATTTTTTTGACCTGAAAAGCGGAATGGCAGGCGAAATCCTGCAGAAATGTTCAACGTACGGTATCAAAATAGCCATCATCGGTAATTTTGAAAAGTTTACCAGCAAAAGTTTAAAGGCGTTCATTACTGAAAGTAATAATGGAAATCAGGTCTTCTTTAAAAATAGTCTGGAGCAAGGACTCCATGCACTCACTGACCCAGCACATCCTTAAAGTGTTTGATGTATAGATCAGGTTCACTGATGGAGATGACGTCCAGCCGGATATAATCCCAATTGGATTCTTGATGATGAAGGTAATGACGCATGGTTCTTTCCAGTCGGTGCAATTTTTGTTGATTGACTCTAAGGAAAGGCTCAGGTGAATTTTTACCCCCTTTAACTTCAACAAAAATCAGTTCATTTTGGAAGGAACAGATGATATCAATTTCACCCAATCTGGTTCGGTAGTTTTTTTCAATAATCCGAAATTTCTTTTTTCGCAGATATTGACAGGCCATGTCTTCATACCGTTTGCCTTTATTTAGTGTGTTGCCTTTTTTATCCTTTTGAGACAACCACATAGTCTTCGATCCTTTCGGAAACATTGTCAAAAAATGCAAAGAGAGACTTCTCAGATGAATCTTCACGCAGCTTTTCAGGGTTCATTACCGACCGGATAATGGAAATCGACGGGCAATTTTCAGAATCTACAAGTTGATCTACAAATTCAAGCGCCTGGATTATCTCCAGGCGCAGTTTTTCTCTTTCATTTATATCAAGCTCAATTTTTGCAAGTTGTTCCAACCGGTGAATTAGGACACTATCAACTTTAATCATTTTTATCTTTCAAATCTCCGAAAAGCCCGGACAATTCTCCCAAGGCTTCTTTTTTAATCACAGATTCCCTGTTTTCCATATTTACCTGTCTGTACAATTCTTCTCGATAAATGGGGTATTCTTTTGGAGCATCTATCCCTAGCTTTACGGCTTTTCCGTCTATCCCTATTACTTTAAGGGTAATTCTACCTTCGGGGGTTTCGATATAGATTTCCTCTTCGCTCTTTCGGTTGAGTATCAGCATCTAATCATCCCCATTTTTTTCGGGAGCAAGCTTTTTTGACCTTTCCAGTTCTTCTTTCAGGGAGTGGCGTAGTTTGTATTCGCTTTTTTCAGGGATGTATTGCAGAGCCAGGTTATTATCCAAATTAATGATAATGGGAGCAGCCAAATTCACAGTCATGGCGTCGGGTTTTGAACCGGGAATTCTAACGACGGCCAGGATAAATGCTTTTTCTTGATTGGTTATCTTTAAATATTCAACGATGTTTTTTGGGATATCAAGTTGATAATCATAGCGAATCAGCCAGGGATCGATAACCGGTAAAGATACTTCTCTATCCTCAAGTGAAACAAGCCACTGGATGGGCTTCGTGTCCTCCAGTGCGATGATGGCAAATTTTTTCAGAAACTCAAAACCGGGGATTCCCTGTTTGAATATAACAATATCCTTTTCCTCTATTTGAATTTCTCCAACATTTGTTTGTATGGTCATTTTAAACTCGATTATTTTCCGACTTTTTCGGGGTTCGCCAATAAATCAACGGTTTGTACAACCAACCAAACAGCTGCATCAGCGTATTGCTGAATTCTGAAATACTGTTCTTCAGTCAGTCCGGGGTTTTTTGTGGCGATAACCAGAAGTCCGATGGTTGTTTCCCCGTTTTTCAGCGGATAAGCGAAATATCCCCTAACCCCTGCTTTAAGTTGGTACTCCCGGGCAGCCTCTTGATCATAAGTCGATTCGGTGATTCTGATAGCGTTGGTTGTGAAATATCCCTTTCCCTCGTTGAAGGCTTTTGATAAAAGGCTTTCGTTTTTCAACAGGTCAAAATTGCGTTGAACAAAATTTTCAGGTGTACCAATTTCATCCGGTTGCGTAAATCGGTCCTCAATATAGATAAACGGTATTAATTGACTGCCGTTTGGCCATCTCTTTGTGTAGATGCCGACGAAATTATAATCTTCCCTGTGAAGCAATGAGACAACCAAATCTCTTAATTGATCCCAGCGTTCTACGTTGTACATGCCTTTGTCACTTAAAGGTGTTTTCCAGATATAATCGTCAATATCTTGATATTCTGTGACTTCGTTTTGAATGGTTTCCAACAGCAACATCATTTCTAATGCGTTGTCGTGTTCGTATTCCATTCCTTCTACTTTTACTTCAACAAGCCAATCGGCAAGCAAGGTTACAGAAAGTAAAACGATTAAAACAAGTATGGTTATTTTTTTCATGTGTTTACCCCTCCATTGTTCTTCATTTAGTAAGATTATATCACGATTCCACTCACACGGACAGATCAGTTTTGATTTTATCTGAACAATGTTATTGATGTTCCTTTTCGGGTTCAGGATTTTTTGAATCGTGTTCGTGTTCTTCTTGCATCTTTTTATGGAATTTCTCCAGATTCTTTAGTAAGTAATAATTGACGGTATCTTTTGGGAATTTTCCCTTTTTCCCCTTTGTTCCTGCTGGTTTTCCTGTTAGAATTTCGATGGCTTCATATAGGTGTTTTACAGTCCAGATATGAAAATCTCCTTTTTTGACGGCTTCGATTACCTCTTCTTTTAATATTAAAGAATCTAAGTTTTTATCGGGGATGATAACACCTTGTTCCCCAGTTAATCCACATCTCTTGCAGATGCGATAGAATCCTTCAACCTTTTCGCTGATGCCCCCAACACTTTGAACCTCCCCTTTGAGACTCATAGAACCTGTTACAGCAATGCCTTGTTTTATAGGGACATGGCTGATGGCTGAAATTAAAGAAATCGTTTCAGCAATGGTGGCACTATCCCCGTCAATTTCTCCATAGGTTTGCTCGAAAGAGGTGGTGGCTTTTACAGATAAAGGAAAATCTTTTGAATAATTTGCTTCGAAAAAACTCTCTAAAGTTAAAACAGCCTTTTTGTAAATTTTTCCGCTCATATCCACTTCTCGTTGAATATCCACAATTCCCGAGCTTCCAAGTGAATAATCCGAACTGATTCGGGCGGGGATTCCAAAGATATAATCACCGGTATTGAAAACACTTAATCCGTTTAGCTCCCCGACAGCTTCACCATCGGTTTTTATGATGATATCTCCCTCGTAAATCATTTCATCAATCTTTTCCCGTTCAAGACTGACCCGATGTTCTTTTAAGGCAAGGGTTTTTTTCAAAAGGGTCGAATCTATTTTTTCTATACCTTCCATTTTAGCAAGGCGAGAAGATTCGATTAGAAGATCAGAAATCTTACTGAAGGTTGTTGATAGCTTCTGTTTAGAACCTGATAAACGCAACAGATGTTCGACAATGACTTGTACACCGTCAGGAGTAATTGTGTTCAACTGCTTTTCTTTGATGACTGTTTTCATGAATGCAGCCACTAACTTTCTGTTCTTAGGGGTATTATTGAGTTCATAATCAAATTCTGCTTTAATTCGAAACAGTTTTTCGAAATCAGGATCCATCTCGTAAAGCAAATCGTAAAGATAAGGCTCACCTATGAGAATCACTTTGATGTCCAATGGAATGGGTTCGGGTTTAATGGTGGCCAAGGAGGAATAACCACTCCTGCTTTCCACATTTTCAACGTTAATGCGTTGGGAGTACAACATTTTCTTTAACGTATCCCAAACGTAAAAGTCATTCAACACATCTTTTGCCTCGATGATTATGTATCCTCCATTTGCCTTGTGAAAGGAACCGGGTTTAATCAGGGTGTGATCGGTATAGAGATATCCGTTTTTGGAAAGGTATTCAATCTTGCCAAAGAGATTGGAGTAGGTAGGATTCAGTTCGAATATAACAGGAGCACCTTCATCTCCGGTGTGATCTACAAACACATTAATCTGATAACGGCTGTATAATCTTTGGATTTCCTCTTCATTGTCTCCCATTAATACCATCAGATTATCCATCATGTCATTGAGAATGTTATCCAAAAAGTCTGAAATATCTTTATACGAGCTGTATTTCTTCTCGTATTGGGAGAATATTGGTTTTAAGGCGAACTGAGCACTATCTACGTTCATTTTTTCGGATTCCTCTTCATACTCATTACTCAGCAGCCTTGATTTGTACAGATAGCCTTCCACCAACTGCTTGCATTTGACCAAGTTGGATTCGTAAGCTTCCCTTTCTTCACCTTCCAAATTGTCAATTTCCTCCTGGCTGACCCGTTTACCATCTTTGATTGGATTGGTGATAATGCCGTTTGGCGCTATTTTTAAACTGAAACCAAGTTCTTTGCTTTTGGATTTGATTTGATTCCACAATTGCTTTTGTTTTTCGTCATAATCTGCTTTTAATTCCTGGGCCTTTTGTTGATAGATCTCCCCCTCGAAAAGATTATCAAGGGCCTTTAAGGAATCTTCCAAAAGTTTTTTAATATCCTTTTTAAGCTGTTTTGCCATACCAGCTTTTAAGGCAATGGCATTGGGACACCATTGGTCGTTAAAGTTGTGAACATAGATCCAATCTGAAGCCGATCCGATAGCATTTGCCACTTTTTCAACCGTTTGCCTGACGAAGGTTCTGCGTCCTGTACCTGTATCTCCGGCAACAAAGATATTATAATCACGGGATTTGATGTCAAAACCCGCTTGCATGGCTTCAAATGCCCTTGAATGAGCTTTTGTGCAGTCAAATTCTTCCGTTAGCGTGTTGACAAAATCAAATTCCCCGTCTTTAAACAGCAGAAGGTCTTCATGCGTAATCTTTTTCAACTGTCAATCATCCTTTCTTTTAAACATTCTTTCGAGTACTATTGTATCACTTAACGACCGTTCTGGGGAATAAGGTAAAGAAATCTTTACAAGATATTCGACATTTCCCTTGGAGCCTTTTACTGGAGAGAGGGTAAAATCTTCAATCGTAAAACTCAACTCTTTACAATAGGTAAAAATCTTTTTAACAGCCTTATAACGATCTTTGTCGCTCTTGACAACCCCTTTGACATTACATTCAGGGGGTAATTCAAATTGAGGTTTGATGAGAAAGACCGCCTCTCCCTTCGGAGATAACAACATATAGGCAATGGGCAAGATGTGAAAGAGAGAGATAAAAGACAGATCTCCGGTCATGAAGTCAATTTTTTCTTCAAAAGAGGTTTTATTCAGATATCTGGCATTTGTTTTATCCATAGGGATAACCCTGGGATCTGAGCGTATCTTCCAATCTAATTGACCATAACCCACATCCACGGCATAGACCTTTTTGGCACTTTTCTGCAGGAGAATTTCGGTGAAACCTCCGGTAGAGGCTCCCAAATCCACACAAACCTTGTCGGTTACCTGTATGTCAAACACTTCAAATGCCCGCTTTAATTTGAATGCCCCCCGGCTTACGTATGGAATGGCTATTGTTTTCAGTCGTATGACACAATCTTCTGAAAAACGCTTCCCGGCCTTTGTCACTTTTTCTTCATTAACGATGACGTTACCCAACATGATTTCGGCCGCGGCCTTTGATCGGGATGAAAAAAAGCCTCGATCAACAAGGAGCTGATCGAGCCTTTTCTTATGATTACTATGATAAGGGTGTTGGTTGATTAGTCGTTGCCTCCGTTTAGTTTCGAAAAAGAGTTTTGCAAAGCTGCTCCTTGTTCCTGTAACCTGCCAAGTGTTTGTTCCAAATTTGAGTATTTTGCCCAAAGCGCTTCAAATTTACGATTCAATCTTGAGGACCAGTCAACAATCTGACTGTTGATTCTCCTGAGTTCTTGAGAGATTGTCCCGTTGTAACCCATCACCCTTTCGAGTTTTCCGGTGTTAAAGGTGTTATAATCGTATATCTTTTCAGACAGTTGAGTGGCAAACCCCTTCATTTCCGTGCCAGCAACGGTTGAGGAAATTCCAAAAGATTCCCACACTGCCTCTGAATCACTTCTCAAGGCATTTTCAAGTAGCTGCTCGTTAACAGAAAGCCTACCACGCATAATATTTCTGTAATTATTCTCGTAATCACTGAATCCGTCTGATGATCCCACCCCAATTTCCGTGAGGTAATCGTATTTCAAGGACGTATCTCCGTGATTGGTTAACAGCGTGCTTTTCAATCCCGTATATCCAGTGGTTGCCGTATCGGTAATGATGATGTCATCGGGACTGGATATCTTGAAAACAAATGACCCGTTGCCATCCTCTTCTATGGAGGCACGAACGTTATAATCTCCATAAAGAGCCATTCGGTTGACAATATCTTCCAAAGTATCCTCTTCAGAGTATTCCATTTCTATCGGATCGTCAAAATCTTCCACGTGGATTGAAAGTGTGCCTGTGCTGCCCGAAGGAAGCCTTACACCCAGCTCGTAAAGTGTACTCTCTTCGCTGCCGGACGTGGTGTTTGAATAATAAACTTCCTGAGCACTTCCGTCCATGTCCTGATAAGCCATTGTTTTTAACTCTTCAAAGATGCTTCTCAGTAATGGATCACCTACCAGCACATCGGCTAGCTCATCTTCGCTATCTTCAGATTCCCCATCTTCAGATGCGGTGGATGTGGTTTGGACCCTGTCGTCTTCAGCGTACAATCTTTCATACAGATAATCCATCAGGTTGTTGTATTCATCTACAAAATCCTTGACGTGTTCTTTTGTCTCTTCAATATTCTGTGTGACCGTCACGGTTACTGGCGTGTCACTTTCTTGTCGGGCGGTAAAATTGATGCCTTGAAGGACATTGTTAAACGTATTGGTATCACTGGTGATTTCGGTTTCAATGCCTCCAAAATTTACTGTTGCCATTGCCTGCCGCGCTTCCTGGAAGCCACTTTCAGAATGTCCGGTTGTGCTATAGCCGTTTGAATGATGTCCCGTGGCTTCGGTGGTGTCGATGTTCAGCGTTTCCAGAACATCTCCTGAATCAGACAGCGAGATATTCACATCCGGCTCTGTACTGCCGATTTTTAGGTTTAGTGTTCCTCCCAGATCTTCAACTTCAGCATAAATACGGCTGTCAGCCGCTGTGATCTTGTTGACCAATTGGGCAAGGGTGTCTCCGGTTGCTGAGGCATCATAACTGACATAACGGTAACTGCCGTCGATGTTGATGGTAATGGTACCGGAGTCTTCGGTGGTGCCAAAATCCGCCAGATAATCGGTGTCAGCACCGGTCACGGCGCTGGTGGATTCGAATTCTTCGGTCATATTCATAGTTCTTAAGAGGTCACCGGTATCGGAGACTTCAAAGGTTGTGGCATTGTCTTTGGCGGAGAGGACAAGTTGCAAGTCTGTTCCATCATCAACGATGTTTGCGGATACTTTGTCTTGAAGATCAGCTTCATCGTTTATTTTGTCAACAACATCTGCAAGTGTATCGGTTGTAACATCGTAATCAATGGAATAATCATCATCACCAACTGTGAATTGAATGGCGCCATTATCATTCAAACCAAACGTTTCTAATAAATCGTCAGATGAGCCTGTAATTCTTTCAGCTGATCCATATGTCTCAAAAAAACGCATCATTTCCAGCATATTTCCATCACCCGTCTCGGATACTGTAACTTCGCTTTCTGGGTTTTTCGAGTTGATAAACAACTTCATGGCCTCATCGTCACCGGTTTGTCCATTGGAACCGTAATAGATACTGACCTTTTCAAGCATTGTCTCTAATTCGGGATCATCATAAATATCGCTGATCCATGAGTTAAAATTATCTGATGAATCGTAATTAATAACATAATCGGTGCCATCCACTGTTATCGTCAATTTTCCGCCAGCAGTATCCGTAATCCCAAAGGTATCCATCGTCGCATCCGGATCACCCAACACAAAACCCCCGGATTTGTGAGATTCGGTCATATTCAGCGATTCCAGCAAGGTTCCGGAATCACTCATTTGCAGATTAACTCCGGCGTCGGTTCCTGAAAAAAACAACTTGAGTCCGTCTTCTGAACTGACTGCGTGTACCTGGAGATTATCGTCCAAGCTTTCGATTTGCTCCGTGATCTCTTCTAAGGTGTTACCCTCATAATAGTCCACTTCATAACCGGTTCCGTTCACGTTGATGGAAAGCGTTCCCGCTCCGGCAATGCCATTACCTGTTCCGCCCAGGTTCTCAAGTCGGGTGGTTGTCTCAGCAGAAACGGATGATGTTGAAAAATAGGACTGATTTTTGGCCAGGCTGTCCACCGTTACATCAAAAGTCGTATCTCTGACAGATCCGGATGTGGAAACGGTTAATATGCTCTCATCTGATGAGGTTGCATCGTTGTGAAAAAAGTTGGATTGGAGCTTCCAGTCATTCGCAAAGGTTCGAAATTCATCTAATCTGTCGGAGACATTTTGTAAAGCTGTTTGTCGATTTGTTAGCGTTTCTTCTTCTTCCTGGAGTTTTTTGACCGGTTCTGATGCTTTGGTCATCTCCGCATCGATCATGGAATTGATGTCCAAGCCACTTGAAGCGCCGGCAAAATGCATCCGATCTTGTTGAGAACCACTCAGATAAGAAAGATAATCGGTTGACATGTTTTCACCTTCTTATTCAATAAACAAAGATTTCTTTTCAGGCCAGCTTGTCAAAAAGAATACCCAGCATCTCGTTAAGTTTTTTGGCCAACTCAACGATTTCTTTGGGGGGTATTTCCTTTAAAACCTCACCGCTTTTTTGGTCAATGATTTTGACCACCTTCATATCCGCTTCCTTGTCGAATTCAATACTCAAATCGTCCATGTGGATCTCTTTGAGTGTTTCGATGCCCTTTTCGAATTCGTCCACGGCTTGATTGACCTTTTTCTTTGGAATCTCACCGTTTTCGGAAGCCTTTGAAGCCTCGCGAGGCTTAGATTTGGTTTGATCGGCAATATCGTTTCTGAAAACCGGCTTGACCGAATTTGTTTGTTCTACCCTGTCAACATTGAAACCCATAAGATCCCCTCCCTGGAATCCAATATTGGAATTACTGATAATTATCGGCAAAAAAATCTTTGTCTTTAGCGTTCTTTTCTCAAAATTGCCTTTCTCTGATGAAAGCCCGTTCCTCGTGGTAGCGTAAGTACTATTTCAAGGGGTCCCCTTTTCACGTTGATCCAACCAAGCCCGGAAATGGCAAGGTCTTCACCTTCGAGTAGCTTCAGTTTATGTGGCTGCCAGTTGATTGCCTGATAAGGCATGGAAGAAAAAGGCGGTTTCAACATTTTTCCGAATTGCCTTTTATGCAATTCATCCGCCTTTTTTTGATTGGACGAATGGTAGACGACATTATGTCCGGAGAAGAGTTGAAAGATAGGTTCATAACCGTCTCGAGCGGTATTGACTACGTCTATTCTGCATAATCCTCCAAAGAAAATGGTTTTCCCCGGCTCCGGTTTATACGTTTTTCGTGTAAGTTTGTCTGTTTTGAATATCAAATGTCGCTCTTCAGGTTTGATGAACTGCATCATTCTATGTTTCACTTCTATTCCCGGAGTATCGATGATAATGGTACCTGACTTCAGCGTTCGCTTAACCCTTCCAAGAGTTGTTCCCGAGAATGGACTAACAGTAGATTCACTTAGCCCTTCTTTTGAAATAATTGTATTCAGCAAAGTTGATTTACCCGCATTCGTTGCCCCCGTAAAACAGCATTTTTGGGTGTGGTTGATCTGTTCGGTTAAATTTTTAATGCCAAAGTTATTTAAACTGCTTACCGGCTGGATACGTTTAGGTTTGATATTGTATTCGGTGGAAAACCATTCAACAATTTGCTTGGCAAGGATGTGTTTGGGAATCAGGTCGAATTTGTTTAACACCACAAATAAATCACCTTTCACAGCATCAGTGATGCTTTTGCTCCACGTCCCCTCGATATCCAACAAATCGACAACAACAAAGGTAACGTCACATTCAGCCGAAATGCTTCTCAGATCGGATAAAGAATAATGAACCACCTCAGGTGCGATGTTCTCTGAATAATGCTTGATGCGATAACATCTTTGGCAAAGCGGTTCACTTCTTTCCAACATGGCATTTTCGGGAATATATCCTATTTTTGTCGGGTCTGATGTCTGAAGTTGAACCCCACAACCATGGCATTTCATCGTTGAAAACATCCGTTAATCATCACGCATTTTCCTGCCTTCCTTTTTTCTGGTAAAGAGTCTTTCCAATTTTCTTAAAAATTTTGTGATCGGAAATTCATGTTCTAAATCGATGGGGTCTACTTTGATCGTATAAGTCTTCAGCAGATTTCCGGTTAGAATATCTGTAAACAATTGATCACCGATAAAAAGTGTTTCAGAAGCTTTCAACGATTCCCTTTTCATAATGGCCTTTGCCTTTGTCAAAAAAGGTTTTTTAACCTTTCCATATGCCTTCATACCCATGTCAATCTTTTGACTGATCAGTTTTAACCGTTCAACGTGTCGCGTATTTGACATGATGATGAGTTGATAACCCTTTGTAACTAATTCTTTCATTTTATCGATGGAATCTTGAGGTAATTCGCTTTCTTTCCATCTTGCCAACGTGTTATCCATATCAAAGATGATATTTCTGTAGCCTTGTTCCCAAAATTTGTTGAAATCGACATCCTGCCATTTTTCAACACTTAACTGTGGGCTGATCAGATGAGTGAGTCTGAAAAACCAGCCAATGGTGTAAAAATAAAGTAAATAACTCCAACGGGTCATTTTATAGGCTGCTTTTCCAATAAAATTTGACACCTCTTTAGTGTAGTGAGAATAGGGATTGACAAGGATGGTGTACATCTTCATCCGGTTACCGGCAATGATATCCGTAAAAAACAGATCTCCTGTTAATGCTGTTTCTTGAGGTTTTGAATGAAGAAATTGCAATACTTTTGACAATTTTTTAATCCCTGGTTTTTTCATTTGACCAAAAACGGGAACCTTTCCGCCAAAATATTCTAAAAGGTCACCAGCCCTGTTTGCAGGTGCGTTTGTGACGACACAAACTTTAAATCGATTGTTAAGCAGTTTTTCAAATAGGGCGATGGTTTTCTTGCCCACAGAAATACTCTTCCATGGGGCAAGGGTGTTGTCATAATCGAATAGCAAGGTATTAATACCCAAACGCTTTAATCTTTGAAAATCGATATCGTAAATCGACGGGTAATGTTCCCTTGGGGACGGAAGACTAAGGATGTCCCGGATTCGGCTCATATCTCACCACTTCTAAGTTTATTTCTTCTTTCAACAGTTCAAGCATTTCCATGACTTCGTCCATGAGATCAGCTGGAACAATGACCTTTACCGTTCCGTCATCAACTCCGGCATGTCGAATATTCATGACGTTATCATAAGATTCAGACAAATAGCCTAATAGGTGAGCCTCTTTAAGAGGCATTTTGACGTATATATCATATTCAAGAATTCGTTCAGAATGAGTATCCGGCTTCAACATCAACTGATAAACCTCCGGTAATAAATTTAATTTTCACGTTCAGATCAACATCCCCGATTCGTATTTTCGTACCGGCCGAAAAGAGCCAATCATTTCGGTAGTCTATATTACCATAAATATTCATGGAAAAAGGATGGTCCTTGATTAATTGGTACTGAGTACCAAGGTTAAGGCCAATTCCGTCGTTGTAGGAAAGTCCTGCAGAAAAAAGCCCCTTGTCAAAAGTATATTTTCCATCAATCATGGCGTGAAAACCATCATTCGAAAAATCATAGCCAGTTGAGCCACCAATGAGATAAGAGTTGTTTTTCAACCGGATGTTTAATCCATAGGAACTTCTTGCAAAGATATCCACTCCGATTGTGAACAGGTTGCTTGTTCCCAAGGTATACCAGTTGATAATCGGAATAGGAGTGGTGTTGATCAGGCCCAATCCAAAATCAAAGGATGGTAAGCGTTCAAATTGAGCTACAGTTCTCATGACAAAACAGTTATCAAACAAATCCGTTTTAAAATCAAAACCCGGAAAAAAAGCAATGCCCGTTATTTCACCCATTGAGGCTTGAGCACCGATAAGAAGAGAATCGTTTTTAAAGAAAAATCGGTTTGTATCATTCGAGATCAAGGTATCCAAGAATGGATTGGAAAATTCCAGACGATATGTTTGTAAATCCACTGTCCCAATTGAAATCCTCGATTGATTTTCTGCCAGTTCTTTGAGTGGATTGTACCCTATCCCGTTTTCATCTATGTAGATCCGATCTTCTTCCAAGATCACGGGAACTGTGGTTGGTGGTGAAGGAACCTGATAAAACCTTACTTTTGAGTTATATTGAATATCAGCAAACTCGATTTCTTTTCTGCTGCTTATAGTGACTGCTATTCCGCCTGTTTTTTGTTCCACAAGACTAAGTTTTAAAGGTTTATGAAATAAGGTAATCTCAGAATCAAAAAAAGCCCTTTCTACCCTAAGTTGCTCTGGTAAAGAGCCGGGAATATCAATAAGACCTACAGTTTTTTTGGGGACGTATGCAATCTCCTCTTGTTTTTCCGGAGCATTTCTTGAAAGTATTGCGATAGGGGCAGTCACTTTCAGATTCAGTTCTCTTTTTCTTGGTTGATAGTCAAAATCCCATTCATACTGAAATATTTCTGAAGGGGGGGCTAGCTTACTCACAGGTAATTCTCCCGTGATCGTAAAACTATAATCATTGGGAAGGCCAATACCAACGATAAAAGAAATAAAAAAAAAGAAAAGATAATTACGCATTATTCATCCTTATTCATCCTTTGGATTGTATTGTGTGACTTGATTCCTTCCGTGATTTTTCGAATAGTATAAGGCTCTATCTGCATCAGCTACCAGTTCCAGGTATTTTTTATAGTTCTTTTCTGCTGTACATGTGACTCCAAGACTGATCGTGATGTAAAAATTGAATTTGTTGTTTTTTTCAACATTTTCCCGAATTCTTTCTGCCACTTCTTTTCCTTCGATTAAATTCGTGTCGGGTAGGATAACAACAAACTCTTCTCCACCATAACGACCCACAACGTCGTAACTCCTAACAGAGTCTTTGATGATAGAGGCTATTGTTTTTAACACCTCATCGCCCAGATTGTGTCCAAATTCATCGTTGATTCGTTTGAAATGGTCCAAATCAGCCATAATAACGGAAAGGTTGGAATTGTAACGTTTACTCTTATTAAATTCCTCTTCAAGCCGCCTTGTGTAATACCATCTGGTATATAATCCTGTGAGGGGATCGAGAATGCTTGAACGATAGGAGATAGCATTTCTGATTGCCATGGAGATGATTGGTTCTAAGTTATCGATAAAGAGTGCGAAACGGTCAAACTCCTCATTACTCATCATGAGATTGCTGTTTTCCGCATATAACATGACCTTGTAAGTTTCATCCACAAAGAATTCAGCCTTTGCCTCAAAAGGCGTTCTAATGAAACCCTGTTTCTTTTTCAGCATCTTCTGGATCAAAAGCTTCTCTTCGGTTTTCTTGGTGCTTGTCAATGACATCCAACTTTTATAAACCACCTTCGTGTCTTTAATGACGGCAATGATCATCTTTCTGATGGGTGAAAAGGATAAGATCCAACTGACAAATTCTGCCAGGATTTCTTCAGGCTCGGCTGAAGCCGTGATGGTTTTGGAAAAATTAATGATTTCGTGCAAGACATCCATCTCGTTGATCTTGGCAATGAGATTGGATTCAAACTGACTGAGAAGATCATCTGTTAAAATAATCTCTCTTTTCTCAGATCTCAGGGCATTTGAAATAATGTTGACATAATCTTCCAAGGTCTTCTCGCCCATCAAAAGCTCTTTATTAAGCTTTTGGGCAGCGGAGGTCATTTTCATGTTTTTATACATATCGACGGCATTTCTGGCAAATTTCTTTGACTTCCTGTACTGTCCCATTTCTCTATACAAATAGGCAAAAGCTTCGTTTGTTAGGGCAATAGGCAGTTTAAGATGAGATTTCATATAATATTGAATCAATGACTCCAAATAACGTTCAAACTCCTCCGGAAAATTCTTGGATAGTTTTTCTTTAAAGGCAACGGCAATTTCTTCTTTCCAAAGATGATGGGCCTCTTTAAATCGACTGAAATATTTTTTAATCTCATCAGGATCTTCTGCTAATGCCAATTTAACGACATCTTGAAAGCCGTAATCTTTTGCAAAAGGTTTGTTTAAGATATCTCGATCGATTTCTGCAGAGTTTCCCATAGAAAACAGACACATGTATTTAAAACGCATGGCCTTTTGTCGAATCTCAGGAAAATCAACCGTTTCGATAGCCTTGTCCAGATCCTCCAAGGCTTCTTTGTATTGTTTGTTATATGAATGATACAACCCCTCTAAGAGATAGCTTAACGCCAGATTGTTTCGGTCGTTGTAGGTTCTGGATATCTCGCGGCTTTTTTCGATAAATATAAACATACTGGTGATATCACCAGAATAGAGATAGCTGTTAGCAAGATTAAGTGCCGGTCTCAGGGAAAGTTGAGGGATTCCGTATTTTTCAGAATATTTGATGGCCTTTTGAAGGATCGGTTTTGAATAATGGGGTCCATTGATGTCCATAATGGTTCCCAGAGAAGAATAAACCAAGGGAAGGAGGAATTTCATCTTCAACTGTTCGGCGGATTCCATATTTTCCTTGCACAAAACGGCTGATTCATCCCAATGATTGTTGCGCCATTCAATCTTTGCCAACAGGTTTTTATACAGGATATTTAAATATTCATACCGGTCAAATTTCTTTGTTTTTTTGGACACAATTTTAATTTCATCAGAAGCCTGTCCAATCTTACTGGATTCATAGAGACAATAAACATATGAAAGGTTATTGGCAAAATCAGAAAATGTTTTGTATGGATTTCCATTTGGATAAATATGATGATATTCTTTCTCGACCTGATCAAAATCACATTTTAAAACCAAGTTGTACAGGTAGAGATATGTGAGACGTTTAGAATTTTTAAATCTTTCTGCGATTGCTTCGTCGAGAATTTCTCCTTTGAGCAGTTTCAGTAAAGCGGGAAGCATCAACATTTCATCGGTGATTTCATTTTCTTCAAGGAGATCATATGCGTTTTGAAAATACTGTTCTACGATGGCCCAACTCATATTGTTTGTGAAGTTTTCACACCCTGCTCTCAGGTACATGGCAGCAGCAGCTCTTCTTTTCCCTATCTGTTTGTAATGCCATGCCTTTCGAGAAAAATCCGGAGAAGCTTTGCAAAAGCTACTGTGAATCGTTTGCTTTTTTTTCGCTTCCAAGTTTTTATAAGCCTTTTCCCAGATATCATGAAGGGTAAATCGATAACGCTCACCTTCTTTGATGATGAGTCCGGCTCGCTGCATCCGAATCAGCGAGTTTTCTGCTTGTTTGTGATCTAAATTAATACGGTTGCAAAGGGTATTGAACTCGCCTTTGGTAAAGTTTTCGGATAATCCGGAGAAGTCGGAAAGCAGTTCTTTATCTGTTGGGTTGATTTGTTGAAACAGCCTTTCGACATAATCTTCCATTCCTTTAATATTGTGGATATTTCCTTCAATGATCCATTTGCCCTCTTTGATGTTCAGTTTTCCGGTTGCGTTCAATAACATGAGAAAATTATAGATGAGACCCGGATAACCGTTGGTCAGATTATATATCCAGTTCGTCTGAGGTTCGTAATTGGTGGTGAAGGATTTGCCAAGAAGGATTTCCAAAAACTTTGTGGTTTGTTCTTTGTTGAAGGGTTGTAAGCGGTATTTTTTTGTGAAGACAAATTTGCCTTCAGTTTGAGTGGATGCCGCAATAATAACCACCTTTGAAGGGATGATCATGGATTGAACATAATCTAATAATTTCCGGTAACCGTCATCGATTTGTTCAAAGTCATCCACCAAAATCGCAATTTGATCCATGATCCCGATGAGTTTACCCACAATACGTGCTACTCGATCTAAATTGTAATTCTCTTGAAGATCCCACAAGTATTGGAAATCTTCAAGATTCACCCCTGCGAACTCAGGATTTTCGGTGATTTGAAGTAATTCCTGGCAGAAGTGCTTTGTATCTTCAGCCTTAAGGGTTTTCCAGCCATTGTTGATCAAATCGGTTTGAATCAGGTTTAAAAAGGTTGTTTTCCCAACTCTCGATCCGCCATGGATCAGGTAGGAACCTGTTTCTTCACTTTGAAGGTCGGTGAAATAAGTATTGAACTCCCGTAAATCCTTATCTCTCTCTACGATATGGGAAGACACCAGTTCTCGTTTCACAAGACCTTCCAATGATTTGTTTTTTCTGGTAATTTGTATTTTATCCGTAAACAATCGACTGAAATGTGAGGGTCTTAATTTAGGATCTGCATCTGTCATCTGTTCCAATTCTTGACTGAACTTTTCTTTGAACTCTTCAGGCAACAGTTTTTGCAATATTCTTCCAAGAACATAAGTATCTGAATCGGATGTTGGCCATTTGCCGTCCAATATTTCCGGAGCCACAAACACTTTGTCTCGGTTTAAAACGAATTTTAACGCCTCTTTGTTGAAATTGACCCAGAGAGGGGGGAGGATTCTCAAACGGTCGGAGATTAATAAGTGAGGAAATCCCCATATACCAAATCCCTCACCACTTACATGATGCAACAATTCCATGGAATCGATCAGTTGCATGGCAATTTCTATCTTTTGGCCATCTTCCAAAGGTAAGATGTCGATACTTTCTTCACCTTGATAGGGAAAGAGGAACAGAGGTTCTGCGGAATTGAAATCCATAAAATCAGGAAGTATAAAACGATTTTGAAATTGATAAAGCATCTTTATCCGGGAATTGATCCTATCCTGGAATGATCCACAAACAAAACTTCTTAATTGTTTAGAGCGTTTATAGACACCTCCGGTTTCAACCAGATACTCGTCTCCTTCAAAATTTGTCCTAAGAAGTTTTATTATCTGCATCCTCTAACCTCCAATATTTTAGATCGAATTATTCTTTTTCAAGAATTTCCATCAATTGATATTCAATCACCCTGTTCATATTAAAAGACTCCAGGCCCAAATAATAATCCATAGTATCCGTGATAGCTTGCAACGGTACCAGACCAACAATCTCCGAACCAAGAACCCCTACACCATAGCGCTTTGCTTCGATTTTTATCATCTCGAAAACTCTATAAATACTTGTCTTTTTAAAATTGGTCAAGTTCATGGACACTTGGACAATGCCCTTTTCCTTCAATTCCACACCCATGGCTTTGACATAACGAAATCCACCGCTTTTATGACGAACCATTTTGGCAATCTCATTGGCAATGGACAAGTTGTCTGTGGCCAGGTTAACGTTGTAAGCAATTAAAAATTCCCTTACACCCACAGCTACAACTCCTGCACTGGGGTGTATGGCATCCGATGGACCGTAATCCGGCTGCCATTTTTCATTGGTAATCTTTTCGCTGAATCCTTCGAACTGCCCTTTTCTAATAATAGCAAGATTTTTTCTTTCTGTTCGAGTCGCTGCCTTTTCATATAAATAGACAGGAATCTTCAATTCTTCTCCGATCTTTTGTGCCAACTGTTTTGAATACTCAGTGCATTCCGCATAGTCGGTGTTTTTTAACGGAATCAAAGGGATAACATCGGTGGCACCCATTCTGGGGTGCTCACCTTTGTGATTCCTCAGATCAATCAGTTCGGTAGCGGTTTTGGTCATATCAAACAGGGCTTCAATGACTTGTGACGGGTCACCCACAATGGTGACAACGGAGCGGTTGTGATCTTTGTCCATCGACCAGTTGACTATCCAAACCCTCTCGTATTTTTCTGCGCAATTGACGATCTTTTCAAGCACTTCAACATTTTTACCTTCACTAAAATTTGGTACAGATTCTACCCATTTCATACAATGACCTCCTGAATTAGAATTCTGTTGTCACTTCTACATCGACTTTTAAAGGAACTTGAAGTGAATAAGCATTTTCCATTTCCTGAACCAACATTTTTTTCATCACTTCGACTTCTTCATCGGGGCATTCTAAGACGATTTCATCGTGTATCTGCATAATCATCATACAGCGAGATTTTTTTTCGTTTATTTTATCTTGAACATTAATCATGGCCACTTTCATTATATCAGCTGCAGTACCCTGAACGGGAGAATTGATGGCCATTCGTTTTGCTTCATGCTGTAAGCGCTGATTTGAGGCATCGATGTATTTGATCTTTCTTAACCGGTTAAAGATAGTGCGGACCACTTTATCCCTTTTCGCATTTTTTTCCACTTCATCCATATATTCTTTGACCTTTGGGTAGGCTTTAAAATATTCATTGATAAATTTTTCCGCTTCTTTAACAGTGATACCTATTCTTGAGGATAAACCGTACGCGGAAATCCCATATATGATGGAAAAATTGATCATCTTGCCTATACTTCTCTGTTCCTTTGTTACATGGTCCATATCCACTGAAAAGATTTTTGAGGCAGTGAACGAATGTACATCCAGGTTTTTGTTAAACGCTGTAATCAAGTTTTCATCGGAACAGATATGTGCCATCAATCTTAATTCTATTTGGGAATAGTCGGCACTGATGAGTTTCCAGTTCTTTTTTTGAGGTTTGATGGCATTTCTGATTTCCCTGCCTTCTTCTTCTTTGATGGGAAGGTTCTGGAGATTAGGATCGCTGCTGCTGAGTCTGCCGGTTGCTGTACCAATTTGATTAAAAGAAGAATGAACACGCCCTGTTTTTTTACTGATGTAAGTGGGAATAGCGTCTATATAAGTGGATTTCAACTTTGAGTATTTTCGGTAATCCAGCATCATCTTTGCGATTTTGTAATCGCCTGCCAGTTTTTCAAGGATTTCTCTACCCGTTTTGTATTTTTTGCTTTTCGATGTCTTTCCCTGAGAAGGAAGGCCGAGTTTGTCAAAAAGAATTTGGCCAAGTTGTATGGGTGAGTTTAGGTTAAATTCCACCCCGGCAATCTCATAGATTTGATGTTTGATATCCTTTATCAGCTTCTCCGTTTTGTTTGAAAGTTCCTTTAAGTAATCTCGGTCAAAATAAACACCGTTGTCCTCCATACGGATCAGCACTTTTAAAAGGGGCATTTCCAATTCTTGGAACAATGTTTTTAAACCGGCTTCTTGCAGCCTTTTTTCAAAGCGTTGATAAAGCCGGAAAGTAAAATCAGCATCTTCCCCCGAATAAATTGTTGCATTCTCCACACTAACTTGGGAGAAATCTAAGGGTTTGGATGTTCGTGAGAGAATCTCGCCGTAACTGATCATCTTGTGAGAAAACTCTTCCATGACCAACAGGTCTAAACCATGTTTGCCTTTGTCAGGATCCAAAAGATAAGAGGCAATCATGGTATCAAAATACAACGGCGGCAATTCAAACCCATTGTTTTTTAATATGGCGAAGTCAAACTTTAAATTGTGTCCAATGACCAACGCTCGTTTAGTAGCGTTCAAAACCTCTTTCAACAGTTCCATCTTCAAGTTTTTAGTGTTTCCCGACAAATCTCCATGCCCGAAGGGCAAGTAATAGGTGTTTTCCGGCCCCCAAGAGAAAGAAACACCCACCAATTTAGCCTCTCGAACATTTAACGAGGTTGTTTCGGTATCAAATGCAAATGCCTTTTGCTCCGAGAGCTTCTTAAGCCACTCTTTGAATACTTCTTTGTTGATCGTTTTGTATTGAGGAAGTTCATTAGGCTCTTTATCTTTATCGGTTTGATCATCAAAAAGAAGGCCTTGTGTATTCGATTTTTCAGACCATTCGGACAACAGAGAATCAAATTGGAATTTTGAAAATAGCTTGGTCATCTCCTTAAGATTGATACCGGCATAGCTGTATTTATCAGGATTAGCATATTCTCCTTCTATGGCAACATCGTCTTTCAGTTGTACCAGTTTTTTACTTAAGAATCCCTCTTCTTTTGATTCTTCAAGGCGTTTTTTGTTGGCCTTTGTGACGTTGTCTAAGTTGTTGTAGATCTGTTCAAGGGAACCAAATCTGGAAATGAGCTCCTTAGCCCGCTTGTCGCCAATACCTTTGATTCCGGGAATATTATCGGAACTATCGCCCATCAACGAGAGGTAATCGATCATCTGAGTTGGCTCAAAACCGTATTTTTCATAGAAGACATCCCGATCGTATTCCTTCAATTGTGTGACCCCTTTTTCCGCTCGAAGGATTTTTACGTTATCGTCTATCAACTGAAAAAGGTCTTTGTCGCTTGTGACAACCTCGAACAGGTCTGAATCGTTGTCAAATCTTTTAATGAATGTGGCGATCAAATCATCTGCCTCGACATTTTCCAAAGAGAGTACTTTTATCCCAAAGGATTTAACCAGGTCTTCAACAAAGGCCATTTGAAATCTCAATTCTTCCGGCATCTCGCTTCTGTTGGCTTTATAAGCTTTATACATATCAGTTCTGAAGGTTTTTCTGGCTTTATCCAAGAAAAAAACGATACGATCATCCTTTTCTATCTTTTCCTTTAGCAATTTTGTCAACATCCTGGATAATCCGTAAAGGGCATTTACAGGTTCTCCCGCAGATGTATTCAGATTTCTGATGGCGTAAAATGCACGGTAAACGAGTCCGGTGCCATCTATGAGAAAGAATTTTCTCACAATCATACCACCTCTTTTTTCGATAAGTCGGCAACCTTGTTTCTGATTTTGTTTTTCGTTATGGCATTAATGGAGAGGTGGTCATCTTCGTCATCAATGACAACATATGCCATTTCTGAACGTTTTAAGAATTTTGCCTTGCTCTTGCCATCTCTTTCGATAACCGTTCTCCAAGTGCCGGTGTTGATATAAAAACGGTTTTGTCCATAACTAGGCAGAATGTAATTCTCAAATTTATGTCGGTGAGCAAAAATTAAACCCCGTAAGTTTTCATAATCTATCTCAGGCAGCGCACAGTAACCGTAAAAATCTTTTTCTTTAAACCCGTACTTTTTGGGATTTTCCATCGCTCGATTGAGAATCTTTTCAGCTTTGTTTTTCATGTAATTGGTTCGCTTGAGAGATCTGATTTTTGAAATCATGCGCACCATTATCCTGCCAAACTTAATGCCTCGGTTACTGTTGATAAACAGATTTGAAAAACGGTGTGCAATCGGGTATTGTGATTTTATCCAATCTCTTGCTTGGACAGTTTTAAGCATTTTAAGCAGTTCCTCCATCCAAAGCTCTATGAGATTGATTCCCATATCATAGGTTTTCATCATGGTAGCAAACCACTCAAAGACATCCAGATTGGGTTGAACATCATCGTAATCATGAGGAATGTGTTCGGGGATATCTCCGTTGATCAGTATCTCGCGAAAATTGATCATCATGTAGCGTGTCATATAATCGCCAATTGGCGGAATCAAGTCACCGTTTTTATCTTTGCCAAAACGGTTCCCCGGGTCAAAGTTATTGCCGTGTATGGCAAATACCCCCCAATTCCTATCGTAAAAATAGGGAACAAAGTCAATATGGTCTTCTGAGCCCATCAATTCTTTGAATCTCTTTTGCAGTAGGGCATTTGTGTGGAAATAATAATCGTGATTGCCCACCACATAAATCAAACGGTTTCTTCGACAAAATTTTGATAAGGCGTTGAACACTTTGGGATGATTATTCACAATGTTGTTTATGACGATCGGGTCGATCTTTTCCTGCAGTTCTCTGAAAGGAATCAAACCCAGATCCTTCACCACTTTACTTTCCATCAACTCAAGCCCATCACCTACAATAATTAACTCAATTTCTTCGCCGCTTGCGTTCAAATCAAGTAAAAGTGTTTCCAATTCATCATCGAAGATAAAGTTGTCACAAATGAACCCATCTCCTATGTGCATATCACTGATAAATATCCTTTTCATGTAAGTTCCTCTCTTTATGCTTGCATGAAAAACCCTTGTAAAGCAGTTCACTTTACTAAGTGATTATACCAGATAAACGTTGTTTAAGAAAAAATATCTGTGATATAATTCTCTCGTATGTTAAGGATTATTAAACAGTCAAATTTTCTTTTCCGTTGAGTGAAAGTATTCTTAAAAGACGCTAAAAAATAGCATTTGGGCTAATTGATGGCGGATAAAAGCGGATAGAGGTGGAAGAATTGAATTCAAAGCTTCTTGGATTGGATATTTTTTATGATGTTCATGCTACAAACAGGTCTGTTGAAAGAGAAATTGATTTAATTGATGTGAAACGGATTATTGATGATCCCACAACTCAATGCCGGGTTCAAAAGAACGGTCGCCTTAAATTTACAAATTCCGGAACAGTAGTTATTGGGCAAGTTAGAAACGCCGGTTTATGGATTAAAACGGTCTATTGTTCAAAGGGAAAGGAGAGACGATGAAACATATCTTAATCATCTTATTTATGAGTTGCATGATCACTGCTGGTTTTACACACACATTGCAGGAAATAGGAGAGAGGCCATACAAAATACTCGCCCATTCCTCTGAATTGGATGAGCAGCAAGTGCGTGATGTCTTAGAAGAAGCACCTTACAAACGGTTATTTTTAATGGATTTTGAAGACCGAAAGGTTTGTGCTTTACTGTTTGAAGATCACACAATATCTACCTATCATGTGAAGGATTTTGAATTGATCAACGACCTGGAATCTGAAAAGGCTGTTAGGGTCTATTTGCAAATTCAACATTCTTTATTTGGAATGTCTGATGTACTGAAAAAATTTTCATATAACACGCTGTTATTGGATGATATGAGTTATATCGATTATTTTCTTAAAAATCTTTTTGCGTTAATGAATGCAAAAAACAAAAACTTCAAATCAAGAGCGAAATCCGATGTTGTTACCGATTTTCTAAATGATTTGAATCTTATGATGAACCTTTTTTCAAATAACTTTGAACGGTTTCTTTACAAAAAAGAGATTGACATCAATCCCACCGTTTATGAAGAGGCAAAAGACAAGATTTTTACCAAAGCTTATGATGTCATCATACAAGAAATTAAAAAATATCATTCACAGATTGAATTGACATCTCTGCTGTTATTATACAAAGACTTTCAGAAAGAGATTTACGAGAAAAGTGGAATCAGTTTTTCTTCTTCCCCCTGGCAAGCCTATTTCAGTGATAATGCCATAGAGAATGCCTGCTGCCTTCAAATCAGCTTAGGTTTTTTGGAATATACCGCAAAACTGATCAATGAAGATTTAAAAAAGTTAAACCAGGACTTTTCCAAGAGTTATGGGGTCATGAATATTACCTCTTTAAAGACATTGCTGGGAAAATATACCGTATTTGAAATGATTGCTTTACAAATCTTAGAACATTTGAGGAGCAGTGGAACTCAGGAAGCCAAAAAACAAATATTAAGCGTTTTAATCAACAGAAATCAAGATTATCAAAATGTTGATGCCTATTTGGAGCGTATCATCAGGCAATTAGAAATTGATGTGAGTTCTTCAGCAGCTTTGGTTTCCTCTCAAAAAAATGGTTATCAGATGTATAATGCGTTAAAAAAAACCGGTAAACAAATCTTGACAAGCATAACAGAGGGTCTCTTAAAAAAAACCTATCAAAATATTGAGCTCATCAAACCACTGGGGATTGATCAAACAAATGTTCACTTTGCTGTGGTGGATACCAAGGTGAGTCTTTCATCTGACCATGAAGAACAATTTACCAAAGTTTATCCTGTATTTCCAGTAGAAACGGGTAAAGACAAGGCCATTATTCTTTTGGATTTTTTTCACACTGCAGCCAATCATTTAACCAGAACGATTTTACTCGCGTTGAGAACGATCATATTAAACGGGTTTAGTATCAAAGAGCTGGAAGCAGAAATCAATGCTGAAAACGTCACGGTTGAGATTAAAGAATATTTGAGAATGGAGCCATTTCATGAGTTATATCAAATGAACCCAACCGGTAACAGACGAATGAAGACACAAATAGAGAACTCCAATATTGGTTATTTGGCTCTTGATGATCTGTTTGCAGGTAATATACCCAAAGTGATTTTAAATGAGATCGAAAAAAGCCCATCAACTCTGGCGTACGATTTGGCCAGATATCCTGTGGCGTTTTATTCAAAAGAGAAGGCATTTCCTTCAAGCTTAAAAAAAAGCAAGAATGCCGTTATTTTTGTGCACGGTAAACAAAATATCCCTTACTTTGAAGGCAATTCGGATATTCGGTCACAGATTGAAGCCGTTTGGAGAAATGAGGCAAGAATGGATGTCTGGAATGGTTTTTATGAGTACGTGAACGAACACCCCGATGTGTTTGTTGATTATGATTTTTACGAGTTCACTTATGATACATCGGTTCTTGATGCGCAAGGATACGGAAGAATCCTTTCTGAGATTTTGATTGACAATTCCATACACACCACCTATGACGACATTCATATGATTGCATCCAGTATGGGCGGACTTGTGTCAAGATATTGCCTGAATCATGAATACCAGCCTACAAATAGCAAAAAGATTGTACATTTTGGTGATTATGTCAAAGAATTGATCACGCTTGACACGCCTCATTTGGGAACGATTGCCCAAAATTTCATCTTGAGCATCAATCCCGACTTGATGGAAGCTGTCTTAAAGGTCAAATCCGATAATCCGCCTAATATGGAACTGACCTTGGGGAACTTTATTGCATCCTTTGTCAACGGAACAGAGGCTGAAAAAAGTGCTGAGTTGATGATTTATTTTGCGAGAAATCACCCTGAAATGGTGGGCAAGTTATTTACTGAGATGTTACGGTTCCTTGATCCTTTTCCGGGCGGGATGTGTATGCTCTACTCTCCAAAGGATTACTGTGAATCTCTCGGGATTTATCTGTATTATGAGACGAAGGATCCCGATTATGAGGCTGTTTTTGTCAGCAATCCTCCCACCAATCAGCTGAATGAACAAGATGCCTATCTCGATAAACTATATCTCATTTCAGCAGAATTAACGGAACAATCGACGTCTATCACCCAGGGATTGGCCATAACCTACAATCTGATGGATATCATCGGAGAAAAACTGTCCCATCAAACCATGGATAACCTTTCCCGTCACGGAAGAAACGATGGTGTTGTCAATCTGTATTCTCAACAGATGTGGGGAATCGACAAAGGCCAGCAAAGACATCACTTTATGGATCTTGATCATTTGGCCGTTCCAAGGAGCTCCCATGTGATTGAGTTTATCATGACAGAGATCATTCTAAAAAGAAATCAATAAACAGGGAGGGTTCAATGCAGCCGATCAATATCGCATACGAAATCGAGAGACTCATTGATTATGCAAAAAGAAGACAGTTGATAAAGACTACCAATGGACAAGAAGCGAAACTGGAAACCATTTATCTGAGAAACAGGTTGATGGCTCAACTGAATGTGGATACACCTTTTAAAGGAGATTTATCAAAAGGGGATTCCAATCTTCATGAGATACTCGACAATATCTTGAAATACGCTGTCAGCACCAATATTATAGAGGACACAACAACACAAAAGGATTTATTTGACACGAAGATTATGGGTTTTTTAACCCCTTTTCCTTCAGCTGTTATCGGGCATTTTGACAAATTGATGAATTCAAAAGGGGAGAAGGTTGCTACGGATTATTTTTACACCTTGAATCAGGATGTTAACTATATTAGAATGGACAGAATTCAAAAGAACCGACATTGGACGGTGGAAACTGAATATGGTGAAATACAAATCACAATCAATCTTTCCAAACCTGAAAAGGATCCACTGGAACTGAAAAAGGCATTAAATACCCCTTCCACAAGTTATCCGAAATGTGTTTTATGTATTGAAAACATGGGATTTCAAGGGAATGCAAAAAAGCCGGCCAGACAAAATCACCGTTTGATTCCCGTTGAGCTTTGTCATGAAAACTGGTATTTCCAGTATTCACCATACGTCTATTATAATGAACATTGTATTCTCATTTACGAGACGCATAAACCCATGCATATTTGCAAGAAAACATTTGAACGTTTATTTCAGTTTTTGGACAAATTTCCTCATTATTTTATCGGTTCAAACACGGACTTGCCTATCGTTGGCGGCTCGATATTGGAACATGAGCATTATCAGGGCGGTCGATACCAAATGCCAATGGTAGATGCTCGTATTGAGAGTGAATACGATGTGGGTGTTTCAACAGTAAAGGCTGGTATTCTTCACTGGCCTCTCTCGTGTATACGAATGTGTTCTGCGGATAAAACGGCTCTTGTCAACTTGTCTGAGAAAATACTCAATTATTGGAGAAGTTATTCCGATAAAAAAGCGGCAATTTTGCATGAAATCACTGAAGACGGGAAAAAAACACCGCACAATACCATCACCCCGATTACTCGAATCAACAAGAATGGCTAATACGAGATCGATGTGGTATTAAGAAACAACCGAACCACTAAAGAATTCCCAAGGGGGTTATTTCACCCGCATCCGGACCTTCATCATATAAAAAAAGAAAACATAGGATTGATTGAAGTCATGGGATTGGCCATATTGCCGGGCAGACTTGAGAGAGAAATAGAAGCCATTGGAGATTATCTCACGGATAAACAGGATATGGGGGAATTGGAAACAATTGATGAGAACCATCCGCTTTACAAACATAAAAACTGGATATACGAGATGAAGAATAACTTGACTTGGTCGGAAAATACAGTTACGGAGCAGATACGAACTGAAATTGGCAAGCGGTTTACCAGAGTTCTTGAAGATGCCGGTGTCTATAAAAACAATCAAAATGGTAAAGAGGCGTTTCACAGATTCATGGTTTCATGTGGCTTTAAATTAAAATAAGGGGACCTCATTTTGACGGGCGTTGAAAAATGGGATGCTTATCAAGTAAAAATCAGTATCATTATGGGATTAATCGGATTTTTGATTAATCTGATTCCCATTGATGTTTCCTTTAACGCCATCAATTTTTCTGTTATACCAGGCATTTTTACCGCCTTTTTTATCGCCCAAATTTGGGGATTAAGATATGGGCTCCTAACAGCCCTATGCGGTAGTACGCAGACAATGTGGTTGATTTGGCAGTCTGATGGATACGGTATCTTTTATTCCGTTCCCATTTACACCATTTGGATTATCTGGCATGGCTTTATGGCCGATAAACGTCGTGCCGGAGCAACGCCTCGTTTTCTGTATAATAAATACATTCAAGAGGGCATTGTCAGAACATTGATTGAGATTGGTTTCTGGATTCTCTTTCCCCTTTTGGTTTCGTTCAATCCTCCCCCCTGGACAGATGCCCCAAGGACTGTCAGCAACGATTTCCTTATTGCCATTGGCATAAAACATACAGCTGTCGCTTTTGTTATGATGATTCTGACAGATGTGTTAACCGGCCTATCTTTTGTGAGAAAGGTGTTCCGATTGAAGCAGAAAGAGGAGTCCCGATTTTTTCTCATTCCGTTGGTTATTCTCTGGAGTGTTTTGTTCTGGCTTTTTGATGCGAGCATGACCAAAATCTATTTTACGAAAATACAACAATTCTTTGCAACTACCCCACCCCTTTCCACTGTGGAACTGATGTTTATCAAATATCCCTTATCGAATTTTTTTAACAGAATTTTTTTTGCCCTCTTTATGATAGCTGCAGCTCTGGTCATATTTGATTTTTATCGTAAAGAGAAACGAAAGGATATTACCTTTCGAAAGATCTTTGAAAAATCGAAGGATATGATCTTTCTACTAACATCGACGGGTAAAATATACAAGATGAATAAAGCCAGTGAGAATTTGCTGGAACAAGGACAAAATGCGGAAAAAATTGATGAAATACTTCTTCCGGATTCAACCATAGACATCGGTCAGCTGATGATGGGGCGTGATGGTGAAGCACGATTTCTCGCAAAGTCGATTGCAAACCCCGATCAGACTTTTGATTGTGTCACAAGCTGCATTGAAAGAGAAAAAGATGAATATCTATTGATGGCCAGAGATATCACCAAGTCTTTGAAGATGAACGAGAAGCTGAAAACACTGAATGAAAATCTTCTATCCAGTTATGAGGAGCTGGAAAGTTCTTATGAGGAGATTGAACAAAACAACCTCATCCTTGAGAATCAAAATCACATCATCGAACAAAATCGTTTAAAACTGGAAAAGGCTTTAGAAGAGATTAAACATTCGCAAGAGCGCTATGAAAGCCTTTACAAATCCAATGAACACATTATGCAGTCAATTCCTGAAATGATCGTTCGCTTTACCAAAAAGGGAGACATCATCTGGATGAATAAAGCCTTTCAACAGGCTTTTGAATTGAGTAAAGAGCACTACAACATCGGAGAGATTAAGGTAAATAACAAACCCTTGTTAAGCGAAAAGACCTTTCAACGTATCTGGACTTCGGACAAAAACAAAAAATTTACTTTGCATCTTAGCGAGGATTTGATTTTAAATGTTGTAACCGTTCCGGCTGTGAAAGAAAAAGAAATCATCATGATTATGCTTGATATCACAAAGATCAGAATGCGTGAAGAATATTTCAAAAATGCCAAAAAGTCTGCTGATGAGGCCGCTGCTTTGAAAGATGAATTTATTGCCAAGATCAGCCATGAATTAAGAACTCCCATGAACGGCATTGTGACGGCCGTGAATCTGATGCATGACAGTCAAGCCTCTAGAGATCGGGAGACAGAGGAATATCTCTCCATTATTGAGACCTCTTCAAAAAGACTGATGACCACCATCAACGAATTGCTTGATATTAGCAAACTGGAAAAGGGAAATGAAGAAATTAAGATAGAGCACATCGACCTTTACAACTTGTTAGAGGGAGTAAAAAGCGAATTTGGGGTTTTGGCAAAACATAAACATTTGAATTTTAGTACAGCCATTGAAGGTGATGTTCCTCGCTACTGCTATTCAGATCAAGAAAAGCTGAATCACATCCTCTCGAATTTAATCTTTAATGCCATAAAATTTACCGTGGAAGGTTTTGTTAAACTACTCATTAAAGGAAGGAGAATTGATTCAGTTCGGTATGAACTAACGTTCTTTGTAATGGATTCGGGTATTGGTATACCAGAGGAAAAACAAGAGATAGTATTTGATAAATTTTCACAAGTGGATAATTCCTATACACGTGAGTTTGAGGGAACTGGACTTGGCCTTGCAATCAGTCAGGGGGTTGCCAAAGTACTCAATTCAAAGATAAAGTTGCAAAGCGCACCGGGAAAGGGAACCACTTTTTATTTTAGTGTGATTGTTAAAGAAGCGCAACCTTTATTAAAGCAACCCATTGATCAGTCATTCGAAGTGGGGTTGGAGAAATTAAAATCTAAACAGCCTTTGGTTTATTTGGCAGAGGATGACCCAATCAACGCAAAATTATTATCTAAGGTTCTGATGAGGTTCGGTTGTGATGTTAAGACACATGATAACGCCTTAGAACTTTTAAAATCAATAAAAAAACATATACCTGATATTGTTTTAATGGATATTCAAATGCCTGATATGAATGGTATAGAAGCCACAAAAAGAATAAGAGAGAATTCAGTCACTCAAGATATACCCGTTATCGCCTTAAGTGCACATGTTTTTAAAAGAGAAAGAGATAGATCGTTTAAAAGTGGCATTAATGATTACCTTACCAAACCCATTGATCAAAAACTTCTGCTGGAGAGTCTCCTTAAAAATCTCGAATAGTCCCTTTTTTATTATGCTATAATACGTTTTGTAAAAGAAAGTCTTATCAAAAACTAACGGAAAGAAAGGAGATTGAACATGGACAAACATTTGAGCGGAGCAAAATCAAAAATGGAAAAAAGTGTTGAATCAATAGCGAATGAGTTAAAACACATTCGAACGGGGAGGCCAAGTGCGGCTCTTTTAGAGGAGATTACCGCAGATTATTACGATACCCCAACACCCATTCCACAACTTGCAAGTGTTTCCGTTGCTGAAAGGTCTCTTGTGATTAAACCTTGGGACAAATCAGTTTTGAAGGTTATTGAAAAGGCAATTTTGGCATCTCAATTGGGCTTGACTCCTATTAACGACGGAACCAGCATCCGGTTGAATTTTCCACCTCCAACAGGAGAACAAAGAAAAAAGCTGGTAAAAATGGTTCACGATATTATTGAACAGGGGAAAATCTCAATAAGGAACATCAGACGAGATGCTATAAAAGACGTAAAGGAAGAGCAAAAGGCTGGAGACATCCCAGAAGATGCAGCATACAGGCTTGAAGAAAAGATACAGGAACTGACCGATGAATATGTCGGCAAAATGGATGAACTCTTTAAAGATAAAGAATCAGAAATCATGGAAGTCTAATGAAGGAAGAATCATCAAAGGAAAGGAAACTAAAAATCCCCACTCACGTCGCCTTTATTATGGATGGAAATGGCAGATGGGCGAATAACAAAGGTCTTGAAAGATCGGAAGGACATGCGGCCGGTGCCGATGTGGCTGAAAAGATGGTAAGATTTTGCAATGATATCGGGATTAAATATTGCACGTTATTCGCCTTTTCAACCGAGAATTGGAAGCGACCAGGAGAAGAAGTTCAGTTTTTATTTCAAACGTTAATTTATTATTTGGGGAAAAAATCCCCTGAAATGATAGAAAAAGGCGTTAGAATCCGTTTTACCGGTCATATTGAATCACTTCCCCAGGATGCTTGTGAATGTGCAAGAGACATTGAAAACAGATCCAAACATTGTCAAAATTTTCAAATGATCATTGCTCTCAATTATGGAGGAAGGCAAGAAATATGGGATGGGATATTGCGCCTGTTCAAAGACTTTGAAAGAGGTGAATTAAGGGAAGATGATTTAACAAACGATAGACCGGAACGGTTTAGAAGATATTTAAACCTTCCGGATGTACCGGATCCCGATTTACTGATCAGAACGGGGGGAGAGATGAGAATCAGCAACTTTCTCCTCTGGCAGTTAGCCTATTCAGAGTTGATTTTTACCGATACCATGTGGCCCGATTTAGACCGTGAGTCTTTCTTGAAGCTCTTGGAAGAATATTCCAAACGAGAAAGGCGCTTTGGTGGTTTGTGAGCGTATCAATAAAGTTCTTCAGTTCTGATATATGTGGAGTTGATAACGTTGTCATCGGATAAAAGAGAATTGAGAAACAGATGGAAGTATGGGGTCATATTTGGTACGGCTTCTGTTTTATTACTGTACCATTACTGGACGATTGTAATCTTAGGCTTTCTCGCCTGCCTGGCATCCGGTTCAGAATACGTTAAATTATTATTTAGCGCTTATAAAAGAACGACAGATAACCCCAAGGTGAACCATGGTGAAATCGGTGTTTTAACGGCTCTCATTCCTGGAACATTCCTGTTATCGGGAGTTTGTATTTATTTTGAACAACTTGATTTTTTAATGATTGTTTATGCTTTAATCATCCCCGTTTTGGGGGGGATTGGGGTTTTTGCCTATCAGGATCATCGGAAAATCAACGAAATCATGAACAATGTGATCATTGGTATATTTTATATAGCGTTACCGTTAACCTGTATCCTGTACATATACAAAAACTTCGGTTGGATTTACTCTCTCTACGCCATTACATCTCCCTGGTTGTTTGATTCATTCGCCTTTTTTGTTGGAATCAAATACGGTAAACACAAATTGATGCCAAAAATCAGCCCGAAAAAATCAGTGGAAGGACTTCTGGGTGGGATGTTTTTTACCTTTTTGGGCTTGATTGTTATCACAGTGTTCATTCAATGGATCTATCCCGTCATCAGTTTTTTCGGAAATGGAAGGGGAATTGATCTGTCTGTTTTGGAATTGTTGATCTTAACTCTTTTTATTACATGGGGTGCTACCTTGGGTGATTTATATGAATCGTCCATTAAACGGTATCATGAAACTAAGGATTCAGGTGTTATTATGCCCGGACATGGGGGGTTACTGGACAGAATCGATTCGCTGGTATTTGTGGGTCCCTTAACGTTATTACTTTTGTTGTTGATTAAATAAATTGAAATTGGAGGTAAGCAAACCTTGAAATATATGACAGCCGCGGAAATTAGAGAACAATTTTTAACCTATTACGAAGGTAAAAATCATTTCAGAATGCCAAGTTCATCGTTAATACCCAACGACCCTCAATTGTTATTTACAATAGCAGGAATGGTACAGTTTAAGCCCATTTTCTGGGGAAAGGTGAAACCGGTGCATAAAAGGGTGACTACTTGTCAGAAATGCGTGCGTACAAACGATATTGATGAAGTGGGTAAAACCAAACGTCATCACACGTTTTTTGAGATGTTGGGAAACTTCTCCTTTGGGGATTATTTTAAAGAAGAAGCCATCAAATGGGCCTGGGAATTTTCTACAGTTGAAATGGAAATGCCTGAAGAAAAACTTTGGGTGAGTGTTTACGAAGAAGACGATGAGGCCTACGCGATCTGGCGGGATGTCATAGGCTTTCCTGAAGAAAAAATAATCAGACTGGGGAAAAAAGACAATTATTGGGGCCCCGCTGGACCGACGGGACCGTGTGGCCCCTGTTCGGAGATATTTTTTGATATGGGTGAAAATCCGGACTGTCCTGATACTGATCACTGTACACCCGCTTGTGATTGCGGTAGATTCCTGGAATTCTACAATCTGGTTTTCACAGAATTCAATTATAATGAAGATGGCAGTTATACGCCTCTCTCAAGGAAAAACATTGATACAGGGCTTGGTTTGGAAAGGCTTTCCTCCATCATTCAGGGCGTTGATTCGAATTTTGAAACCGATCTGTTTAAGCCCATCATAGAGATGGCTCAAAGTGTGACGGGAATGAACTATAACAGAAACAAAGAGGAGATGACAGCACTCAGGGTGATATCAGATCACGTGCGTTCTGCAGTGTTTATGATTTCCGATGGTGTTATTCCTTCAAACGAAGGCAGAGGATATGTTTTAAAAAGAATCATCCGTCGTGCTCTGACTTTCGGTTGGATTCACGGAATGAACACTCCTTTTATTTTCAAGCTGGTAGAACCCGTTGTAAAGATCATGGGTATTCAATATCCGGAACTCGGTGAGAAAAACGAAATCATCACACAAATCATTCTTGAAGAAGAGAAGAAATTTGTCAGAACGATGGAACAAGGGCTGGAAATGATCGACAGACTTCTAAAAAAATCTAAACGAGAGAAAGGCAAAAAGGCTTCTCTCAGTGCTGCTGATGCTTTTAAATTATACGATACCTATGGATTTCCCGTTGAAGTTACTCGGGAGATTGCAGAGGAAAAGGGAGTTAGCGTTGACTTAGATGGGTACAGGGAGTTGATGAACCGTCAGCGTAAA
>CAYUYU010000003.1:0-30930 GCA_964449405.1 uncultured Thermotogaceae bacterium
TGCTCCCGAATAACAATAGCGGAGACGTTTTTTGGCAATAATCGCAAAAAAAAAAAGAGTTTTTTCAGTGTAATCACCATGATTTGGCTGAAAAAATTTTTATGTCTTTCAGAATAAAAGTCTGAATAGGTTATACTATGCCATACCAAGTTTTTAAAGTATCCCTATTTTTAAATGATAAAGCGAGTGATTGCATGAATACAAAACAACAAATGGTAAACGAGTATATCAGTAGAATTAATACGGTGATTGATTATATAGAAAACAACCTTTCCCAGGAAATATCATTAGTAGAATTAGCTAAAGTAGCTGGTTTTTCGAAATATCATTTCCATCGGATTTTCTATTCTTTCATGAAAGAAACCCTTTTTCAGTTTATTCAACGGGTACGGCTTCAAAAGGCAGCTGATAAACTTTGTATGAATACCCGTGCATCCATTACAGAGATTGCCTATGATTGTGGTTTTTCAAGTTCAGCAGCTTTTTCCAGGAGTTTTAAGTCTTTTTTCAAACAAACGCCTTCCCAATATCGAGTAGAAAAGAGCAATTTGTGCAACCAAAAAAGCAATATGAATCAACGAGATGGCAATCAGTGGAAAGAAAAAATCACCAAGATTCCTTATAATGAGGGCATCTTGAATGAAAAGGGGACGATGAATATGAGTGAATATTCCACGCAGGTAACCGTAAAGGATTTGGAGGAAATGACGGTGGCTTATGTCCGATATATAGGACCGTATGCGGGAAACGAAGAACTGTTTAAAAATCTTTTTGAAAAGCTATACAGTTGGGCCGGCCCCAGAGGGCTCGCCAATGATCCGAATGCCAAATCCATCATCATCTACCATGATAATCCGGAAATAACCGAAGAAGAAAAATTGAGGATGAGCGTTTGTTTAACAGTGCCCAAAGATACACCGGTAGACGGTGAGATTGGTAAGATGACCATCCCTGAAGGAAAGTATGCCATGGCACGTTATGAATTGACCTCAGAAGAATACGGACAAGCCTGGGATTGGGTTTATTCTCAGTGGCTGCCACAAAGTGGCTATGAACCGGATGACAGACCTTGTTTTGAATTATATCCTGAAGAGGAAAAAGATGGGAAAATGGTTGTGGATATTTGTATTCCTGTTAAAAGTCTTTAGACGATATCGCAGTAATTGGATGTTAAAAATTGAAAAAAGAGGCGCTGAAAGAAGCGCCTCTTTTAGATGTGATTTAGGGTTCGTTATTCCGGCAACCACCAATTACCGGAAATAGCAATCATGGATAGCATTCTGATGGTATTGGGATAATAAGTGATTTCAGCAAACGGCAATCCTTCTGACCAGGAATCAGCGGTAATGGTATCCCAAAGAGCGTTCAACCAATCCTGATGAGTATCATCAGCACAGGCGCTTACGCCAAAGGGTGCGATAAAGCCCATGTCTGTGCCTTCCCAATCTCTGATAATGGGGGCTCCTTCTTCTCCGTTTCGTATATAATATCCCGGATTTATGGATAATGGGTTTTGGACGGTTGTTTCAGCAATCCAATCGTTGATTCTTGACAATTGTTTTTTTAGAACAGGATGACCATTTAACAAATATTCCACACCAATTCTCCAGGGGACACGGCATGCATTCCAGTTATAGTCCCCGTCATTTTCCGTTTCCAGCAATGTTCCTTGTGCGGGAACAAAATTCCCGTTTTCGTCTTTTTCCAGAAAATCCGGCAGTAAACCGGTATTGACCGACCATTCTTCAAGGTTGTAGTCAATGATTTCAATGGTTTTATCGTACACCTTTTGCCAGCCTTCAGCGTTTTCTCGGTCAACAGCAGCAAATAACCGAATGTGATCCAACATGATATCCGATCCTCTTGTGGCCCTATAATACTGTGGATTTTCAGTTTTTATTTTGTTAACCCAGTCACCCATCAGGATAATCCAGTCTTTTTTATTGACTGATTCCTGATAAATAGCTTGAATACACTTGATGCCTTCTTCTCTGTAATTAATGGCTCCATCACTACCCCATTGATTGTCTGCTAAGATCAGTGCATAGGCGATGTCCATGTCTCCATCTGTAGCACTATCATTGTCGTCTACATCAATAATCTGTACATTGCCTTCTTCGTCCTCAACTTCCAGTTGTTTCCAGGCCATTAGTGATGGATTAATCGAGCTTGGATGGGCCTTGTAGAAACGGTACATGGCATCAAAAAGTTCTTGAGCCTTTTCGTCAACTCCTGCCATAAAAGCCAACGTTAACATCCCGTACCCATGCGCCTCTGAAACGGTTACGGCATTGGTTGGATAAACCCAGGGACTTTTACTTACATTCCAATGGACAAACATTTGAGACGGTTCTACATTTGGCACTTTGTGTAAGTACCTTTGTTTCCACTTCCGGTAATACTCGATGACTTCGTTGTCAAGTTCTTTCTGAGTCCTGTTGGAAGGCAGTTCAGTCCCCTGGGTGTAAACGGTATGCTGTGGAAATGGTCGTTGTGGCTCGCTTGCAAAGGTTGTGATGACGAGAAAACACATCAGTATCAGTGCAATCAACACAAAAATTCTGTTCCCCTTTTTCATTGTTCAAAAAACCTCCTTCGAATTTTAAATAGTATGACAAATTGTTGACATTCAGTGATTTCCCCCTGCTATGTCTTAAAATAATCCGTTTCCTCTTCCAAATTGCTGCATAACAACTTGATATTAGTGGTGTTGGATTCGATGGCTGCGACATTATCGCTTTGCACATCAAAGACATTGATAATTTTATCCATCTGCTGTGTGGCATCCAATAACGCATTGGATGATTCCTCCATCGCCTTGGAGATGTCTTCAGCTGCATTTTCCTGTATGATGACAGAGTTATTTAATTTTTGGACCTCTTCGTTCAAATCGTTGAGACTTTGTTTGATTTGTACAAATTGAGTGAAAGACTCTTCAGATTTCACCTTAACATCATTGATGACATCACTTGTGCTCTCTGAAGCCTTTGAAACAGATCCGACGCCTTCATTCATTTCAAGTAGTATCTTCTTGATATCTTCCGTTGCAAAACGGGTCTGTTCTGCCAATTTTCGGATTTCATCCGCAACAACGGCAAACCCTTTTCCCGCTTGCCCCGCCCTTGCTGCTTCGATGGCTGCGTTCAAAGCCAGAAGGTTGGTTTGTTCAGATATTTGAGCAATGGATATAACGACCTTTTCGACTTTGTTCGAATTGTCCACCAGCGCATTTGCAACTTCTTTGGTATTTTCAGCCTTATCCTTTGCAGAAATGACAAGTTCAGTCACTTCTGTAATACGTGTTTCTCCGATACCGGCACAAGAAGATGTATGAGCAGTATGATCACTCAATTTCTTGGCTATTGCCGAGACTGTGTTGGCAATCTGTTTGATCTCTTCTATTTCTGCTGTCACTTCTTCAACAGAAGCGGAGGTGTTGTTTAAATTCTTACTTGTGAGTTCAATCTGTTCACGTACGATAATCTCCCCTTTTTTAGTTTCGTTGGTGTTCTCTTCTAAAATGTCCGTTCCTTCAACAATCTCATTTTTGGCGTTTTTCACGTTATGTATTGTGTTCCTGACAGCGCTGATAATTGCGTTGAGGACTTCGGAAAGCGTGAGAAACTCGTCTTTTTTTTGTTCCACATCGGTTGAAAAATCTAATTCCTTTAGACGTTTAATGGACCGAACAAAACGTTTGATAGATTTTTTGATTGCCAAAATCATGATCATTCCTATGAAAACATTGAGCAATATGATGATCACAATGACAATGAATATCGTACGATTGTTGTCTTGAATCGCTGACAACTGTTGTTTGCTTTTAACATCGATCATGTCAAAACTGCTTTTTAAATGTGCGGACTCGTTTTCTTTGATAGTTTGAAGTTGTAGGTCTAACGCTTCAATGTTCTGAATCAAGCTACCATTAATCACACCAGCTGAAAAAAGTTGGAACTGTTCTTTCATCGTTTGATTGAGTTCATTATCCGATTTCAACATCATCATGTTTGACTCCAAAGTCACCTTTTCATTGAACAGCGTTTCAATTTCATTGAGTTGTTGAAGGTATAATGTTGCAATTTCTGCGGTTAAAATGGTTTCTAAAGGATCCAAAGAAGGATCATTTGTCCCTTCTTGAATGAACGGTTTTAAAAATGTCTTTAACCGGCTTAAGGAACTTGGGTTGTTGAAAAAATCCTTGTTATTTAAAAAAGCGGTTTGCCATTGTGGATTTTTTTCCCATAATCCTAACTGATGTAATAGATTTTCAAGTTCATATAGGGTGAAAGTATTTTCAAATATAGATTTTAAAGTTGTTTTATATTCTTGAGTACTCATTCCTTCTGTTTCTTCCTTTATCTGGTCAATGGTTTTCTGGACTTTATTGTTATTTAGTCTTTGATACTTTTCTAGTGTGTTTTCTAAATCAGCTAAATCCTTTAGATAGGTGGTGTATTCAATCAGTCCGCTGTTGATGATTGTGTCCATTTTCAGTTCTTCTTTTTTATGATTATAAATCTCATGAGCATCCTCTGAGATAGCGGATAAAATATTTAGTAATTCCTGCCCAAACTCAGAATCTCCAATCTTAGGGACTGTAAACTCCAAGGCATTGGTTATCTGCTCAAAGAGTCTTTCCAGCTCTTGGTCAGTGATTACGTAACCCAGTTTGAAGATACTTTGAATGAGTTTGTCCACATTCTCCCGGATATCATCAATGTTGATAAAAGCATTAAATCGTTCATCAGATGTTTCAATCTGACTGTTGATGGTCTGGCTTTTTTCTTCTATATCACTATTGGTAACATAAGAAATATATAACAACAGACAAAGTAATGCGATGATGAAAAAAAATCCCATGAGCATTTTGAACTTGATGGACAATCAAATCACCCCCTTTTGTTTCAGAATAATGTGAAACATGTTTCTTTCAAATTGTCGAGATATTTCTTGTTTCTAATATATTTCACATTAAAGCCATTTAGGTTATAAATAATCTGAATTCCTTACAATATCTTGTTATAGCTGATGGGTATATGAAGTTTTATTTTTTTACCTGTAATTCTGTTGGAAAAGATGCTGAATTGAACCTAAAAAAGAAGGAGGAGATGATAGTAAAAGGGTTCAGGGCTGCGGTACGTGGCCAAGCTTTCGGGAAAGAGAATGTCAACTTTCTTGGAGGTCATTTGGATATGTAGTGATTCTTTCATCAATTCTTCTCGACAGACTAAAGGTATAGGGTGTAAAATGCCTGTTCCAAAATGAAGCACCTTTGATGTTAAAGGATTCAAAATCTACTCCAAGAAGGGGGCAGTTGTTTTGTAATAACCAATGTTGCACAGCATTCAACAGCAATGTTGCAATATTGGCTCCTCTTTTTTCAGGCAGGATGTAAGCCCCTGTGATATTCATCATGTTTTTATGAAAAGAAATAAAAGACTCTCCTTCATTTTGAATTCTCATGAACCCCACAGGCTTTCCATTTTCAACGGCAATCCATAGATGTCGATTTTCTCCTGAAAACCATTCTTTGAGTGACTCTAAGGCAGGTGTATCTTCTAACGGCATAAAAAGCGGGGCAGATCTGAAGTATTTGTGATTTGTTTCTTCCAAATGGGCTATAGATTCCAAATCTTCTTCCGTTGCTTTTTTTATGGGTATGTTTTTGCTTAATGATTTAATATCTTCACATGATTTTATAGAATCCACACATCGATTTCCAAAACCGAGCCAGAACCAAGCGTCAACATCGGTTCGGTTTTTGGCATAAACAGTTATAGTATGAGATAAATAACCTTCTTTGACCCACTGTGCGGAAGCATAGGTGTATATTTTCTGATAGATTTTCCTGTTTTGGACTTCATCATCTGCGAAAATACAGTGTCCGTATAGGGGAATGTAAATACCATTTGCTTTTCCAAAAAGAGTATTCATTTTGTATCCTGCTAAAAAGCCTTGCAATTGATTGTTTTGATAAAAAGCCCAACCGGATCCTTCTTTTTGAAGGGTGGTAATATTAGTGGCGATTATTTGTTCAAAATCTCCAGGGAGAGGTAAAAAAGGCATAAACTGCCGCTGCTTATTGTAGTCCAGGAGAATTTTATCTATTATGATTTCCGTTTTAATGGTTTTAAAGTCTGTTATTTTATCCATAAGCCTCCTTGAATAACTCATGGTACATTATAACAGTTGACACTGGTCAAGAACAAGATGATATACTAAGGAAACAGATTAATTTATGAAAAACAAAAGGAGGTATTGAATGTTCAAGTTCCCAAAAGCAAAAAAAGAAAATATTGAAGAAAAACATTTTGGAATAAGGATAAAAGACCCTTACAGGTGGATGGAAAATGAGGAGGATGATGATCTAAAAGCCTGGCTTGAGGCACAAAATGAATTGACACAATCTTACTTCAATGAGATTCCTGAGAGGGATATAATAAAAAAGCGTTTGAGACAACTGTATGATTATCCGAAATATTCCACCATTACAGTAGTTGGGAAAAAGATCATCTATAGCTATAACGATGGTCTTAAAAATCAGCCTGTTTATTATATGCAAGAGGGTTTAGAGGGAGAACCTGTAGTTCTATTGGACCCCAATCAATTATCGGATGATGGAACCGTATCGGTGTTTCTAAACGGCCATTCAAAAAACAATCGCTATTTGGCTTATCTGCAATCTCAATCGGGATCGGACTGGCACTGTTTAAAAATCATGGATTTGGAGAAAAAGGAAGCGCTGACAGATCAGTTGGAATGGATTAAATTTACATGGGCAGCTTGGTATAAAGACGGATTCTTTTATTCAGGTTATGAAAAACCAATGGATGGAAAAGAATTTTCGCAGCAAAATAAAGAGATGAAGGTTTTTTATCACAAACTGGGTGAAGACCAGGGACAGGATCAACTCATTTATTCTGATGCCGAACATCCCTTGCGTTTTATTGGCGTTATGGTCAGTGAGGATGAAGACTATTTAATTCTGGTGATTTCAGAAGGCACATATGGTAGTGAATTTCGGGTGAAGCGGATTGATGATAAAAACGCACCTTTTCAAACGGTGTTTGAAGGTTTTGATAATGAACATTTTTACATCGGTTCTTCGGGTGATGATCTTTTCTTTTTAACGGATAAAGACGCTCCAAACAAAAAGGTTGTCAAAGTAAATGCCACAAATTTGGAGATCGTTGATTATATAGCTCAGAACGAACAGGTGCTTGAAAACGCTTGGAAATTTGGAGAGCATATCGTGACATTGTATTTGCAGGATGTCATTTCAAAGCTGTATCTATACGATATGAAGGGACAATTGAAAAAAGAGGTTCAAATGCCGGGAATCGGTAGTGTTATTGAAGTTGCGGGAGATAAAGAATGGGATCAAATTCTTTTTTCTTTTACCTCCTTTAACTCACCATTGGGATTGCACGCTGCTGATGTTGTCACAGGAGAAACCAAAGCCTTCAAAGAATCAAATCTATCCTTTGACACATCGGAATTGATTACAGAGCAGGTTTTCTATAAGAGTAAAGACGGGACAAAAATCCCCATGTTTATCACCAGAAAACGAGATTTGAAATTAGACGGGAAAAATCCCACGCTCCTTTATGCCTATGGGGGTTTTAATATTTCACTTACACCGTCTTTTAATCCTTCAATCATTTATCTGCTTGAAAATGGCGGGATCTATGCTCATGCCAATCTTCGGGGTGGTGGAGAATATGGTGAGAAATGGCATAAAGCCGGGATGCATTATAATAAGCAGAATGTGTTTGATGATTTCATCGCAGCAGCAGAATATTTGATTGACAATCAATATACTGCCAAAGAATACCTGGCGATTCACGGTCGTTCAAACGGCGGATTGTTAATGGGAGCAGTCACCAATCAGCGCCCGGATCTATTCAGTGTTGTTTTTGCTCAAGTTGGGGTTATGGATATGCTGCGCTTTCACAAATTCACCATCGGTTGGGGATGGGCTGCAGAGTATGGTAACCCTGAGGAAGAAGCGTTCTTTAAATATATCCTCACATATTCACCACTTCATAATATCGAAGAAAAGGATTACCCGGCTGTTATGGTCATCACCGGTGACCACGATGACCGCGTTGTGCCTGCTCATTCATTTAAATATTTAGCCACTTTACAGGAAAAGAATACAAGTGATCAACCCATTTTACTTCGACTGGACCGAAAGGCGGGTCATGGGATGGGGAAACCGGTTGAGAAAATCATCGAAGAATATACGGATATGTACACATTCTTGTTTCATTGTATAAGAAAATAAGAACAAAGACAAAAATCCATTTAAAGGAGATTAATCATGAAAAAAGGCATATGGTTCGTTTTAATCACCATTATATTTGTTTTATCTGCATGTACAAACCCTGAACGTGAGCAAACAATTATCATTGACCCGACTAATCATAATATCGTACATGATGGAGAAACTTTTGCTCAAGGTTCTTTTTTGAAGTTTAAATGGGAAAATAGTGAAGGTGAAAACGTCTTATGTGATTTTTCACTTCTATTATACGGAAAAGAGGTTTTACATGCGAGTGCCGTCAATGCCTATGAAGTTTTAATCACTGAAGAAGGCCATTATACAGCCGTTATCACTCCGGTCAACGCAAGAGGGCAAAAGACGATTCGTTTTAATGTCAATCGTTTGGTTGAAGAGATTTTTCAATCGGATAGTGGGTTGTATTTTATAGATAATGTATCGGAATTCACAAAGGTTGTGTTTGAAGATTCTGATACTGATTCAATTGAAATTGCTTATTACAAACTCAAGCAATCAACGATAACCAATGCGAATGACGAGATCATCAATGAGGTGATCCCCTTAAACATAGTTGATACCAACAGCGATGGCATTCCGGATACTTTTATTGAAACCGATGAAATCACGCATACATTAAATGTTCCCGTTGAGATTGATACTGATTATGGTACAGGTGTTGTTTCCAAGATGGCTTATTCTGAGGAACAAATAATGGCCACGCATTATCGGTTGATAGAGGATGGAATGGACGGCTATGAATTTCCTTTATACGACCCGATTGTCCTGGCAGAAGTAGGATTGGATTTGCATGTTCCTTTTACCAGAAAGATACTGGATTTTGATGAAGAGATTGCCAGTCAACAACTGCTCATTCGAGAACGATACGATTCAAACCAAAAACCTGTATTTTCCTTAGAACAATCAGATGAGGCAAAAGCTGTCTTATCTGTTAACGTACACGGCGAAAATGTGGCAAGATATGCGGAGATTTATGATACCCGATACCTTCAATTAGCTATTGCTTTTCCGGCTGAATTAGAGGTTGTGGATGTTGAATTCGGCTCTTTCTTTGAAAGATTTGAGGAAATATCTTATTTTCATGTCAGACAGAAAGAAGATGAAAAGATTATAACCTTGCACAAAGCCCTTATTGAAGGTGAATTTGAAGAAAAAGAAGTGAGAGATCTTTTCGCAACCATTTACTTTTCAACGGTCGAAACAGAACTGTCCGGTGAGATTGACTTTGCATTAGACGGTTATCAACATGAATACGGCCCCCTTTTTAGAGATAGAGAAAACAGGAATGTGGATGGCTTTATCATTGATGATTCGCCATTAAGATTTCAGCTGAGCCAATCAATAATGCGTTCTGAGATGGATGTTTACCAGCAGTTTAAAGACTCTTTTGATAGTGAAGAGGATTATTATCGAGCCTTATGCGGCCACGTATCTGCCCAGGATCAACTTTTGCCACTGTTTGATTCATCTTTCAACAGCCGTATGAACACCACCAATGATTTGTTTATTTCCTCATTTATTAACCTCGAGCCTGAAGACATTCCGGAATCCAGTTATTACAGGTTGGAGCCTGTTCGAAACCAGTCGCCTTATGGCAGTTGTTGGGCATTTAGCGCTGCGGCTTCTTTTGAAAGTGCGCGTTCGGTACAACTTTTAAATAAACCTGAAGGAAACGTCGATAATGCATTGGATTATTCTGAGCGTTGGATTGGCTATCATAACTCCATGATGATTGGCGAATCCTATCAGGATGAAGACAGAATGAATGAAGGCAGTTTTTTGTTTGCCCATTACAACGCCATCCGATACGGTATGATGGAAGAATGGGCTGCTCCTTATTCACAGATTGTCATGACTTTTGGAGAAGAAAAAGTCCCTCTTCCTGCATCTGCCTACACGGCTCCAAGAGTCCATTCAAACAAAACCATTGTCATTCCAGGTTCAAAAGCGGCATCTAATATTGGATACACATATACAGGATATATCAATACGATTAAAAGAGCCGTTAAGGATTTTGGATCCTTATCCGTGTCTTATCAGGTGCCAACGGATTTCAAGGATTATAAGCGGGGAATATATACACCCACAGCGACTGATTCTTTGGGCGGGCATGCAGTGACACTTGTGGGATGGGCCAGTGCTGAAGACTTGGATGAGATCATCCTGTCCGAAAAGTCAAACCCGGACGCTAAGCCAATATTGACTGAAGAAATGACTGATTTCACCTATTATGATCCCATCGCCAACGCCACCAAAACCACAGATTTGTTCTGGATCATCAAGAATTCCTGGGGATACGATTGGGGAGATGGCGGGTATTTTGTCATTCCCGCCATTTCTGAAAGTGAATACACTGATGAAGCAGTTCCCGTGGGTTTTTGGCAAATAGAAAAAACGATGATGAGTGTGCCGGTTTTTGATTCACAAGCAAAACATGAAACTGATGAATTGGATATTAACAATGATGGACATATAACCCCGGAGGATTTTAAAGCATTGATCGGTTTAATCGGGACAATTCACATTGATGTTGGCGACCTTTCTTATCCAAAGGATTCAAAAATCACCCTGGACGATGCAGCCACTTGGATTTATTTGTTTAATCTTTTTTTGTAAATTGATTTATTAATGAGAGTGAATCAATCTCAACAACGTACAAAACGCTTTGAACTTTAAAGATTTCGAGAACACAATGATATAATGATACAACGATAAATAAAAAGGGATAAACGATAAAGGAGATAATTATGATCCATGGTTTGAATATGGAAAAAGGGCTTGAAAATACGGGTGGTGATTTAGCCTTTTATAAGGGGCTGCTTCAGGATTTTTTTGACACGTATTCAAATCATGCTGAGAAAATCATCCAGTTTGTATCAAAAGGCGATTATCAAGCAGCGGAGCTGGAAGCCCATTCGTTGAAAGGGACTTCGCGGATGTTAGGTTTTGAGCAGGCATATGATATCGCCCTAAAATTAGAAATGTCATTAAAAGAAAAAAATGAGGAAATGATTAGGCTGTTGATTCCGCCTTTGAGCAATGAATTGAAGAACCTTTTTTGGGAACTCGAGCAGTCTGACTTATTAAAGAAAGAAACTGAGGAACATCTGACTTTGAAACTCGATGAACAACAAAAGAGGATACTTTTAGATCAACTGAATGCATTGCGCCCCGTTGTAAGGTCAGGAAGATATCAAGCAGAAGAGTTAGTTTCACAGTTATTAAAAGAATATGCTGATTTTGGTTTGAAAAAGAAACTGTTAGAGTTGAAGACCTTGATTAATCAACTGGAATACCAAAAAGCACTTGCTCTAATTAAAAGCATACAAAAAGAGCTATAAGGAGTGTATGATGCTTAAAAAATACAGGATCTTAATTGTAGATGATGAACGGTCCAACCGAAAAGTACTATCTGAATTGTTATCTGATGAATTTGACGTTGTATTAGCAAAAAATGCCGCTCAGGCTTTTCAACGATTAAATGGGGAACAAATAATCGATCTGGTCCTATTGGATATCATGCTGCCGGATATGGATGGGTATGAGATATTAAAACGGATGAAAAATAATAATGATCAAAAAGATATTCCCGTCATATTTATAACCGTTCTGGATTCAACTGAAGATGAAGAGAAGGCATTCCATTTGGGAGCGGTGGATTTTATCACCAAACCTTTCCACCCCAGCATTGTAAAATTGAGGGTAAAAAATCAGATCAAACTCATCGAACAAAAACAAATGCTGGAAGAAATGGCAGGAATCGATGGGTTAACGGGTATCTACAACCGGCGTAGTTTTGATACGATTTATGATAAAGAATGGCAAAAAGTGATAAGGTACCATGAACCGCTTTCGCTTATTATGATTGATGTTGACTTTTTTAAAAATTACAATGATTTTTACGGTCACGGAGCAGGTGATTTTGTTTTAAAAGAAATCTCAAAAGAGATAAAATATCAAATAAAGCGACCGGAAGATATGGTTGCCCGATACGGTGGGGAAGAATTTATCGTCATTTTACCCCGAACGAATAAACCCGGTGCTATGAAAAAAGCGGAAGAAATCCGAAAGGGGGTAGAAAATCTGGCCATTCCACATGAAAAATCAGATTGTGCAGACGTTGTGACGATCTCTCTTGGGGGGGTTACTCATCAAGAAGGTGATAATGATAATGATCCTGGAGTATTCTTAAAAAAATCCGACGAAATGCTATACAAGGCTAAATCCGGGGGAAGGAATCGAGTAGTCTGGAGATAGCCTTTTAGCTTTATAGTTAAGGAGTTGATTTAATGGGAGATACAAACAATATTTCAAAGGAAATTCACAAAAAACTGGCAATGGATACATTTAACAAAACTTGGGATTATCTTGACAAACAAAATCGTACGGAAACAGACAATGTTGAGATGATTCACACAGCCCATGCTTCCAGATATCATTGGGGACAAGTGGGAAAACCCCTTGAACTTCAACGGGGAGAATGGCAGATTTCCCGAGTATATGCTGTTTTGGGAATGGGCGAATCTGCTTTGTACCATGCAGAAATCGCTTTGAAGACTTGTCAGGAAAAGGGAATCGGTGATTTTGATCTTGCCTTTGCCTATGAAGCAGTTGCAAGAGCTTTCTCAATTATGAAGAATCATTCTGAAAAAGAGAAGCATTTAGCTTTGGCAAAAGAAGCAGGTCATAAAATTACCGATAAAGATAACCGCGAGTACTTCATGAGTGAACTAGATTCTATCCGGTGATAAGAGTCATTCCAGTTGAATAAATACTCATTATGGTGAAAATATGCTGAAAATCGATTTTTATTATTGGTCAGATCAATGTCCTCATAATCATTTAAACAAAAAGCTATTGAATTCTTTCGATGATGATGAGCGCTATGCAATCACTTGTTATGATATTTCAGATGATTCTGGATTAGCCAAAAAAATGAATCTCTTTTCTCCCACGCTTTTGGTTTTTAATGATACCTTCAGGTGGAACGGACCAATCAAGAAAGAACAAATTGAAGCTTTTGAGAAGGGAGAAATACCATACAGAAAGCTATATAGAGTTGACCAAAGTGATAATATCGTCAGAGGACTCCTCAAACCGTTGGATGAGAAAACCGTTTTTGATACCTATCAACCATGTGCAAGATCATTTGGTGAAAGCTGCTGTGTTTCAAAATCAACCTGGATTAAAAAAATCAAGGAGCGATATGATTTACGACATTTGGGTTATCTCCATTATGTTGATGGTGAATGTGTGGGGGGAGCTGAATTTGTTCCCTCTTTAGCTGTTCCCTATAATATCCCAAAAAAGAAAGATATAGCCTTTTTAACCTGTTCATATCTTTCTGGTGAAAACGCGGATTATAAAAGTCATCCCCTTGAAAAACTGGAGTGTCATTTGTCTGAGATGGGGTATGCGCAATTGTTAACCATCGCTTCTGAAGAGGTTGTATTTCCTAATGGTCCTTTGAGATGGTTTTTAAAACGAGGGTATACAGATTTGGGAGTGATTTCCTTTGAACAAAACGAAGGGGCAAACATGCATTTATTGAAAAAAACTGAGAAATACTTAAGTTATAAGCGAGAACTCTAAAGAAAAATTTGTTTTCTATCTTTTCTTTCTTCAAAGTCCTCTAAAATCGTGATATACTTAAGGATAAGCTTTCAAAGAAAGTACGATAAAAGCAAAAGGAGTCTTAGGATGATATATGAGTTTATCTTCGGTTTTTCTACCTTTGTACTATATTATGCATTAGCCGCATTAGTTTTATTGATGGTCAGGCCACTTTTTAAGCGCCAAATGGAACTCTTTCGAAAACTGCTTCATATAGCCTGTACCATGTCTGTTTTGATTTTGCAATATGCGATTGAAACTTGGTATATTTCGGTAGCAGTGGCTCTCTGCTTTGCGCTTTTTGTTTATCCCATCATCTCGTTTGTGGAGAGGCATCCCAAGGTGATCAGTGCCTTTCACCAGAGAAAAAAAGGAGAGATTCGTGCCAGTCTTGTCTTGGCTTTCGTGATGATGGCCATTTTGACCACGGTTTTTTGGGGGATGTTGGGTGAATCATGGAAATTCATTACTGTCATTGCAGTGATGGCGTGGGGATTTGGAGATGCAGCAGCTTCGCTAATTGGTAAAAGCCTGGGACGTAACAAGATTAATCATCGTTTGGTTGAAAAAGCGAAAACACGCGAGGGAACTATTGCCATGTCAGTTGTAGCTTTTGTGGCAATATTTTTAAGCTTGATTATGTATTCCCAATTATCATGGTATGTGAGTTTGTTGACAGCAGCTTTGATTGCTCCCATTAGTGCGGTTGTGGAGATGTTTTCACATAATGGAATGGATACAATCACCGTCCCGTTGGCCACAGCCGTTCCCACTTTTGGGATTATTCAATTGTTTTCGGTGATAGGAATTTAATATGATACAAATTGACAAGGCGACAGCCAAACGCGAAAAGACCATGTTGGTGGCATTTTTACTCAGTTCACCAGGTCCATTGCTGACTGGGATTGCCGCGCTTTCAAGTCAATCGGCAACGCAAATTGCCGATTTCCTAAGACGTTCCTCTGAATTAGTTGCGTTGTTTGTTGCCTGGTGGGTATTTCGAAAAATGCAACGGGATACTTCTACAGATCAAATCTTTCAAAATAGAATGACAAGAATCGCGAACTTAACGGTTTCAGTCGCCATGATCTGTTCGGGAGTCGCCATGTTTATCGTGGGTGTGATTCGACTGTTTGTCTTTAACATTGGAGGAAAGGTGATTTTGGGATTAGTGATCGCAGTGTTAGGCCTGATAACCAATTCCTGGTTCTGGTGGCGATACTGGAGCATGAATCGTGAGATTTCCGATTCGGTGATTGAAGGCCAAAGAAATTTGTACCGGGCAAAGGCATGTGTGGACCTGGCCGTAGTTAGTGCGTTAACCGCTGTATTGCTTGCCCCAAACCATCCGTCAACCCAGTATGTGGATGCTGTTGGCTGTATGATCGTCGCTTTCTATTTGTTTTACAGTGGTATCAAGATGATGAGACTAATACAACCACCCGTTAATTGAAAAAGCTTTATCCCTAATAAAGGATTTTCAGCAGTTTCTTAAAGGCGGTTGCCATCGGGTATTTAGAAAGAGTGTTTTCTTCGACCCATAAGTTATTTTTTTTCTTTTCTTTGTTTTTATCATTTTCATAGGGAAATATTGTTTCTTCTTTCAGAGTTTCAGGAAAGTTCATTTCATACAAGGTCATCATCCAAGTTTTGTGAGTGAAAACATGTTTTGATTTCCCAATAATCACGGGATCTCTTATTTCATGTCCAAGTATAGTTTTCAAAACGGATAATAGTTTCACTTTTGCAGCTTCTTCGGATTCTCCCTCGGCTATTGGAAATCCCCATAAACCATTAAGAAGCGCTGTGGAGGCTTTTGTTATCATTATTCTGTCAGATTTTCTAATAATGCCAACTGCGACAGGTGTCTTTTTATTTTTTATTTTTTTTCGTTTGATTGGCAAGTTATTCTGAAGTGATAGCTCTTTGGCTTTGCAGTTTTTTGTTAAGGGGCAAATTTCGCATTGTGGATTTTTAGGCATACAAATTAAGGCTCCCAGTTCCATTAAAGCCTGATTGAAATCGCTGGCATTTTCAGGGATGAGCTGTTGAATTTTTCTCACGATGACTTTTTTGTTTTTCATCTCGCCAATATCTGCATGACTGTTAAAGAGTCTGGAGTATACACGTAATACGTTACCGTCCACAGCTGGAACTTTTTTATTGTAAGCAATACTTAAAACAGCCCCTGCGGTATAAGGACCGATACCCGGAAGTTTTAGCGCTTCCTGGTATGTTTCGGGGAATTGTCCTCTATGTTCATCAACGAGAACACGAGCACATTTGTGAAGATTACGGGCTCTGGAATAATAACCGAGGCCGGCCCACAAACCCAACACTTTTTCTTCCGTTGCTTTTGCCAAATCAAAAACAGTTGGAAATGTAGCCATGAATCGTTCATAATAAGGGATAACAGTATCCATCTGTGTTTGTTGGAGCATGATCTCTGAGATCCAAATCCGATAAGGATCATGACTTTCTCTAAAGGGAAGTTTTCTGTGATGAATATGATACCAGTTAAGTAATTTTTCTTGAAGCGTCACGATTATCTTTTATGCAAAAAAGGGATTAATAAATTAATCCCTTTTTCTCTGCACTTTTTTCAACTAACAGGCTAATGACAGATGCTGCAAGAAGACCAAGTCCCAAACCGAGTGCCAGATTATCATAAATGATTCCAAAGACAATTCCGATCGGGGTATATATCCCATAGTAAAGTCCAAATGAAGTTCCTCTTTGTACCAAGCCATATTTTTTATTTGCTTTTGATTTTATTTTATTAAATAATTCAATGTACTTTTTTCTCTCCGTCCTCTGATAATTCTCGCTGACTGCTTTTAGCAATTCCATCAGCTTGTCAAGGTCCTCAACAAATGAATCGTCTTCTTTTTCGTTTAATTTCTTTATCAGTTTTTTTAAAACGTCTAAATGCAGGAACTTCTTCTGATCTTGGGTTAAACCAGCTGTTGTTTTTTCGATCTTTTCAAAGTAGTTGATTGTTCTCCCTCCTTCATGTCATTTTGACCATGAATAGGATAACATATTTTATCTCACCAAAAGCATATAATCGCCATAACCTTCTTTTTCCATCTCTTCATAGGGGATAAACTTCAAAGATGCTCCGTTGATACAATATCTTAGACCCCCTTGGTCTTTTGGGCCATCATTAAACACATGTCCCAGATGAGAGTCTCCGATTCTGCTTCTGACTTCGATCCTTTCCATGCCATGAGTAGTATCTTTGACATATACCAAGGCGTCTGCTTCAATAGGCCTTGAAAAACTTGGCCAGCCACAACCTGAATGAAATTTGTCATCGGAAACAAATAGCGGTTCACCACTGACGATATCTACATAGATACCCTTTTGGTAGAAATCATCGTATTCACTGGTATAGGGCCTTTCTGTAGCGTTGTTTTGTGTGACATTAAAGGCCAATTCACCAATCCTATCTTTCAGTGAATCGTCTTTCATATATTGATCCAGTTCAAATTCAAATAGTGGAACATCAGCGCTGTTTAAATTGATGTGACAGTATCCATAGGGGTTTTTCTCCAAATAATCCTGATGATAGTCTTCCGCATCATAAAAACCCTGAAGAGGAGCAATATCTATGGCTGTTTTCCGCCCTTCTTTTTCTTCAAATGTTTGGATAACACTTTTTACCCGTTCTGCTTGTTCCTCAGTTGTGTAATAGATACCCGAGCGGTATTGTCCACCAACATCGTTGCCCTGCCTGTTAACCGAATAAGGATCAATCGTCCTTAAAAAGTGAAGGATAAGCTCTTCGAGACTGATGACATTTTCGTTGTAGTCTACTTTTACCGTCTCAGCATGCCCAGAACCGTTAATGACTTCGCTGTAAGTGGGATTTTCAGTCAAGCCGTTGGCATATCCAGCTTGTGTTTCCACCACGCCGTCTACCCGTTTGAAATAACCTTCTACGCCCCAAAAACAGCCCCCGGCAAAATAGATGGTTTGAACGTCTTTAAATTTTGTGTTGATAATTTCCTCTTTTATTTTGTTATTCGCCATATCATTCTCCTTTCCCTTTGTTTGATTGTTTTGTGTGTTGTTTGCAAATAAAAATATTATCGATATTATAACTATGATTGTTATTAATATAATTACCTTCAATTTCATCAAACTCCTATTAAAGTTCGTTTAATATATTTATGTTCATTAATAGAGACGGAAATAATTTCATTATGCTTTTTTCGCGTCAAAAAATTCTCAATTTACTAAAGATAAATTTACTAAATAAATCTTTAGTAATTTTATCTTTAGTATTCTTAAGGAAAGATGATAAAAGAATCCCCCTTTTAAACAGGGGGATTCTTTTAAAAATATTCTCTTTTTTATTTCTTCTTCAATCGAATAGGTCTTCCTTCGATATACCCTCTGTAGCCACCGGTTCCAATTGAAATCTTGGAACATCTTCCCCAGGGAGATTTCTTGACCTGGATTGTCCGGTTTTTTTATTCTAATCCTCTAGAAGATTAAAAAATGCATCCAATAAAAAAGCCATTAATGCAGCGGGGACAGCGCCTTGTAAGAGGTAGGCGAAATTATTCGAGATAAGTCCGGCTGTGATAGGTGCACCCAGGCCTCCTGCACCGATTGTAGCGCCAACGGTTGCTGTACCGATGTTGATAATAACGGAGATCCTGATCCCGGCTATGATATAAGGGAGTGCTAACGGGAGTTCTACTTTGAATAGCTTTTGAAAGGGTGTCATCCCTACCCCTTCTGCGGCATCGTGGATGTCTTTGGGAATGGCTTGGAAACCGTTGATGGTATTTCTAAGGATGGGAAGTATGCCATAGATAAACAGGGCAAAGACGGTGGGTTCAAAGCCAAATCCAAGAAGCGGGACAGAAAGCGCCAAAACGGCAACAGGTGGAAAGGTTTGGCCGATAGCGCTTAAATTGTCTGCAAGTGGTAAAAAACTTTTACCGAATTTTCTGGTTACGATGATTGCAATAAGGACACCGGTCAGCGTTGATAAAGTACTTGATAAAACGACTAATTGAATATGTTCCAAAACCATTGTGCTGATGGTTGCCCGGGGATAGATTAACTGTTCTTTTTCCGGAAAGAGATGCTTTAAAGTATTGACCCAGCCGCTCTGATAAAAAATGATGATTAAAAATACAATCAGAAGGACAAAAAAATAGATGGTGGTGAGCTTTTTCTTTCTACTCAACGTAGCCATCTCCCGATGCTTCTCTGATGATTTGCAGGCTTATAATGCCTGAAATATTTTCTTCTTTATTAAAAAAACTTGCTGAATCTACATTTTTCTCAAAAAGAACGCTTAAGATATCTTTGAGAGAAAAATCAACAGGGATTTCGAACTTTGGAAGATCTTTTCCGGGATTTTCTGTTTGATTCAAATAATCGATCGCCTTCAACATAGAAAGTCGTTTCATGATTCGGTCTGTGCCAAAAAAGCTTTTGACAAAGTCGTTTTCAGGCTTACTCAGGATTTCAAGGGGGGAATTGAACTGAATCAGCTCACCGTTTTGCATGATAGCGATGATATCCGCCATTTTTAAGGCTTCATCCATGTCATGGGTGACAAACAAAATGGTTTTTTTTAATTCACGCTGTATTTTAAGAAAGGATTGTTGTAATATTTCACGATTAATTGGATCAACAGCTCCAAAGGGTTCATCCATAAGTAAGATTGGAGGATCACTTGCCAAGGCTCGGGCAACACCAATCCGTTGAGCTTCTCCCCCGGAAAGCTCACTGGTTCTCTTCTTTTTATAGTGTTTGGGTTCCAACCCCACCAAATCAAGCATTTCATTGACACGTTTTGATATTCTTGCCTTATCCCATTTAAGGAGTTTAGGGACAACTGAGATGTTTTTTTCAACGGTCATATGGGGAAACAAACCAATTGTTTGAATGACATAACCGATGTTTTTTCTTAATTCGGTCACCGGGATATCCGCTACATTTGTGTCATCGATTAAAATAGCCCCCTCATTGGGTATTACAAGCCGATTGACGGTTCTGAGCATCGTGGTTTTTCCACAACCAGATGGGCCAATCAGGACGCAAAATTTGTGACTGGGAATGGTAAAGGAGCAGTCGTTAACGGCAGGTGTGTTGTCATAGCTTTTGGAAATGTTTTTAAATTCAATCATGATTGTTTATACTCCTGTTTTTTGTCCAACAACAACATTTTTTGTGTGATTGTTTGAATCAGATTCATAACAGAGTCAAGGATAATGGCCAATACGATGATGGGAAGGGCTCCCAGCAATACCAGATCCATGGCTCCCTGACCCAGTCCCTGAAAGATGAAGACACCCAGACCTCCTGCACCAATTAATGCCGCCATGGTTGTATTTCCGGTTATTTGAACAAGAGAAGTTCTGACACCGGTTAAAACCATAGGCAAAGCGATGGGTAATTCAATTGAAAAGAATTTTTGCAAATGACTCATCCCCATTCCCTCAGCTGCATCCAAAACGCCTTTATCTACTTGTTTCAGACCTGTATAGGTGTTTTGAACGATTGGAAGAAGGGCATATAAACTTAAAGCGATAATAGCCGGTGTTTGACCGATACCCCTTAAACCAGCCTCTCTAAGGAAGAGAACATTAGCCGCCAGAAAAGATAGCGGTGGGATCAGCAAGCCAAACATGGACAAACTGGGAATAGTCTGTACCAGCTTTACAAAAGGGAGAACTGCTTTTTCAACCGTTTTGTTTTTGCTTGCCCAAATTGCCAAGGGTATGCCAATCACGATTCCCCAACCGACAGCTGTGAAGGCGATTTTTAAGTGATTGATTGCTTCTGCAACAAACCGATCACTATTATTTGACAGCTCTTTTGCCAAAGATAAGTCTTTAAATAAACGCAAATTAAAAAATAAAATGATTATCGCAAATAAAGCGATAAATAGTGTTATTAGAATTTTTTTGTTTTGTTTTAAAAAACGCCTTTTGTAGAAGAGCATGATATAAAAAGAAAAAATACTCAACCAAAATGCCATAGACAGCACTATTCTTTGCATCGTATTATCGGGATTTGTAATGGCTGAAGCCAGTGTGCCGGTTGAAAAGATCATGAACACAAACCAACTAAAGATAAAAATAACGTAGAACAGCTGATGCAGTCTTTTTCTATTTCCAATCTGTTCAAAAACAAAAGCACCGCACAAAAGCAAAATCAAGATTATTGAATAGAATGGCGAAATGTCAAACAAACTGAGTTTTTTACCCGGCATCAATCGATTAGGGTTATCTGTGAAAAATGGGATGATAGTAGAACTCAATAGCCCAAAGACGAACCCGGTTAAAAAGACTGCATCACAATTCTTTTTAAATATCTGCATCTACTCTATGAAACCATTTTCTTTCAAATAATGTTCAGCGACTTGCTTTGCATTTTCTCCTTCAATGGCAATCTTTGAATTCAAAGACTGAAGGTCTTCCAAATCAAGACTTTCGAAAACCGGTTGAAGTAAATCGGCAATCTCAGGATATTGATTGAGTACTTCTTCGCGTATAATGGGAGTTGGTTCATAAACCGGCTGGACTTCAAGATTGTCTTCCAAAACGATTAATCCAAGTGCTGCCAGAGCTCCGTCTGTTCCATATGCCATAGCTGCATTGACATCATCGATGCCCAATGCTGCTGCCCGCTCCGTTTGGGCGGTATTACCCCCGGAAAATGTTACAAGTTGATTGGCTGTTAATTCAAATCCATAGGTGTTTTGAAAAGCCGGAAGGGAGTCAGGACGTGTGATGAACTCTTCAGAACCGGCCAATTTGACAAAGCCCCCCTCGTTAATGTAATCTGCAAAATCAGACAATGTAACAATTCCCTCCTGGTCTGCAAAATCCTGCCTGATTGCAATCGCCCAGGTATTATTGGCATTCGCCGGTGTCAACCAGACAATTTTATTGGTATCATAATCCAGCTTTTTCACCATTTCATAGCCTTTTTGGGCATCTTTCCAGATTTCAGGCTCTATTCCTTCAAAAAAGAAACCACCATTACCCGTGTATTCAGGATAAATATCTATTTCACCATTGATTATCGCTGATCGAATAACACTGGTTGTCCCAAATTCGGTTCGGTCTTCAACTGGTATGCCATTTTCATCCAAGATAAGCACGATCATATTCCCCAGTAATGCCCCTTCGGTATCAATTTTCGAAGCAACTACTACCGGATCATCTGCAAACGTTATCAAAGAAATGATAATAAACAAAACGATTAATAATTTTCTCATAATATCCTCCTTTTAAGTTTTAGGGAAATTAAAAAAGTTTTCAAGATATAATTATGACGAAAAACAAACCGATTTGATTTTTCTAATAGCTACTTTCAATTTTTTGCGCATATAAGATCATACCATAAAAAAAATAAGGTTTATCGTAAATCAGGTATAATACGACAATGTTGATTTTAAATGATGAAAATGCGAAGAATATACTTGAAACAATAGAACATGAATACAAAAAAATCTTGAAAGAGCGTTTGATCGGTCTTTATTTGCATGGTTCTCTTGCCATGGGTTGCTTTCACCCAAAAATCAGCGATATTGATTTTCTTGTTGTTGTCAACAATACTTTGAGTGATAAAGAAAAAAGAGCGCTTATTCAAACGCTCATTGATTTGGATGATGTTAAACCCGCTAAAGGCTTAGAGATGAGTGTGTTGTTGTTAAAAGAAACGCAACATTTTACTTATCCCACACCTTTTATCCTCCATTATGGCGAATCTCATAAAGAACGATTTATCAAAAAAGGCTATCTCTGCGAAAACGGGAAAGATCCAGATTTGGCAGCTCATATCACCGTTCTCAAAAACAGAGGGAAACTGATTTGCGGGAAAGCGATAGAAGCAGTATTTAGTAATGTTCCCAAGGAAGATTATCTGAAAGCCTTGATGTATGATATGGATGATGCCCAAGCATTAATAAATGAAAACCCGGTCTATTTCACACTCAACATCTGTCGGACACTTTGTTATTTAAAAGAAGGTAAAATACTATCAAAAGTTGAAGGCGGACACTGGGGGTTAATCAACCTTCCGAAGAGATTTCACAAAATTATTCAACAATCGTTGAACGCCTATAAAAGTGGAGAGCAAAACCAACCATTTGATCCAGAAGTTTTAAAAGAACTTACTGATTTTTCTCAACAAATCAAAAGAAAAGAATTTTAAAGCAACTTATAATATCATTGTAGCGGTAATTCGCAAATTGCACAAGTTAATTTGCCAAGCTCACTTGACATAATATGCAAAGTCTGCTATACTATTTATGCAAAGCGCGCATTGCATATCGAGGTGATATTTTGAAGACAAAAATTAAAGAACTTAGAAAGGAAAGACGGCTGTCACAAGCCGATTTGGCATATGAAGTTGGGACAACAAGACAAACGATTACGTCCATCGAAACGGAAAAGTACACCGCATCGTTGGTTTTGGCGTATAAAATCGCGCATTTTTTTGGAAAACAAATAGAGGAAGTTTTTGACTTTTCTGAAGTGGAGGATGTTTAACATGGAAAATTATAAAAAGGTATTAAAAAACAGAATATTAATGATGTCACTTGCCATTATCGCTGCCGCTGTGTTGTTAACCTTTAGTTCGGTGATTTTGACTGATTACTCTCAGGGAGAAACGTTTAGTGAAGGCATGATGGCAGGGTTTCGCAACGGACTGTTAGTCGCAATGATTTTCTTGCTTTCGGCTCATATCTTTAAATATTCAACAATCATGAAAGATGAAAAGAAACTCAAACTTGCATACAATAAAGAACATGATGAGAGGAGGCAACAGATCAAACTAAAAGCCGGTGGAAATCTGGTGATTATTAATTCAGTCATTCTTATCTTTGCCGGTATTGTTGGGGGTTATTTTAACTTGGTGATTTTTTACTCAGTCATTGGCTGTGCTATTTTTCAGTTGCTTATCAGTGCATTGATTAAACTATATCTTCTAAAAATTCATTAAGGTGGTGGTATGGTGAAAAAAAGAATTGGCATTATTATGATGTGCCTTTATGCCATTGGACAACTTACTTTGGTATTTACAAGGATTTTTGAAGAAAAGCTGTCCAAATTTGAAATGGGATTTTTAGAAGGATATTCTGTTGTATTTATAATTGCCGGTTTTCTTTTCATGGGTGTCTGTTTAAGAAAGAAAATTAATCCGTTTACTTTGAAAGAATGGCAAAGCTGACAATAAGTCTTTATTATTTTAGAAAATCCCAAAAAAGGGATATAAAATGCATTACCTTTTTTTGGGATTTGAAAGGTTTAACGTTTTTTTACTGTAGTTTCACATCATCAAAAAAAATCAGATTCTACGATACCTGTAATTGCGCCAACGAAAACATATTGTTCGGGGCCAACTGTAAAAATATAATATGGTTCAGTAATATCGGGATGTAAGGGTTGTCTAAAGACAACATAATCGAACAGATTGCCAGTTGTTGTGTTTCCGCCCAATTGAGCCATTTTTAAGATTTCAATGGCATCAGCCAAATCGAAACTCAAGAGATAAGATTCAAAAATAACATCTTCCAACCATGGTTCATTAACAATTTCAGAAGCTTGCCAAACACCATTTTCTTGCCTGATAATCGCTGTTTGCCCTTCGTTACAATTAAAAACAAACTCCCACCAAATCAAATCATCAACAGTCGTATCCCCTCTAAATGAGGATTCCCCGTCAGGTAGCGGACTGGCTGTAAACTCAAAAAATGACAATTCCACACCTGGATTCTCAGCTAATATTCTGGCTCTGGCTTCCTCTATTATCTCCAGTGTGAAAAAACTATACCAATCGACATAAACAACACAGCTACTTAAAGTGAGGACACATAACAACATTAAAAACAACACTTTCTTCAAAACACACACCTCCAATCCAATTTTTTTGCTCAGTTGTCATATTTTCCTTTAATTGAAAAGATATCTCCGGGATATCCGATGATTTCAACCATGCTGCCTTTTGGCAAAAAAAACCTGTGTTCCATCGGTAATACTGTCAAAGCAACGAACGCCTTCCGCTGAAAAGCCTATGATTTTTCAGGTTTCAGGTATTTGAAATGTTAAAACCGCAACTTTTTGCGTTTTGACCCATTCATTGAGTCCGTCTTTTCCGATTATCAATGTGATTGCATCATCGTCAAAGGGCTTTATTTCTTCAGCGAGACTGTATAGGTGGTCTGAATTTTCTGCCCAGACTTTATCTTCCACTTTCAACAGTTGCAATTGTGTTTGATCCCGCATGGTTTCAGAAGGTATAGCAGCAAAAACTGGAGAGGTGATGGTCTTTATCCCGTTAAAGTAAACATAACCAGGAAGTTCTTCAAAGGTTATCGATTCAGCAATATGGGGATCACTCAACCATTTTGCCTCGTAAGATTTGATATTCCTTCCAACGGAATTCTTTCCCCATTTGCAAATAGTACAACGGTTAGTTGTTCAAAAAAAGAATATACGCGTTTAGGTTAAAAAAATGGAAAAAGACCTTTAGATTATAGCACAAATATTATTCGTTCAGCCTTTTTAAATTCCGTTTCAGGCACTTTGTATTAACCCATATAGCCAAAGCCGGACCGATTGTAATGATGATTCCTCTGCTTCAAAACATTTTATGCCTCTATCCATTCTTTACAAGATGCATTCCACATATTGAACGAATCAGGGACAGATTTTAGTACCATCATATACCTGCTTATTACAACTTGCATCAGAATAGTAGATAAGGTTATAATTGACGGAAAAAAACGAAACAATTTTAATCTTGATAGCGATGCCAACCGGTCAAATTAGCGATAACAGATAATACAATAAGGAAGGTACCTCATGAAAACCATCATGAACAACATTTTTCCAAATAACCAGAACAACGACTACAAGGGATATAAGATCGCTTTATACACATTTTTCGCTTTAACCGCCTTATCTTCTATAAAGAAAAGGACTATCATTCTGATTTAAAAGCTTATACAGATAAAACCCGTTTTTTTCTCTTTTTGTTGATCTGCATATCCAATGCCAGTCCGATAGTAATGATGATACCCCCAATCAGGTTTTTGGGAGAAAAAGTTTGAGAAAGGATAAAATCAATGATGACGCCTGTGAATATTTGACCGGCAAACAGTAAAAGCGTCATGTAAAAGGATGAGATTCTACTGACACACACATTGGTGATAAAAACAGCGCAGACGCCCACAAGGCCTCCTGTAAAAATCAAAGGATTCTCAGCCGGAATAAGCAGGGGTTCTCCACCAATAAAAAACAAAAACACAAGAAAAGAGACGATGGTTCCGGTTAAATAATTAAACCAAGTGCTGACATTTACGTTGGTTTCAACTGCCAGTTTCCCGTTTATCGTCCTGGACAAGACAATGGTAATGCCGGTGATGAACGACAGGAAGATTGGGACCAATTTGGAGATATCATTCAAGGAGATCATAAACAAAACACCCAGAAGTACAAAGGCGATCCCGGTAAATTTTTTTGGGCTAAAACGAACGGTTTTCATGCCCAAAAAACCATAATGGTCGAAAAACAGAGACGTGACGCTTTGACCCAACAATGTCAATGCCAGAATAGCAGAAACATCAATTTTCGAATAAGCCATGTTGTTGAACAAGATCGTTAAAACCCCGACGACACCGCCTGTGTAAACGTACAAGGGTAAACGGGTTCGAAATAACTTTTTAAAATCCTTTTTTATCAACACACTCATGGAAATAGCAACAAACCCGGATAAGTGAATGAGAAAGGCAGAAGTATAGACGCCTGAATGATTGGCAAACATGCCGTTAATCATAATCATGATGGATATAATCATTCCTGTGACAGCAGATAAAGTGTAATACATTTTCCCCTTCCCTATAAAGTGCCAATGTAAACAGTTCCTATAGGGGCGGACAGGTATGTGGTCAGAGAAGACACTGACCTTGGAGTGTTTTGCCACAGGCAAAAACTCCATCCGCCCGAAAATCAAACAATAGTAGCAGTTCTCAATCAAATTAGTGAAAACAAAGCTTTTCAATGTTTTCATTATAAATTTTTAAGTTATAATAAAAAAGGTCAAATGACCAAAAGGAGATCATTATTTTGGTTTTAAAAACGCTTTTAGAAAAAGCTCCTGAAAGCATCAAACAAGCATTTGAATACAAACACTATCCAAAAGGAACGTTAATAATTTCTCCGGACGATCAGGTGCAGTACCTTTATATCCTGACAGACGGGATATGTGAAGTCTATCAGCAAAATCTGTCCGGAGCCCTTTTGATGTATACTGTCATAACTCCCTACAGCTGCTTTGGCGAAGTTGAACTCATCAACAACAAATTAAAACCCCTAAGTGTGATTGCCAAAACAAACTGTCAAATCATCCGCTTAAAAAGCAACTATGCCCTTCAATGGATGAAACAGGACTTTGATTTCAATTTATACCTGTTTGAACAACTGGCAGAAAAATTAAGAGACAATTCAGAAAAACTGTTTCAGTTGTCCGCCATGACAGTCAAAGACAGAGTCCTTTACAGTCTTTACACCCATTACAAAATTGGAGACCTGGAACAGCTCACAAAAAAGCAAATTTCCTACGAAGCGGCTACACCCCTGAGAAGTGTCAACAGAGCTGTCTCAGCCTGGATTGAAGAGGGGATGATTGAAATGAGCAAGAAACGATTTCTGATCCCTTGTCCGGAAGAAGTTGAGAACTATCTGCAGGGAGTTGTGGAATAAAATAAGAAAACTCTTGTTTCAATTAACCCAATATCCTTCACATGAAATGATATTATAAATTAAAATGGTATAATATTACTGTTACGATTTATTCCTAAACAGAAGGAGTGAGGCATGAATCACAGAGTTCAAAACAAAATAGTCAGTTATATATGGTCAATAGCAGATGATGTGTTAAGAGATGTATTTGTAAGAGGTAAGTACAGAGACATCATATTACCATTTACAGTGTTAAGAAGAATTGATGTTTTACTTGAAGATACAAAAGAACAAGTGTTAAAGGCAAACCAATTCCTTGAAGAACAAAAATAACTGAGAAATCATCCCTTGAAAATATTACCCATTATCCTTTTTACAACACCTCGCCTTTTATGATGGCAAAAAACAGTCCGAGAGAAGCTAAAATACAATATTCCTCACTCATGTCAGACCCGGATAGCATAGACACAAACCTCGAAACCTATCTTGACGGATTCAGCCCAAACATCCAGGAAATCATCAGCAAATTTAAAATAAGAAACCAGTTGGAAACCATGAAAGAAGCCGGTCTCACTTATGCCCTCATTGAAAAACTGACGGCAAGCACCATCAATCTCAGTCCACATGATGTCATAACCTCATCCGGTGAAAGATTGCCGGGACTCACCAATCACCAAATGGGATATGTCTTTGAAGAACTGGTAAGGAAATTCAACGAGGAAAACAACGAAGAAGCGGGAGAACATTTCACCCCAAGAGAAATCATCCGATTGATGACGCATATCATCTTTGAACCGGTGAAAGCCAAACTCAAAGAAAAAGAAGGCGCCAGATTCACCATTTACGATCCCGCATGTGGTAGTGGCGGTATGCTCACAGAAGCTGAAGACTTTGCAAAACGCATCACAGAAAATGGCTGCGAATTTTCTCTATTTGGACAAGAAGTCAATTCTGAAACCTGGGCAATTTGTACAGGAGACATGTTGATCAAAGGCGAAAAAGTCCAAAACATTAAACATGCTTCCTCACTTTCCAAAGATGGTTTTCCGGGCAACCGATTTGATTTTATGCTCACCAATCCCCCTTACGGAAAGTCTTGGAAAATAGATGAAGATGCTATTGTAGATAACAGGGGGAAAAAGAACAGACAGAGAATCAAAGACCCAAGATTCAGAGTAGGACTTCCCAGCATTTCAGATGGGCAACTCCTCTTTCTGTTAAACATGATATCCAAAATGAAAAACACCGAACTGGGAAGCCGAATAGCCTCTATTCACAACGGATCTGCCCTATTCACAGGAGATGCCGGACAGGGAGAAAGTGAAATCAGAAAGATGATCATCGAAAACGATTACCTGGAATGCATTATCTCACTCCCCACCAATATCTTCTACAACACCGGCATTCCAACATATGTATGGATTCTGTCAAACAGAAAAGAACCAAAGCGCAAAGGAAAGATCCAACTTATTAACGCAACCGACCTGTACACAAAATTGAGAAAAAACCTGGGACAGAAAAACTGCGAGATGACAAAAGAACACATCAAAACAATCACCCAACTGTATGTGAACTTTGAAGAAACAGAAATCTCCAAAATATTCAACAATGAAGACTTTGGTTATCAGAAAATCACAGTGGAACGCCCTCTTAGACTGACCGCAAAAATCACAGACGAAGCCATTGAAACGCTGCGTTATCACAACGCCATCAAAGAAGAAGCCAAACAAATCTATCAAGAATACAGAGATGAAGTTTACAAAACCCTCAAACCATACAAAAAAGAAATAGAAAAATGGCTTGAAGATGAAGACATCAGTCTGAGCAACCCAAACAAAAAGAAACTCTTTGACATAAAAATATGGCATCATCAAAAAGAACTCATGGAAGTCGCCAAACTACTTCAGGAGAACTTGGGAGAAGAAGAACATAAAGACTTCAACAGCTTCAAAAAACAAGTTGACAAAATCCTAAAAAAAGAAGAAATAAAACTAAAAGGAACCGATTTAAAGACAATTTTCAACGCTATAACTGAAAGAGACGAAACCGCAGAACCCGTAATTAAAAAGAAAGAAAAAAACGGCAAGAACATTTACGAACCCGATAGCGAACTGAGAGACACAGAAAATGTCCCCCTTTCGGAAACCATTCAAGACTATTTTGAAAGCGAAGTCAAACCATATGTACCAGATGCCTGGATAGACCACACAAAAACACAAACCGGCTACAGTATCTCATTCACAAGATACTTTTACAAATACAAACCACCCAGAAGCCTTGAAGAAATAGCCAAAGACCTGGAACAATTACAAGCAGAAACAGAAGGACTCTTAGAAGAGTTTTTGAATGATTGAAATAGCAAAAAACCATTCAGTAGGTACGATTCACGAATCGCTTTTAAACAGCGCTTTAAGAAAGTTGTAGGGGCGGACCGATGTGTGGTCAAAGAGGACATTGACCTTGGAGTATTTTGCTAAAAGCAAAAACTCCTACCGCCTTTGTAGGGGCGGACCGATGTGTCCGCCCGCAAATGAAAGAAAAGTTGGTTTTTAGCGATTTACCAGTAAAATCCCCCTTAAACGGAGCTGAAAACATTGAGAAAGTATGAAACATACGAAAAATACAAAGACAGTGGCATTGAATGGATTGGTAAAATTCCGGAAGATTGGGAAGTTTTGCTAATTAAAAGAATATTTCGATTAGTAACAGATGCTGCGCCTAAAAACAATAATGAAGAATTATTATCTTTATATACTGATATAGGTGTTAAACCAAGAAAAGAACTTCAAGAACGTGGTAATAAAGCTACAACAACAGATGGTTATTGGAAAGTAAAAAAAGAAGATATCATTGTAAATAAATTATTGGCTTGGATGGGTGCCATAGGTGTTTCAAGATATGAAGGAGTAACCAGCCCAGCATATGACATTTTAAGAAAAACAAAAAACATAAATCCATACTATTATAATTATCTTTTTAGAAACCCTATAATGCATCAGGAATTCAAAAGATTTTCAAGAGGTATTATGGAAGTCAGGCTGAGATTGTATTTCTCCGAAATGGGAAAAATTAATGTTCCTGTCCCACCACTAAAAACACAAAACAAAATAGTCCAATACCTCAACAAAAAGCAACAACAAGCCAACACCGTCCTAGACAAACAGAAAAAAATCATCGAACTCGTGAAAGAACAGAAACAAGCCATTATTAATGAATCGGTTACGAAAGGCATAAATAACGATGCAAAAATGAAAGATAGTGGTGTCTAATTGATTGGCGAGAATCATT
>CAYUYU010000004.1:0-18062 GCA_964449405.1 uncultured Thermotogaceae bacterium
GGGCCCTTAGGAACAACTATCGATAACAATTTTTCCGTTGATGCAAGTGGAAATATATATGACAGAACCGATAATAATCCTCCAAATGCAACCCATCCTGTTCAAGTAAAAAACAACGTTGCTTCGGATGGGGCTCAATTGTACCGTCCTTAAACATTAAATAGAAAGGACCATTCTGTCAGTCAATAGACTATAAAAATAGCGAAAAGATAATGATCCCCATTCCGATTATTTTTACAATTCCCACCGGTTCGGCTAAAAACAGAAGTGCAAAAGCGGTTGCCACAACCGGTTTGACATAGAACAGTCGCATGGCAATGGTAGCACCCATTCGATTGACTGCCTCAAGTAACGAGTAATAGGCAATCCCGGTGACACATATCCCCAGATAAAACACAATGACCCAGCCTTGTGTATCCAAAACAGGGATTGTGAACTGACCGGAAATCATCAGGAAAAAACCGTAAATAAGGCTTGGAATGAGTGTCGAATATGCGGTACAGCGTAGAGGGCCGTATCTTGCAATATGTCTTCTCAACAGTACCGAGTACATTCCAAAAGTAACCGCTGCAATGATCCCAAAGAGGATTCCGGAGAGGGTATCACCCTCGAGCATACCGAATCCAAAAATGAGAATTCCTATAACCCCGAGTGCAATGCCAAATTTCTTGCGCTTGCTCACCTTCTCGCTGATGATCAAATAAGCAAATAGAGCGGTAAACAAAGGACTCGTGGAGATAAGAGTAGCCGCAGAAGAGGCGGTTCCATGTTTGATGGACAATTGCAGCATGGTCATGGAAAAAATGGTGTTGAGACTCCCGATAAAAATGATTTTAAAAAAGTCCGCCTTCACCATCTTTTGATCTACCGACGGGACAAGATGCGGGTCTGATACTCGATTCTTCTTGATCTTTTTCCTGGCAACACCACTGACCATTGAAGAAATAAAAAACAAGAATAAACCCCCGATAAAAAAACGCAAAAAGGTCATGGTAAAGGGATCCACTTGTCCCATGATGGGTTTTGATACGACTTCAAGACTTGAAAACAACACTAATGCAATGGTCCAGAATAGGTATGCCATCTTTTGCTCCTTCGAAAAAAATACTTCTTAATCTTATCATATTGGGGTGTTTTTTCTTGGTAAAGCTTACTTATTTGATATATAATCATATGGGAGGTTGAAATGAAAACATTGAAGTCATCTCGAGATATAACTGTTATTCAAAACACGCCATTTATCGTTATTGTGACAGACTCTTCCGGTTCGATTGGAGAAAAGGAAGCAGATCGGTTGTTTGTTAATACTGAAATTGCCGCGGCTCATTGCCTGAGGGTCTGTTTGAATGAACTATATGCCGTTGGGGCGAGCCCGGATATCATCATTTCCACAGTAAGCAATGAATTTGATGTTACCGGGGAGAAGATATTGAAAGGGATACGTGAAATATGCCAACGCTATCATATCACGGATTATGAAATAAATGGCAGCAGTGAGGAAAATTTCCCAACGATTATGACGGCCTTTGGAATAACAGTTGTGGGCCATGCTGAAAAGCTTCAGTGGCAAAAAACATGTGAAGATGATTATTGTTATCTTTATGGCTTGCCCTTTGTTGGAGAAGAAGTGCTTGAAAATGAAGAAAAGCTGTTAAATCCTTTGATTATTGAATCTTTGTTCAACAAATATGAAATACATGATTTTCTACCCTGCGGATCGGGAGGGATCATTAATGAGATTGGGGTGTTGTGTAAACAAACTGAATTGACTTTTATGTATGAGAGTATAGATAAATCCTTTGATTCTAAGATGCTTTACGAGTCTGCAGGTCCATCCACTTGTGGTATATTTACAACACCTGAAAAAATAACCCAGGAATCCATCAAACTACTTGGCACTTTTAAGGTAATTGAAGAGGAATGATAAAACTTGGAAAAAATACTCATCACCGGTGGGCAAGCATCGGGTAAGTCCACACTGGCAATCGAAATGGCAGATGCAATGAATGGTGACAGGATTTTTATTGCCACCGCCATCGCCTTTGACGAGGAACTCAAAGAAAAGATAAAGGCTCACAAAGATGAAAGAGGCAATCGCTATCATACGATTGAAGAGCCTTTGCATCTACATGAAGCACTAAAAAAGGCATATGAAATACATCCACAGGTGATCATCATTGACTGTATGACGATTTGGCTTTCGAATCTGATGTTTCAACTGACTGAAAACGAAATGATTGAAAATATTGATTTATTCTTTCATGCTGTTGAACAGTTTGAGAATACTAAGAAAATCAAAAAACTCATCTGTGTGACCAATGAAACCGGATGGGGTGTTATTCCGGCCGATCCTCTCAGCCGGAAATATGTGAAACAATTAGGGCATATAAACAAACGTATTGCCGCTGCATTTGACAAGGTGTATTTGACTTGCTGCGGCTTGGAGATGCGATTAAAATGATGGTAGGCGCCACTTCCTGGCAGATTCAGGGAACGTATCTGGATAATGTCAAGCTCATCGCAAAAGATCTTGATTTTTGTGAACTGCTGGTTTACACCTGGGATTTACCCACAGAAGAATTACTGATTAAAGAGATGGAGACCATCATTCAAAAAACACCCATTAGTGTCCATCTACCCACGGATACCTTAGAAAATGTCAAACAAGCGGTGGCTTTTTTTGCGGATTTTGACTGTTTGAACTTAACCGTTCATCCGTTTGCTGATTTTAAGGGGTTAGCTGATTTTTATTTTGATGATGCTACCGGCAGTTCTTCTAACAGGTTGTGCCTTGAAAACCTGGAAGATCATCTGTTTCATGATTTTGCTGATTATTTAGGACAAGACAAAAATAAACTGGCCATCACCATGGATTACGGACACCTGTTGTTCACCGGGGATTCAGCAGAAGCCTTTTACAACGAATACCCCTCTCAAATATTTGAAATTCATTTTCATGGAGCCAATCAGGACAAGGCCCATATCTATCCGGATAAAGTTGCATTGGAAGATTTTCAAGCCTTCATGAAAACCCATGATTTTCCGGAACAGATTCCTATCTGCGTGGAATTATTCCACTGGCCTGAAACCAACAAATTAGTCAAGGAACTGAAAGCAAATGTTGGATGATCTGTTCCTGGCATTGGGAATGTTAAGCAGAATAAAAGTCCCTGAAATAAAAAAGGCGAACCATGCCCGATCCACCGTTTACTTTCCACTTGTGGGGGTTTTTGCCGCTTTAATTTCGTTTGTCAGTCATTACAGTCTCACTTTTATCTTTCAGGAAGCCCTCTCACGTATGCTCAGTATTGGCCTCTATTTCTTGTTATTTGGTTACTTCCATTTTGATGGTTTGCTGGATGTGATTGACGGATTTTTTCCTTCCCACAAAACGCCTGATCAACGCTTGGCTATTATGAAAGACTCTAACACAGGTGCTTTCTCCCTTTTATTCGGTGTTTTATTCATATCCCTGGAAATCTTTTGTGTTCTCTCCAGCGATATCCGATGGATACTTTTTCCAATCTTCGGAAGACTATCCGTCCCTTTACTACTGGCGGTTTCAAAACCGGCAACCAAAAAAGGCTTGGGACAATTGTATTTTCCATACCCCAAGCGCTATGCCATTTTTTCACTTATCTTTATCATACCGATCTTGTTTTTCTTCCCCCTTACCGCTTTTTTTATCCCTTTCCAGTGCCTGATGATCCTGTTGATTTCCAATATTTCAAAACATAAAATCAACGGCATTACCGGGGATGTCATAGGCTTTTCCTTGATGATCAACGAGCTGTTGTTTTTGTTGTTTTTGAATGTGTCTATTGTATAGGTTAAGATTCTTATAGCATTTGTAATATCTGGACTTGTGAAAAATTGGCATTAAAATAATGGAAACAATCATGATTAATAACAACGGTTAAGCAGTAAACTAATAAGTGTTTCGCAATATGCCAATAACCCCCCCACCCACTTCGGGGGCCTCTGTAGGAGGTGGGGGGGCTAAACGTTATTGCGTGAACATCATTGTTATGGAATATGAGAGGAATATTCAGTCTTTCAGCAGGTCCTAATAAACAGAAACGGAGAGTATTTCAGAGCAAAAGTGGGATAATTTTAGTAGAAAGTCAATGTAAATAAAGAATGTTCGGTGATTTTAAAAACTTCACAATATTCATATGCTGGATACCATTTCGACTGAAATCAATTTCGTCCATGGAAAGTACAAATTTTGGATAATTATCCTTGATATGATCATAGACTGAAAATTCACGGTTTACGGTTTTTTCATCTGCCAAAAGATAACAGACTTGAAGATAAACGATTGCTTTGTTTTTTTTGCAAACGAAGTCAATTTCTTTCTCTACTACTTTTCCAACTGTTACCTGATAACCCCTGCTGATCATCTCGATATAAATGATGTTTACAAGGATTTGTTGGATGTCAGTTGTGTTTCTTGCAATGAGGGCTTCTCGAAAACCGTGATCTTCAATATAATATTTTTCATTGATTTTCAGAATCTTTTTACCTTTCAGGTCTTCTTTAAAACATTTTTTAAAGAGAAATGCATTTTCACAAATTGACAGATAGTTAACGATGGTATCGACAGCAACTTTTCTTCCTTCGCTTTTAAAGAATTTTGAAATACTGTTGGCAGAAAATGTGTTGCCGGTGTTATCCATGATATACCGAATGATCCGGTCTAAAAGATCAACTTCTCTGATTTTATGATAGGTGATGATATCTTTCATCACTACTGAATTGTAAACATCTGAAAGGTATTGCATGGAGGATTCGTATTCTAAATCCATATATTTTAGAAAAGGCATGCCGCCAAGAATGATATACTTCTTAAACAACTCCTTTTCAGGCAGGGTATGATCTGCCATTAATTCACAAAACTCGGCAAAGGAAAAAGGATGGACTTGAATGTTCACATATCTTCCTGCTAAATAAGTGGACAGGTCCCCTGAAAGGAGACGGGCATTGGAACCGGTGATGTAGATATCAGTGTCAAATTCTGTTTGGATGGCATTAACAATTTTTTCCCAACCGAGAACTTCCTGGATTTCATCTAAAAAAAGATAAGTCTTTTCACTTTTGTCTTTTAAAAAACTCGTTAAACGTTTCAAGAGGTGTTCTTTTTCTAAGTACTGCATTCCCTCGACCGTCTCAAAGTTAATATTGAGGATATTATTTTCTGATATACCATTTTCTTTCAAATCGTTCTGTATTAACGTAAGTAAAACAGATTTTCCGCATCTTCTTATTCCACATATGATTTTGATGATGGGTTTATTGATAAATGGCCTGATTCTTGATAGATATTTTTCTCTTTTGATCATGCGATCCCCCCATTTTCATAATATCGATTATAACCTATAGATCATGAAATAACAAGTTATTTATCGATTACATACTATATTCAAGAGAAAATTATCGGATGAATTTACCCAAAGCATCACTATTCTCAATCGGATTCAAAATTACCTTGGAAGAGCCCGGATTCTGTGATAAAATAAAATATTAATAGGCAATTACAAGTAGGGCTTATGAAAAAGAAAAGGAAGAACAGGGGAAATTGGCTGTATTTTATCACGACTCTTGCATATGTTCTAATGTTTATTTGGGTTTTCATGCTTCCTGGAACGAAAGGCCTGGTGATATGGGACCCCGGCTATGCCATGTATTTTTATGCTCTGGGATTTGTAGGTGTTATTCCCATCATTTTGTGGCTATTGGACAAGCGAGAAACGAACGGGCACACAGGCCTCCCCTCAAAGAAAAAAGACGAATCGAAAGATTCGCCTTTTTTTTTACGTACTCATGGAGCGGAAGACGGGATTCGAACCCGCGACCCCCTGCTTGGCAAGCAGGTGCTCTACCACTGAGCCACATCCGCATTTTACTGGTGCGAGTGATGGGAGTTGAACCCATACGAGATCATTCTCACTGAATTCTAAGTCCAGCGCGTCTGCCAATTCCGCCACACTCGCGCTTCCCATCCTCTGGTGAGCCGCGAGGGACTTGAACCCTCGGCCCCATGATTAAAAGTCATGTGCTCTACCGACTGAGCTAGCGGCTCATCTGCTCAGAACAAGTTGCGCATCCTGAAGCGCAATGATTCTATCATACTTTTTTGGAAAATGCAAGCTTTGATACAACATTTGTGAAAACATAAGGCAATTTTTTTATGAAATTTGTTTACCGGTCTCCATCAAAACTCTTATGTTTTCCACCAGCAGCGACTGCATCTTCCTTTCTCGAAAGTTAGGATCTTGTCCCAGAGTTTCCACTATCTCATCAGCAGAACTCATGTATTCCTTTAAGGCAATAGACTTTTGGAGATATGAGATCATTCGGTCAATCTCAAGCTTGTTGCATACCTTTCCGTGCCCTGTGATATACCACTTTGCCTTTTCCCTTTTTAACTCCTTTAACACCTTTATCCAACGTTCAAGATTACTGTCCGAAACGATTTCAGGATGATATTCACAAACCAGCAAATCCCCAACGATGATAACCTTTCTCTCCGGTATACGGATGACTGTCGAATCAGGTGTATGGCCCCCCACCACTTCAAACTGCACATCAAGATTACTCAATTTCAGGGTGTAGTCTCTTTTGAAGGTCATGGCAGGATGAACGACTTTGATATTTTCTTCTTTCAAGGCTTCTTCTTTTTCGATGACTTGGTCGATATAATGTCGATTCATGATGGAAAAATATTTTTCAGTTTTCTCGGACGTTAACAATTGTGCCTTTATCCCGGAATTCCCAAACGTATGGTCAGGATGATAATGGGTGTTTGTGATCCAGACGATTTCAGATCTCAACAATTGCTTGATGTAAAGGGCCACTTCTGCAGCCTTTGAGGGGAATAGTGAACTGTCAATAATCAACGTCCCTTCATTTGTGGTTAGCGTGGTAATATTTGAGCCACCATAAGGATTGTCAAAAACGATAATCCCTTTTTCAATCTCTTTCAACACTCTCACTCCGTCTGTTAATCTTCAATATACTTTTCTATACAGAGTGATAAAAATCCCTTAAAATTTGAATTTTTGTTGAAGAGCCGGGAATCATACAGGCTTTTTGAGCAAGTGAAATGGCTTCTTTTAGGGTTTCAGTCACCGTTTTACCGGTAATGATGTTATAGATAAAAACCACGTCAAAAAGATCTCCTGCACCGGTTGTAAAGGGGAGGTCTTTGCCGTTTCCCGGGACAAAAACCTCATGCCAACGTGCCCCGTTTTTGCCCATTTTGACAACATCGCAGAAGTTGTTCTCAGCTTCCACCTCATTTCCGATGATCGTGGCTTTGTCTGGCTTATAGGAAAACCGATTGTAAGTGTACTTCGGTCCCAAATCTATGAACAGGCCTTTCCAAGGAATGGTTAACACCCTTCTCACTGTTTCCTGACCGGTTTCTGTTGCGAAGAGTAGACAATAATCATCTTTGCCTATTGTTTCAGGAATTTCAAAAAGCGGATTGGAAGCTACACTTGCGGCAATGGCTTTGCCGTTCTTGGAAATAAAACGATTGGTTGGTTCTGATTGACAGAGAAGGTAATCGGTTTTAACCCCATATTCATCAATCATTTTTCGAATGAACTCTCCATTGTGATCCCTTCCATAAGCGGCATGAATGAAAGTAGGCAGTCCTAAAACAGAAAACCCCAGCGAGGCATTTAAAGCCGATCCCCCTGGGGTTTCTACTATCTTGCAGTTGTGAATTTTTTCTCCATAGATGAAAAGATCCATAAAGACTCTTCCAAAAACGTGTATGGTCATTAAATACCAACTTTAATAAGCTTGTATTGTCTTTTCCCCAGTCCGATTTTCTCTGCATGGATTAACTGTGCTTCCCAATCCGTCTCCGGATGAACTTCTTTAAAAGGATCATGGTTAACAGCATCAATGACCATATCAATACATGCCTGATCCAAAGCAACCGGATCACTGCTAATGGCAATTCCAATATCCGGGGCGATGGGGATATCGTTAGAATCCCAGCAATCACAATTTGGCGATATGTTGTTGATAAAGGATATATGGAAATGCTTCTTCTCTTTCAATACGGCAAGTGTATATTCCGCCATCTTTTTGCAGAGATTCTCTGCTCCCTCATTCCAAACGGGCACCATGGCCCCGAAATTACACATGGCAACGCATTGACCGCATCCAATGCATTTATCATAATCAATGACGGCATAATCATCAACGGTAATGGCGTCCACCGGACAATTCCTTGCGCAAAGCATACATCGAACACATTTTTCTTTTCTTACTTTCGGTTTGGAAGAGGAATGCTGTTCCATTTTACCGGCACGAGACGCACATCCCATGCCTATATTTTTGATGGCCCCGCCAAAACCCGCCTGTTCATGCCCTTTAAAGTGATTGATGCTAATTACGCAATCGGCATGAGCCACAGCGGATCCTATCTTGGCTTCTTTAACGAAATCACCATTGACGGGTATTTTCACCTCATCAGAACCCCTCAAACCGTCAGCTATGATCAGGGGAGCTCCAACCACGGATCGGGCAAAACCGTTTATCTCAGCAGTTTCAAGGTGATCAACTGCATTGGAACGCGTTCCTTTATAAAGCGTATTCGCATCAGTTAAGAAGGGCTTCGCACCACCCTCGTATACCATATCCACTATAAGTCGAATGTAATTAGGACGGATATAAGCTAAATTCCCGTATTCGCCGAAATGGAGTTTTAAAGCAACTAATTTCTCCTTTTCAAAAGATTCCCTAAACCCACCTTTTTCAAGTAAGGTTCTCAGCTTTTGAAGGAGACTGAGCCCTGCTTGTGTTTTAAAACTGGTGAAAAAAACCTCTGCCATTCTATCAGCTCCTTTTTGTAGGTTTACCGTATATTATAACATGTCGACATAGAGGCCAGGTGCGATGATTTCAGCGGCCCTGTCTCCTATGTTCAAGATCAAACCATGGAAATCAGTAATAGTCACCGTTAATGGTATAATAAGCAGGCGGGTTTCAAACAAACCTGATTATATACAAGGTGTGATTGTCTTGGATTCAGAGCGCAGCACAAGAAGGATGAGGCGCTACAATATTACGTTCAATTTCCTCATTTTGATCATTATTTTCTTCTTTTTTTTGTTGTTTTTCAAGGTATACAACAATTACAAGGACACTCATATAAATGACTTCATACAATATGGAATAGAGCAAACTGCAATCGTTGCAGAAGTGATAAAAAGCAAATTACACAATACCTTAACTGAAATCCATGGCAACATAGATCACCTATCAAAAGAAGCCTTGCAAAATTATTTTTTTCAAATTGAGACAGCCCACTCTGAGATAGACTCAATTTCTTGGGCTGAAAGCATCAACGAACTTCGGGAGCTTCAATTGACACAGAACGAAACGCTTCAAACCGAATTGGAAAAACTCATACCACAGGTCCAAACAGAGGCTGCCATTGTCCTCTCTGACACCATTTTTGAGGAGGGGAAAATTAATCTTTTGGTTTTATCATACAATGCTCAAACCGGTTATATTCTCAGTGTTGTTAATTTTAATAACCTGGTTCAAAACGCAATGAATCCCATCAGTTTTGAGAGACATCGAGGGTCTTATATCTTAGATGAAGAAGCGGATATTCTTTATCATTATCAACCTGAAATGATAGGGTTTAACGTTTTTGATGATTTCGAATCGGAAAGTTTGAAAGACGTTCACAAGAATATGTTAGCCAGCGATACCGGCCATGGGTTTTACGTCCTGGACTGGATCTTAGAAGAGGGCGTCTATTATGACAAAATAACCACATGGAACAGTTTCGCTATTGGTAATAGGGTTTTTAAAATCGCTAAAACAGCAGAATTGGAAATAATGAATAAAGAACTGACAAAATTGCGAAACAGCGGGTTAGTGCTGATCATCTTGATTTTTGCCACCCTTTCAATTCTTTCTCTTTTAAATTTGAAATTCCAGACTCGTTTACTCAGGACAATTTCAAACGATTTAAGAGCAAAGTTGGAAATAAAAACCTTTGAAATAAAAGAAAATGAAGAGAAATTCAAGACGTACATTGAAAATAGCCAAGATTTGGTGATTCACATTGATGATCAATTTATCATTGAGTATTGTTCCCCTTCGGTCAACACCATACTGGGATACACCCCTGAAGAGATGATTCACAAACAGTTGATTCATTTCATCGAGAGAAAAAATGCGATTAAAATCACAAATCTATCAGAACTTAAAGATAAAATCAACTCTGATGGCCTGATCAGTCCTATGATCAGAAAAGATTCCACCATCATCTATATCGAATGGTCCATTTCAAGTGGTAATTATAGCAGCGGGCGGGTTTATCAGTTGATAGGTAGAGATGTAACGGAAAAACAAAAGGCTGAAAGAAAGTTAAAAAAAACAGCTGATTTCCGCAGGAATCTTTTGGAATTTTCAGCCAAGATCTTGGATGGAAGCCTTGAAGAAATCCCATACCAGGAGTTATTAGAAAGAACCTTGAGATATATCGAAGGAGAAGTAAAGGGGTCCATTCTGGTCATGTGTGAGGACAACAGATATCGCTTTAGAGCTTCACAAGGATATAATCGGGAAATACTCCAAAGAATTAGCTTTAGTGAACAAGAATTGTACGATTCAAACACATCCCAACCCATGATTAAGAAAACATTTGAAAGAAACCATATGGCGAATCCTGATACCCTGACTTTCCTGAAAGAAGCCGGATTTGACAACCCCTTTACCGTTATGTCTGTCCCAATATTTATGAATAATCAGCTGATTGCACGGTTTTCCGTTGATCGTTTTGATTCAAGTGTCAATTTCACCGATGAAGACCTTGATATCGCCAGCTTGTTTGCACAACAAATCGAAGTGTACCTGGAAAGACAAATGCATGAAAAAAAACTAATAGAAGAAAAGGATAAACTCTATCAACTGGCCATGTTTGACTCACTAACAAAACTTCCGAACAGACTGAACACTGAGAAATATTATCAAAGAACTTGTTTAGAACGAAAAGCAAAAAAAGAATTAGCAGCATTGATTTACATAAACGTTAAGAAATTCAAAGATTTAAATGCTATTTTTGGGCGGTCTTTTGGGGATGAGATACTCATCACAATCGCAAAGAGACTCCAAAAAGTCTTAAAGAGCGAAGAGTTTGCCGCTCGTTTTGAAAGTGATGAATTTATTTTGATCATCCCTTTTAACGACAGAAGTCAATTAATCAACAGAGTTGAGGCCATCAATAGTCATTTGAAAGAACCCTATGATTTTAATCAATCTGCCATCGTATTGAATTTCAAGGTGGGAATCAGTGTATATCCCGACGACGGTGATGATTTGAACACGCTCTTTAAAAATGCCGGGATAGCGGCCAATCAGAAAGACACTTTAGATGATCAGATCACCTTCTTTAAGAAAATACAGGTTAAAAAAATCACCGAACGGATGTTTATGGAACAACAATTGAGAACAGCCATTGAAAATCCTCAAAACTTCGAGATGGTCTATCAACCATGTGTTCGCCTTAACCATAAAGAAAACACAACAAACAAAACATCTCTCAATCATTTGGAAGCCCTTATACGATGGACGTTAGATGACGGAAGGCAAATTCCGCCTGATTTGTTCATTCCCATCGCGGAAGAGACGGGTATGATCCACAAGCTGGGTAAAATAATCGCTGAAAAGATCGTATCTCAGATCGTTGTGTTTCAAAAAAAAGCCATAAATATTCCTGTCTCAATGAACCTTTCAGCAAAAGAACTCATGAGAGAAGATATCGTTCAACAGTTGGATCATATCCTGAAGGAAAATCATTTAACCGGTGAAAAACTGGGAATTGAAATCACTGAAAGCGCCCTGATTGAGAACCTTTCAAATAGCGTTCAAAAGCTGGAAGCCTTCAAGCAATTGGGGATGAGTATCTCCATCGACGATTTTGGTACGGGGTATTCATCTTTGTCTTATATCAACAGTTTTCCTATTGATTACATCAAAATAGACAAGAGCTTTGTGGATAGGATTGCATCAGAGGAAAACAGCCGCTCCATTGTGAGAACCATCATCTCATTAACCGAATCGTTGGGAGCAAAAACAATCGCTGAGGGAGTGGAAACAAAGGAGCAGTTGAAGATACTGAAGGATCTGGGCTGTGACATCATTCAAGGGTATTATTTCTACAAGCCCATGCCGGCTTCCTCTATTTTGGAGTTATAAAACAGGGATTCTGTTCCCTTCTTATGGAAGCTTCTCACCTCTTGAGAGAATGTACAACTTATACCATTCTCTTCTGCTCAATTCTATCTTTTCCGCTTCAACCGATGCTTTGATTCTTTCGGGTTTTGTGGTTCCGATGACCGGCCTGATCCCGGCGGGATGTTTCATAATAAAGGCCAGGACAACCGCCTCAGGTGTGGTGTCTTTCTCTTTTGCCAGTTTATAAACGTATTCTTTTGTCTTTACAATGATTTGATTTGGGCTATCCCCAAGGTCTTTCCCACTGAACAGTCCACGTGCCATCGGGCTCCAGGCTTGTATCTCTATGTCGTTCATCATCATGTATTCCATCAAACCCGCCGTCATGGTCGACTTGAACCCTTCATCGTTGTTGACCCCAATCGTTGTATCCAGCCAATCCAAGTGAAGCAGACTGATCTCCAATTGATTGACTCTGACCTTTCTACAGACTGCCTTTTCAATGAACTGAATATGGTATTGATGCATGTTTGAGACACCCATCTGGACAATCATTTTATTCTCAAACAGATAATCAAAGGCCTCTTTTAATTCTTTTGCATTCATCAGGGGATCAGGGCGGTGTAAAAGCAAGGAGTCCAATGCCTCGATTCTAAGGTTCTTCAGGCTTTTTTCAACGGCCTTTACAAGATGGGATGCTGAAAAATCAAACTGGTTAACTCCCTCATCATCTGGCAGGATTATTCCGGCCTTGGACTGAATTTTGACCCTTTCTCGGATCTCCGGGCGCTTCTTGATCACTTCTCCAAAAACCTTTTCGGATTTTCCCCTTGAATAAATATCAGCAAAGTCGAAAAAGGTAATGCCGCAATCAAGGGCTGTTTCAAAGGCTTTTACAGCCTTTTCCACTTCATGGTCTGTCACTTTGGTTTCGTTCCAACCGCCACCAAGTCCCATGGTGCCATAGATTAGTTTGCTTTTTCCTAACATTTATATCACTTCCTTTTTGTTTGTTGTCTTAAATTAGAAATTAAGAGAAAATCATCACCAATCAGGCCTTTTTCTTCTCCAACAACATTAACCGTGTCGACAACTTGAAGGTTTGTAAAGTGTATGGGTATTACATAATACGTCTCCTCTCATGTGAAGTTAGCCTTTCAAATTTTTCAAATTCCTCAATAAACAACAATTCAAAGAAATCAGCCACCTATCTCAATTTATCTGTGTATATGTAAGAGCCTATTAAGAAGTCCAGTGATAAACATAATAAATTTGTTTTAGAGAGACCTCCAATATCAGAAGATTTTTTTGTTATCCCTTATTATATCACTTCTATTGACAATCTGCATGACTTCATATATAGTACGATAAACACTCATTTTAAGAAAGCTACTGGTGAAAAAAGGAGAATTTTTTACAGTGAAAATAACCATCATACACGGTAGTCCGAGAAAAGGGAACACTTACGCTGCCACACAAGTTTTCAAAGAAGAGATGTCAAGACACGGAGAGGTTGAGTTTGTGGACTATTTTATGCCAGAAGATCTACCAGAGTTTTGCAAAGGGTGTATGACTTGCTATATTTACGGAGAGGACAAATGTCCCCACGCCTCCTATGTCTTACCGATATTGGAAGATATGGTTAACTCGGATGGACTGATCATGACCACACCGGTTTTTGTCATGCGGGAAACGGCTGCTATAAAAAACTTTCTGGATCATCTGGGGTACATCTTCATCATCCATCGTGCCAGGCCGGAAATGTTTTCCAAAAAGGCCATGGTGATCAGTTCAACCGTTGGTGCAGGCACGAAACATGCCATTAAGGCGGTAAAAGTCAGTTTGAAATACTGGGGGGTTAATCGGATTGATTCCTATGCCTTTAAAACTTTTGGAGATGATTGGGATGTGATGAAAGCCGATAAAAAAAGTAAAATTATCTCACAGTTGAATCAGAAAGCCCAAAAGTTTTATCTTGAAGTGGCATCAGGCAAACGCCATCCCCCTTCTCTTTTTTTAAGGTTTAACTATCGTCTCTTTCGATTTATCATCAGAAAACATTATGCTGAAGACTCTCTGGATGCTCAGTACTGGAAAAAAATGGGTTGGTATTCTGGAAAAAACAACCCCTTCAAAAGGACATCTTCATCACAATGACATGTTGAACGTCTTGACAGAGCCGCCATTGTGTGGTATACTGTATAAGTAAGCGAAAAAAACGAGGAGCCTTTCGAAAGGCTCCTTTTCTTATTGTAGTTCAATATTTACTCAAATTTTAAATTCTTCGGAGGTATCCCATGAAATTGTTTCTCTTAAAACAAAAACCCGGGCCGGGAATGTCAAAAAAGATGTTTGATTCCATTTCAAAGGAACTCAAAATAAATTTGGAGTACAACAACCTGGTCACACCGGAAGACTATTATAAAAAGGTTTTAAACAGACTGATGGAGGATTCTGAAGTTGTAGGATTTAACGTGACGATCCCCTATAAAGTCAAGATCAGATCAGATGTTTTAGCGGATGACGATGTGTCTTCCTGTGGTGCTGTTAATTGTGTCCGTGTGAATCACGAAAAAAAACAGTTTCTTGGTTATAACACCGATTGGAAAGGCATTTACAAACCCCTGCAAACAAAAAATATCAATTCTGCAAACGTAGCAGGTGCCGGTGGTGCCTCTCTGGCTGCCATTTACGCCTTAACGAAATTGGGAGTCGCTTCCATCCACTTATTTAATCGAACGCGTAAATCTGCCCAAGAAATCCAACAGATTTTTCCCACCATCCAAATTCATGATTTGGAAACGCTGGATCAATTTTTAAAAAACGAGAAACAAGATTTACTCATTAACACCACGCCTTTGGGGATGAATCCAAATCCTCGCTCATGTTTACCCCTTACCATTGAAGCCTTGAAAAATTGCAGGATTGTTTTTGATATTGTCTACAAACCCTTACAAACAAAACTGCTTACACTGGCAAAAAACGCCGGTTGTACATGTATCAACGGACTTGAAATGCTTGTGGAGCAACATATTGAAAACGTCAAAATTTGGGACTTGCCAAAAAAAGAACAAATAATAGAATGCCTAAAGACCTTTAAAAAGCCATTATAGAGGGAAGAATTAAATCATGTATCATTTAAAGTCTTATTGAAGTTTAATTCCAGTTTATCTGGGTGTTCAATGAACTACAATAGTAGCTTAGAGAAGTGGTCGGATTCCAACAAAAGAAGAGAGGGCAGACCAAAGTGTCCGCCCAGGTATTAAAAATCAAAGCAGATTTATTCTTTTCTTTTCACATTCGTGAATCATTGCTTCGGGCCAGATCGATGATTGTACTTCGCCGATATGGGCCTTTTGAAGGTAGAACATACAGATTCTCGATTGACCCATGCCACCCCCAACTGTGTAGGGGAGATTTCCACTCATTAGGTCTGAATGAAATGCCATTTCCAGCCGATCAAGGCATCCTTCAATCTCAAGCTGAGATTGAAGACTCTTTTCATCCACGCGAATACCCATGGAAGACATCTCAAAAGCAATATCCAATAGAGGATAATAAAAGACGATATCTCCATTCAACTCCCAATCATCGTAATCGGGAGCACGGCCATCGTGTTTGATTCCAGAAGTTAATTTTCCCCCTATTTTGTGAATAAAAACGGCACCTCTTTCACGAGCAATGGCGTCTTCCCTTTCTTTTGGCGACATTTTCGGATAACGATCTTCCAATTCTTGAGTGGTGATAAATGAAATATCATCGGGTAGAACCGGGCCCTCGAGATTTTTATACTCAAAGGTGATAAAATTCTCAGTACTTTTAAAAACCCTGTAAATGCCTTTGACAATCTCTTTCAATTTCTCTTCAGTTCGTTCCTCTTTTCTGATGATTTTCTCCCAATCCCATTGATCGACGTAAATGGAATGGAGATTATCCAGTTCCTCATCCTTTCGTATGGCGTTCATATCCGTATAAAGACCTTCTCCAACAGAAAAGTTATAACGCTTCAAAGCGTTGCGTTTCCATTTCGCCAGCGAGTGGACGATTTCCACATAGGTATTGGAGTCTTTTACGGTAAAGGATACCGGTTGTTCTATTCCGTTGAGATTGTCGTTCAAGCCGGTTTCGGGTTGTACAAAAAGTGGTGCTGATACGCGTGTAAGATGCAATTCGTAGGCAAGCGCTCGTTCAAAGTAGTCCTTAAGTTTCTTTAAAGCAACTTCTGTTTCCAGTAAATCAAGCTTGCTTTGGTAATCTGCGGGTAGTTTTAATTTCCCATCAAACCCTCTCCTTTGGGGTACAAGATTTTGAATTCTACCATATATTTGTGAATATTTGCAAGTAGTTACATCGAGGACTATCCCAGATGTGTTCACACTTTAACTTACAAATTCACCAAAATCAACGCAATGATCGTCACCACAATGGATAGCTTCTCTTTTAACTTCAATTTTTCCCTGAAAAATATTGTACTTGCCAATGTGATGAGTGTGATACTGCCCGCGCTGTATATGGGAAAGACCACAGCGGTTTTGATGTGATCCAGTGACATGATGAGAAAAAAGGAGGAGAACAGGTTGGGAACGCCTACGGCCAATCCTGTGAAAAAGTCTTTGGTATGGAATTTCTTTCTATTTCTCTTTAAGAGTGAAAAGCTAAAACTGATGATGAAAGCAGAAAAGAAAACAAAAAACAGGAAAACGTTTTTATCAGAGGATTGTGCGGCGTACTTTTGAAAGATTTTGTTGAAAAATTCTGCCATCCCTCCGAAAACGAAAAGAAAGATCAGATCGATGTGAAAGGTCTTCTTCTCACGTTTTGAAGGCAGGTTCACCAGGATGATTGACAACAGGGCCAAGCCAATCCCGATCCATTGGATGAGAGCCGGCATTTCGTTCCAGATGATGACGGAGAGGATCATGGGAATGAGAATCCCCATCTTTCCAAATGCTCCCGACAGAGAGGCGCCGCTTTCTCTCACACTTCTTTGGTACAGGTAAAAAGATAAAAAGAAAAACACCCCCGCCAGTGTCCCCAACCAGAATGAAAAAAAGGACCAGGGTGTGTTTTCGATGAGAGCCAAGACGAGACTGGTTATAAAGGCGATTAGATAATTGGACGTGGTCACCACAAATCGGTTCATGTTGCTGGTTTCGGAAAATTTAAAAATCAGCGCAATTGAAGAACTGCATAAAATAGCCAATATCAGATAGATCATAGGATCCCCCCTGTCGAGGCTATTTTATACTGTTTCCTAATAAAAATCAACTGCTGGTGGAGGGGGGAATTATCAGCTGCAAGGTTTTTCGCCAATTTCCTTAAAAAACCTTGCAGAAAAACAGACTAAAAGACTCTGATAAGCTTTATTAAATAGAGCTCTGAGTTTTTTCGGCAGCTCTATTGGAAATTTGCCAAATGCGGTCTTAAATTTCTCAAAGATAAAAACGTTGTTTACGGGAGTTGTTGAAAACATCCACACCATAACCAGAAGAGACCTTATCAAAGACATGCCGGAAGTTGCACAGTTTCTGAATCATTTCTTTAAGGATTTCCAGCATCTCTGAGACCTCATGGATGACATCGCTGAAAGTAATGAAAGTGCAGAAGATGATGCCAGAGAATGGATGAACGAGAATTGAGATTACGTCAAAGTTTGGCATGAATAATCTTTAAAAATCAAAGCGTTTAATATTTGCAATCAGGTCAGACCAAGGTGTCTGCCCTTGTTTTATTTAACACAACAACGAAACTGAAAAAACGAATTGCATAAACAACAAAAATATGATAGAATAATCTTTGCGCATCATGCAGGCGGGGGGTTAGTGGTCCCTTGTACCCGAAACCCACTT
>CAYUYU010000004.1:18072-30381 GCA_964449405.1 uncultured Thermotogaceae bacterium
AGGTCCTATCGGTGAGAAAGGTTTCGGATAAGTAGTGTTGATGCAGAGGTCCTGTGCGGCGGATAGCTGTGAACCTGGTCAGGTCCGGAAGGAAGCAGCCATAAGCAGTCCCATCCGGGTGCCACAGGAGTGCCCCTGCTGAGCTAACTGTTCGAAAACGTCTTGTCGATGTCTATCGAAGCAACGCGCATGATGCGTTTTATTTTACTTGACCCACTAAACCCTTTGTGATATAATACATCGCTGTTGTTGGGGTCGTAACTCAGCTGGGAGAGTGTTACCTTCGCAAGGTAGAAGCCGTGGGTTCGAATCCCATCGACTCCACCAGCTTTTGAAAAATGCCGGGGTGGCGGAATAGGCAGACGCATCGGTCTCAAAAACCGACGAGGTTGATCCCTCATGCGGGTTCGAGTCCCGCCCTCGGCACCATATTAGGAACGATTAAAAAAGAGGATGTCATGATCCTCTTTTTTATTTAGCTGTTAACCCAAAATAGTCTTTAATTAAACGCTGAAGTTTTGTCTTTTAAACTTCAAGGCGTGTTCCCCAACGCCAGCACTCCGCACCATATTAGGAACGATTAAAAAAGAGGATGTCATGATCCTCTTTTTTAATTCCCGGGAATCACTAATACCCCTCAATGAATCCAGGTATGATGCTTACTCTCAAACTCTCGAATGAGTCTTTTAACCGCTTCGTTTTCCTCTTCGGTACCAATAGTCACTCGGATGTACTCGTTCAATTTTCCGGAGTACTTTCTCACGGCAATGCCCCTTTGAAAAAGGAAATTATAGGCGTCTGTTTTCAACAGGACGAAGTTTGCGGAGGACTTTACAGGCACCAGATTTGCCAATTCTTCCTGCGTTTTGTCTCTTTCACGTTTAATAAACCTCACCTTTTCTTGAATAATTGCTTTGTGCTTCAACATTTCCAGAGCCATCTCAGCAGAGAAGATGTTCATGCTGAAAGGGGCATGGGCACGTCTGAAATGATCTGCGATGATTTTGGAAGTAATCGCATAGCCGATACGTAGACCACTCATGCCAAAGGCTTTGGAGAAGGTTCCCAGGATGATGAGGTTCTCGTATTCATTCAACAGAGGCAAATAATTTTTCTCGCTAAACTCCACATACGCCTGATCCAACAGCACAGGAACCCCGGTATCCAGGATTTTCCTTATTTTTTCTTCTGTCATGTCGTTTCCCGTGGGGTTGTTAGGTGAGCAAATCACGACTAATGCCATCTTTTCAGGATCGGGTACAAATGAGTCTGGAATAGAAAAGCCCTCATTTAGTTCCACCTCGTTTACGTTCAAGCCATAGCGCAAGGCGTAAAATCCGTACATGGAAAAGGTAGGCTGAAAGGTCACCACTTGCTCACCCTCAAACAGACTGAGAATTTCCGGAATCAGTGCGTCACCTCCATTGGAAACAAAGACTTGCTCAGGATCGATGGATTTGTCCTCTGCAATTGCAGCTCTCAAAGTGAGTGAATCAATCTCGGGATAGCGGTTAAAGGGGTTATTATGAAAATACTCAAAAACCTTCTTTTTGATCTCCAAAGGAACATCAAAGGGGCTCTCATTTTTATCCAGTCGTACCGGAGGAAGCTTTTTTGGGACGGTGTAGGCTTCCATTTCAATAATATTTTTTCTAAACCTCATTATTTTCTCCTTTTTGCCAATTCTTTCATGATTTCATCCAAATCTACATCATTATACGCCAACAACACAAACAAGTGATAGAACAAGTCTCCCAATTCGTACACCAACGATTCTCTGGATTGAGCTACCAACACTTCCACAGCTTCTTCGCCAAATTTCTTGTATATCTTCTCCTTGCCCTCTTTAAACAGGGTTGTTGTGTAAGAGCCTTCAGGCATCTTGACCTTTCTCTCTTTGATCAGCTCTTCCAGTTCTTTTAGTACATTGAGCGAGTAATCAATTTCCTCATCCTTTTGCTCACGTTTTCCCTCAAGTGTCTCAAAAAAACAGGAATAATGCCCTGTATGGCAAGCGGTTCCCTTTTGTTTGACCATCATCAGTAAGGCATCCTGGTCACAGTCCACTTTAATCTCCAACAATCGTTGAGTGTTCCCGCTGACTTCGCCTTTTTTTCGAATTCTGCCCTTACTTCTTGAGTAATAATGGGCAAACCCCGTTTCCAGTGACAATTTCAACGCCTCTTCATTCATATAAGCAAGGGTGAGCACGTTTTTATCTTGATCTGATACGACTACGGGAACCACCCCTTCCTCTTTTTCCCAATCTACTTTTGCTATTAAACTTTCAAGATTTTCTGACATTGATACCAGCCCTTTCCAATTCATTCTTTAAATCACCTATATTAATCGTTCCATAGTGAAAGATGGAAGCTGCCAACGCTGCCGAGGCTTTTGTTTTTCTAAATACTTCTACAAAATCCTCAACAGAACCCGCTCCACCCGATGCGATGACGGGGATATTCACAACTTCTGAAACCTCTTTTGTAAGGGGGATATCAAAGCCTTGACGAACCCCATCGGTATCCATGGATGTGAGAAGAACTTCTCCAGCACCCAGGCGTTCACATTCCCAGCACCAGTCGATAGCGTCTTTGTTTGTATCCAACCTTCCCCCATTGATGAAAAGCGTCCAACTATCGCCTTTACGTTTTGCATCCACCGCCACACAGATATTGGCACTGCCGATGACTTTTGAAGCCTCTTTGATGAGTTGAGGATTCCTCACTGCTGCAGAATTAATAAATACCTTGTCCGCCCCGTTTTTAATCACCTCTTTCATATCATCTACCTTGGAAAGCCCTCCCCCAACGGTGAACGGAATACTCAGTGACTGCGCAACAGATGAAGCCAACTCTTTAAGAATACCACGCTTTTCATGGGAAGCCGTAATGTCCAAAAAAACAATCTCGTCAACCCCCTGCTCTTCATAGGCAACTGCTGATTCCACAGGGTCTCCCACTTCACGAATGGATTGAAATTTGATGCCTTTAACCACCTTTCCCTCACGAATATCCAAGGCGGCTATGATTCGCTTTGACAACATCTTCTACGCCCCCTTCAACATCTCACAAGTTAGCGTTCCTTCCAACAGTGCCCGACCGATGACAACACCGGAAAAGCCAAGTGCCTGAGCCTTTTTTATATCGGTCAAGGAAGAAACGCCCCCGGCATAGATGACTTCTTTGCCTTTCCAGAAATTTTGAATATCCGAAATTCCCTCATTTGTCCCGTCCTTTTCGATATCGGTGAAGATGAAACGGGAAAAGTTGGCCTTTAATTGTTCAAACATCTCTTCCAAAGAACGCCCTGATTCTTCCAGCCAGCCTTCAACCGCGACTTTTCCCTTTCGCGAATCCAAACTCACCGTCACCGAATCAAACTCTTGGGTCAACTCCTTAACAAAGGCCTCATCAAAGGCCTTGGTACTGATGATGGCGTGTTCAATCCCGTATGAATAAGCCCTTCGGATGGCCTCAAGGGTTCGCAAACCTCCCCCGTATTGTATTGTCAAGCCAGTTTTTTCGTAGATTTCTTTCACGATATCCAGATTTTTCGTCTCCCCGGAAAAAGCGCCGTCCAGGTCGATGATGTGTAGATAATCAAAGTACTTGGCGTATTCGGTTGCAATATCCAAGGGATTTCCGTATATCTTTTTCTGTTCTTTTTGCCCTTTATACAGTCTGACGGCTTGTTTATCGATCAAATCGATTGCCGGGTATATCGTCATTGTGTCACCTCTTTAAGATTGATATTCGTTAATTCAACCGTATATGGTTTATTTTGTGTCGTTTTCTTGTAACATTATCTTTGTTCTACGATAATGACGGGTGAAGTTTTTGCCTCACGCAAAATACTTCAAGGTCAGTGTTTTCTCTGACCCCACACCGGTCCGCCCCTACATGTTAGATGAAAACCACTCCAAAAACGCCTTCCCCGTCTTTCCCGATTTCTCCGGATGAAACTGCACCCCTACCACATTATCCTTTTTAACCGCCGAGCAAAAACGCAAGGTCTGTTCTCCCACATGTTCGGTGATACCGAATTCAAAAGTCTTTCTACGTTGAGGCAAATAATACGAATGAACGAAATAAAAATAAGGCTCTTCGGGTAATTGCATTGCTAAATCATTGTCTGTAAAAGACACACTGTTCCAGCCCATGTGCGGCGTCTGGACACCTTGGAATTTCACAATCGTCCCTTCAAAAATAGACAAGCCCTTTTTTTCGCCTTCTTCACTGCCCTCAAACAACAACTGCATCCCCAGACAAATGCCTAAGAACGGTCTTCCGCTTTTGATAAAGTCCTGAACCGCTGTTCTGTATCCATCTATCTTTTCCGCTATGCCATCAAAGGAGCCCACACCAGGTAGGACAATACGCTTATAGGCATCTACGTCATTGGGCGATTGTATCATATCCGCTTCCAAGGCCCGGCATACATTGGCAAAATTACCTACGCCAAGGTCTATAACGCCTGTCTGTCTCATCATAGACTCCCTTTCGTACTCTGCACACCTTCTGAAGGTTTCAACGCCTGTTGAAACGCCTTACCCAAGCCCTTAAAGGCCGCCTCTATAATATGATGGGCGTTCAGCCCCGCCAACTGGCGAATGTGTATGCACGTGTCAAAAGCCCGTGAAATACCATTCACAAATTCTCTGAAAAGGCCCTGTTCAAAACCCGCCTCTGTCTCTTTTATATCCAGCTCCACAGATGCAAAGCTCCTGGAAACATCCAAAGAAACAAGTACAAGCGCTTCATCCATGGGCATGATCACATAACCAAATCTGGCAATGGCCCCTCTGTCAAATTCTTTGGACAAGAATTCACCAACGGCAATCCCGCAATCTTCCCACAAATGGTGACGAAGGTCAGATTCCGCGTTGATGCTAACAGGCAGGCCCATGTAAAAGAACAAAGCATTAAGCATGTGATCCAGGACCACATCTTTGGTATCGATGGTTATTTGTTTCTCTGCCCGTGTAATACTGATATCCGTCTCATAGGTTTTTCTTTTCACTTCCTCACCTCCATGGCTTTTCTGTGATGCTCCAACCCTTCAATGGTTGCCATACGGATTCCCAACTCCCGATCCGCCATAAATTCCTCTTTTGACAAGCTTGCCAGGGTCATCTTTCTCTGAAAGGCGGCAACGGTCAAAACCGAAGAAAACCGTGCGGCTCGCCCCGTTGGAAGGACATGATTGGAACCCATGAAATAATCGGCACTGGGAACGGGGGTATAGTTGCCCAGATAAACCGCACCGGCCGTGTTAATCTTTTGAGCCAACGTCATGGGCTCCTTTGTGATAATCTCCAAGTGTTCAGGAGCAATTTGGTTCGCCTTTTGAACACACTCTTCAAGAGTATCAAACAACAAAGTGTTAATGGTGGGATCAGCGCAATCATCATAAAGGGCCTGCGATGTCGTCAACAACCACGCCTTTGAATCCGAGCCATGTTCGCGCTGAGAAAGCAAGTCCTCTTTTACATATTCACCAACAGCTGTGTCATCGGCAATCACACAAATCTCGGAAGGACCTGCCAGAGAGTCGATACCCACTTCTCCGTAAACCTGCCGTTTGGCCTCATTCACAAAGGCATTTCCCGGTCCGAATATCTTATCCACAGCTTCCATGCCTGCTCCGTAAGTCATGGCACCGATTGCCTGTACACCACCTACTTTGTATAACTCCGTTATGCCAAATTGTTGAGCGATGTAAATAATCAAAGGATGCACCGTTCCCTCATTTGGAGGTGTACAGACGACAATTTCACTCACACCCGCCAGTTTTGCGGGAATCAGTGTCATTAAAAGGGTCGAGGGAAGCGGCTTGCCTCCCGGAACATATATACCCACCCGGTTGATAGCCCTTGTTACAAGGCCAAAAAGAGAGTCACCCTTTTTGTATATGTCATCCGTTCCCTTTTGTCGTTCGTGGTATTCTCTGAGCCTTTTGGCAATGCGATCCACGACTTCCTTGTCAAAGTCGGATACGGATTGCGCCGTTTGCCATTCATCATCATTCAGGGATAGTTCGCCAGCGTAGTTGTCGAATTTTTCAGAATACTTTTTAACAGCGGACAATCCGTTGCTTTCAATGTCTTCGAGAATTTCTCTTACCGTTTTTTTCAGATCCATGGTTTCACCTTCTTTTTTATCGTTTTTATACCTGCTTTTGTGTGGGCGATTCGTGAATCGCCCATAAATTTAAAATCTCTTAATACAATGATTATTCAATCACTGTTACGCTTTCGACATCCTGTAGGGGCAATTCACGAATTGCCCGCTTATTCGTCTCTGTTTCTGTTGAAATGATATGACATCGACTCCTTTTTCAATAGGGGGGCTTTTACAATTTTTTTGTGAAACAACGTCTTTATTTCCCGGGCGGACACACCGGTCCGCCCCTACAAAAGGCGGTTGGAGTTTTTACCGAAGGTAAAACACTCCTAAGGCCAAAGTATAATTTGGCCAGACACCGGTCCGCCACTACATATAATTAAATAACCCCCGCCAACCTCTCCACCAAATCGTTAATTTCCTGGAACTTCGTCTTCTGCGACACCCGATTCACGATGAGCCGTGCGCCTACATCTCTGATTTTGTAAATCTCCTTTAGGCCATTGGCGCGAATGGTGTTTCCAGAATCTACGATGTCTACGATGGCATCTGCAATGCCTATTTTCGGAGCCAGTTCCATGGAGCCGTGGAGTTTAATGACATTGACTTCAATACCGGCATCAGAAAAGAATGCCTTGGTCATGTTGGGGAACTTGGTGGCAATCCGGTAATTGGTCATCTGTTCGATTTTCAGGTCTTTTTGGGCGAAGGTAATCACACTCAAACGGCATTGCCCAAAAGGCAACTCCAAAGGAACGAAAACATCGGCGTTGAGTTCGTCTATAACATCGCTGCCCGAAATCCCCACATCAATCCCGTTTTCTACGAAAACCGGTACATCGAATACCCGGGAAAAGATCCAGCTAAACCCTTCATCTTTGACAATCAATTCCCTATCCTGAGGTTCTTTCACAACAACACCGATTTTCTCCAATACAGCTGCCCCCTTTTTCATCAATCGGCCTTTGGGAAGGACAAAATTAATCATTGTAATCAACCTCCAGATCGACGTTTAATGAATCTGATGCCAGCTGGGACAAAATCCCCAAATCCAGGGCAAAGCCAAAACAGTCCTTTCCCCGATTCATGTACTGGCCTCCACCTCCGATCATCTTACCGTGATTGCGGGTGTAGATCTCAATGACAATATCATCGTAATAGTCAAAATGTCGAAGCGTACCAAAATCAACCATCATACAGTCATCGTTAACGGTTTGGGTGATTTCATCGATAAATGGATCGTCACAGGTTTTCCCCCTCTTTTGCAACAAGCCCATCAATGCTTTCCTGGCCTGTTCTGGGATAGCCATGTTGTCCATGGTACTGAAACTTCGTTTTTCTATTGCTTCATAGACCGTTTTTTTATCCAAATCGTATTGTTCGATCACCTCTCGCCATTTTCTCAAAGAACCAATATCGATCATAAAATCAGCGATTCCAAGCAGATTCAGAATGGACTTAACGGTGGTGATCTGTTCAATGATCTTCTCTCTGATACCCACCCTGCCACCAATCCACTCTGTTCCAATCTGCCAAGTGCCTTTAGGTGTCCCTTCAAGCACTTCTGAAACGTAAAAGACCTTCAACTCCTCCTCTTTGATGATGGAGGAAAGCAGATGTGAGGTCACATCCGGCTTGACCACATAAAATTCATTGTTGTAGGCTGTTTTCAGACCACCCCTTAGTTCTGGGTAGTACTTGTCCATTGCAGGCAAGAAAATCTCCGAATAATCCAGGCGATAAAAGAAATCACGAATGAGCCTTGCCACCTTTCCCAGTTTAAAAGAATTGCTAACCGTGTCTTTGTACATGAGTCCCTCCTTAGTCTGTCAAGCAAAAAAAAAGGCCGGTGCTCTCGCACCGACCTAACTGTCTTATGTCAACATCACAACAACGACAAAACATCCGGCGGTGCGGATTTGTAAATGTTGCTATGATGATGATGCCATTTTTTGTTAGTTAAAATCATGTTGTTCATAAAATCTTCTCCTGTCGATTTGTCATATTGTACCATATTTTTTTGGCTTTTGGACATTAACAGAAAAAAACAGTTGAATAACGCCAAGGAAAAAAATGGTAATATGTGAGATAATGTTATATAATAGAAAAACAGGGAATACTGAAAAAAATGTATAACAAAAATGAGGGATTAAATGGAAAATAAAAAAGACACAAACCAAAACCTTAAAGATCTGGAGTGGATGCTTAACGTGCCTGAAGGGGAGAAAAAAGACCCCGAAGATCAGTTCTACGGTGATCTCACTCTGTTAAACACTGACCGCACACTCTTGGATACGGTGGGAAAGGAAACACTGAAAAAGATCGCAAAAGACTCCATTGACTTACTGGATTCTTCAGTTGCAGTCTATGAAAAAAACGGGGATTACGCCATGGGCATCTTTACTTCTGGTTGGTGCAGGAAGATGGATGCAACCTCCAGGAAATTGTGTGGGGATTGTTCCAACAAACAAGCCCTTGAAAGCGGAAAATGGATCTGTCATGATAGCTGTTGGGATTGTTCAAAACGGGCACTTGAAAGTGGCGAAATAGTAGACGAAAGTTGTGATGGAGGAATAAACCTATATGCCATACCTATTATTGCTGAAGGGCAAACCATCGGTGTGCTGAGCGTTGGATACGGCAATCCACCGGAAGATGAAAAGTCTTTAAGAGAACTCTCTGAAAAATACAACATCAGTCTTGAAGAGCTTCGAAAAAATGCTCACGACTATCAGAAAAGACCCAAGTATATTGAAGAAATCGCAAAAAAACGAATGCGCACTTCCGCTGAACTCATCGCTTTAATCTATCAAAACAAGAAAGACGAAGAAGCCTTGGAAGAAGCCAGCAAGCAGTTGGAACGATTTTTCTCCCTGAATCTGGATCTTCTGTGCATCGCAGACACTGAAGGTTATTTTGTTAAAGTCAATAAGGCCTGGGAAACCACTTTAGGATACCCCGTGGAACAATTGGAAAACCGAAAGTTCCTCGACTTCGTTCATCCAGATGATGTGGAAAGCACATTAGGCGCCATGTCTCAGTTGAAGGAACAAAAAAATGTTCTTAAATTCATCAACAGATATCACACCAAAGATGGAACTTATCGATATTTGGAATGGTATGCAAAACCCTACGGGAAGCTCATTTACTCAGCTGCACATGACATCACACAGAAGATATACGATGACGAAGCCCTCCGTGAAAGCGAAGAAAAATACCGTCTTATGTTTAAAAACTCCCCGGTAGGTATCTTCAACTTTGACAAAAATGGGGTCCTCTTGGATGTGAACGACAGCTTTGTCCGTATTATCGGTTCATCCAGAGAGGTTTTGATTGGTCTGAACATGTTGAACCTTCCGGACAAAATGTTTGTCCACGCCGTAAAGCGAGCGCTAAACGGACAACAGGGTTATTATAATGATGAATATCATGCGGTAACTTCCGGAAAAAGCTTACACGTTCGAGGTGTTTTTTCTTCCATCGAAGATCATGAAGGAAATTTCGTTGTCGGTATCGGTATTATCGAAGATATTTCAGAACAAAAAAAGACAGAACAAGCCCTGATCAAAGCCAAAGAAGAAGCACAAGCAGCAAACCGCGCGAAAAGTGATTTCCTGGCCAGCATGAGCCATGAAATAAGAACCCCCATCAACGGGGTCATCGGCTTCAGCGAACTCTTGGAAGCCACACCTTTGAACGCAACGCAAAGAGAATACAACGACATCGTTCAACACTCTGCAAAGTCTTTACTGACAATCATCAACGATATCTTAGACTTTTCAAAGATAGAAGCAGGGAAACTGGAACTTCAGCCCGAAAAAACCAATCTTTATGAAATCATCGATTCCGCGTTAAACCTGCTCAATTACAAAGCGGCTGAAAAGGGCATAGAACTCATACAAAGCGGATCCAAAAACGTCCCGAAATCTGTTTATGTCGATCCCATTCGCTTAAGGCAAATCTTGTTGAACCTGCTAAGCAATGCCGTCAAGTTCACTGAAGAGGGCGAAGTGGAATTAAAAGTCAGAAAGATCGACGAAGATACGCAAAAAAAGGTCGTCCGACTGCTTTTCGCTGTTACAGATACCGGCATCGGAATTCCAGAAGAAAACATTCAAAAAATATTGGAACCGTTCAATCAAGGTAATAACACTGTCACACAGAAATTTGTCGGAACAGGCCTTGGACTAGCCATCACTAAAAGCCTCTTGGCAAAAATGGGAAGCCAATTAACCATAGAAAGCACCGTTGGAGTGGGAAGCACCTTCTCATTCGAATTGGCCCTCAAGTATCCCAAACCTGACACTAAGGAGGGGATCAGTGTGGATAAAAAAACAGTATCGGTAGAACGACATCCATCAGAAACCTCGAACAAAAAGGTCCTGATCGTGGAAGACAACAAAATTAACATGCAATACATAGAAACCGTCCTGAAAGCTGAATACAAAAACCTGACCATCATCAACGCCCATGATGGCGAATCGGCTATCGAATTGTTTGTACAAGAACACCCGGACCTCATATTATTGGACATCCAACTACCAAAGATGAACGGTTACGAGGTTACAGGCCGTATCAAACAAATAGATAAACACGTTCCCATCATTGCCATCACGGCAAAGGCATTCAAGGGAGAAAAGGAAAAATGTTTGAAAGTGGGGATGACCGACTACTTCCCCAAACCCATCACCATCTCCACCATAAAAACAATCATAAAAAAATATTTGTGAAAAACAGGGGGGCAACCCATGAAAGAAAAAAACACCGTCCAACTCAACACAACCAAAAAGCTGATCTTGGGATTACAGCACACCTTTACCATGTTCGGGGCTACTGTTTTGGTCCCTTATCTAACGGGAGTCCCGGTAAACGTCGCCCTATTCGCAGCCGGCGTCGCTACCCTTCTTTTTCACCTCATCACCAAAGGCAAAGTCCCCATATTCCTGGGCAGCAGCTTCGCCTACATCGCCCCCATGATCGCCGTTACCTTGTATTACATCAACGAAGGACCCATCCAATACGATTCACTGGAAGAGGCCATTAAAACCGGCATGGACATCACACCCATGCTGGCTTATGCCACCGGGGGGATCGTCATCGCAGGGGTGGTCAAATTCCTATTCGGACTTGTAGTCAAAGCCGTCGGAGTGGAAAAGATCGTCAAACACTTCCCGCCCGTAGTTTCAGGAACCACCATTTTGATCATTGGGATCATCCTGTCTCCGGTTGCCATCGACATGGCCTCCTCCAACTGGCCCATCGCCCTGTGCGCATTGGTCGCCGCCTTGATCGCCAGGCTTTACTTCAAAGGCTTTTTCAAAATCATCCCCGTTATCATCGGCATCGGCGTGGGATACTTCGTCGCACTCGCGACAGGCAACGTGGACCTGACAGGATTTGCAGAAGCCGGATGGCTGGCATTGCCCAACTTCTATTTACCCAAATTCTCCCTGCATGCCATCACACTCATCGTCCCTGTCGCCCTGGCAGCCGCTGTTGAAAGCATTGCAGACGTCTACGCCGTATCCGCCGTCGCCCAAAAGAAATTCTACGAAGATCCCGGCATCGACAAAACCCTCATGGGAGACGGAATCGGCACCATCCTGGGCGGATTCGTGGGCGCTCCTGCCTACACCACCTACTCCGAAAACACCGGTGTACTGGCCATCACAAAAGTATACAACCCCGTCGTCATGCGCATCGCCGCTGTTATTGCCATCATCCTCTCATTCGTTCCTAAAATCGGCTTCATCATCAGCTCCATCCCCACTGCCGTCATGGGTGGAATAGAAATCCTCCTCTTCGGCATGATCGCCGCCGTTGGCCTGAAAACCCTCGTCGACAACCAAGTCCAAATCGACGGCAAAAACCTTGTCATCATCGCCGTCATGCTTGTGTTAAGCCTTGGTGGCGCACAACTCCAATTGGGCACCTTCACACTTGAAGGTATCGGGCTGGCCGTCATCGTGGGACTGATCCTGAACTTGTTATTCATGTACACAAAAGCCAGCGAAGAATAATTATTCTTAGCCCTGAGGGGACCAGTACGCCCCTTCCTGTTTTGTCTAACTTTTGGGGTTCACTTCTCTTGTAGGTGCCCTTAAAAGGCCAGGAGCGTGTGTTTATGGGGGTCTATGATATAATAAGACAACTGTAAAGGGTTGGTGATGTTCATGAAAAGGCT
>CAYUYU010000005.1:0-29639 GCA_964449405.1 uncultured Thermotogaceae bacterium
TCTATTCCGAAGCTCATTGTGGTATTGAATGGAAAAATAGGAATTTCTTCAATGGCAGTTCTAATCTTTTCAGCTACCTTTACGGCCCCTTCTACATTGGTATTCGGTAAAATAATGGAAAATTCCTCTCCACCATATCTGGCTACAATATCAAATTTTCGGGTTGTTTTCAAGAAGATCCGAGATATCTCTTTTAAAATCTCGTCTCCGGTTTGATGACCATAGGTGTCATTAACCAGTTTAAATGAATCAATATCGCCAATGATATAGGAGATGGGCATCTTGTAGCGTAAGGCCTTTTCAAATTCTTCCCTAAAACGTTCCTCATAATACCATCTGCTGTATAAACCCGTTAAACTGTCATACATGCTGTTTTGGAGATATAACGTGTTTTTGACAAACAGGGTGATGATCGGTTCTACTTGTTTTAAGAAGATGGATAAGAAGTGGTTTTGGGCACGATCAGCAGTCTTTTCGTCATTTCTCAGATATAATATGATGGTTTTTGTTTCATCGATGATGTACGTGCGTTTGATGTTCAATGGAGAATAATTAGTAGTGTTGGGTTTCTGAATGAGATCGATTAGTCTTTTTTCAGTCAGCGGGGTACCAAAGTTTATTTCAAAATACGCTTTTACTTGGCCCTCATCTATGAGCATGATCACACTGCTTTTTGCTTTAGCCAAACTACTGATCCAATAAAGAACCTGTTTCAGTGTTTCTGTGGTGTTGTCTGTAATATCGATTTGGTTTGAAAATTCCAAAATCTCTCTCATGGCATTCAGACGCAGCAGATTGTTATCGCAGACCCTTTTATAGGCTTGAAATGTCTGTATCTTCTCTGTATTCTCTGTTTCGTAGATATAATTTTCAATGTGCGTTCTCAATTCCAGAAGGTTCATTTCATTTGCCGGGATAATTCTATCGATTAGCTTTGCGGCCTTTAGATAGCCGTTTTTTTTGTAGAGGGTCTGTGCCCTATTAAGGTAAAATCTTGCTTCCTCGAAATTGGATTGTTTCAGATAAGATTTCCCCAGTGCTTCATTTAATAATCCAATTGAGAGTTTTAACCCGGTGCTTTTATAATCGGATATGGTTCTTTTCAATGTGTTTTGAAAGAGTTCGGGAAACAGTTTGGTGAACTTTCCATAAAAACTGAGAAGGATTTCCTCTTTCCAGACCATATCTTGTTTAAAAAACTCTATGAACAGTGTTTCCAGTTCTTCTTTGTCACTTATCTTATAAAAGTCTACAAATTTATTAAAACCATAACCGTGATATTCCAGCGAAAGTGCTTCAAGGCGTCGTTTACCCTCAGCTTGTGTACCGAGCATAAAGGCATTTGCAACATAGAGCCTCTTACATTTACCCTTTACAATGTCTGTTGGTTTGAGAGCTAATGCCTTCTGGACGTGTTCATCCACAGTTTGCATGTCTTTATTATAAAAATGGAACATGGCTTCCAGGTAATAGATATTCGCCAGGGCTTTGTTATCGCCTGACTGTCTCGATTTTTCTTTTATGTCTTGTAATCTGATCCAAAACTCTTCGGTGTTACCGGAGTAAATATAATAGAACAGCCATTGCATTTCTATCTTTAACAATAATTTCTTGTGAGGGAAGAAATCACTGATTTGGGATAATCGTTCTAGAAGGTTCAATCCTTTGGCGTGGGGGAAATTTACTACATAAAAGTCGGCAATTCTTATATACAGATCAGCGGTGACGAAAAACATTCTTGAATCTTCTATCATCATGAACGCTTTTCTCATCATGGCTTCAGCTAATGTTACCATTCCTCGTTTCTGATAATACTCACCCAGAATGATATAGGCCCGAGCAAGTACTAATCGTGTTTTTTCCCCTAAATTGCTTTCATCGATGAGCTTTAAATGACTTGAGATGATTTCAAATGCCTTGTGACGTTTTTTGATATGAAAGAGCATTTCCGCATGAAAAAAAAGCGAGATAAGTTCATAATAGGTGAAGCTTTTTTTCTGTTTGAAATAATTACCGTCATCTGTTAGTTTGTTATAGATTTTTATTGCTTCTGAATAACGTTGATCCTGAATCAAAAACTGCATTTTAATGTGCACAAAGCGAATGTGATCGGGTATGAGCTTTTGCAAGTTTGGCGGGGTTTGCCTTTGATTGGCACTATAGAGAAATGCTACCCATTTGGCAAAATGGGGTGTAATTTCTTTGATACTTAAGTAAGCCAAAGCATTATTTGCTAAATCAAGCGCTTTTTCCGTTGACTCGGACTGATAAAAGACCTTTCTTGATTGGATAAAAAGTTTTGCAGCCTTTTTTCGGTTACTCAAAAAGCTCACCCCCTTTCTATCAAAAACCTCTGTACGTAATTTTCAGATCAACGTCGATTTTTTGAACCCATGCTTCTATCTCTTTCTTTTCGTATATTTTTTCATTTTTTTCTAAAGGACGGTATTGTTGTAAAGTAATTTTTTTTATCTCATTAAATTTTACCATATTCAGCATCTTTTTTAAAGAATCAAAATTGATGTACTCGGGAAAGAGGGTGACTCGAATTTCAAAATCGGGAAATAATTTGATTTCTTGAAGGGATTGTTGGATGACACGCAAATCAATGGATGAAAAGGCACTGTAATCAAGGGCTTTGAAATCCATCGCACAAAAATCTGCAACATCAGACAGCTCTTTGATCATCTCCGGATGCGATCCATTGGTATCGATCTTCACATACTTTTGTGGAAAGTGTTCTTTGAATCTCCGGCAAAAAGCAGTTAATTCATGTGTGTATAAAGTTGGTTCGCCCCCGGTAATGACGAGGGCGTCCAACATATTGCTTCTTTTTTTGAAGAATGCAAACACTTTGGATTCATCCAGCGTTCCTGCTCTTTTCTTGATCAAAGATTTGTTATGACAATACTTACAGCTAAAGTTGCACCCGGATGTAAATACCGTCGCGGCTACTTTCTTTGGATAATCTGTTAGGCTCAGCTTCTCGATTCCTGCGAACTTCATCCCTTACACCCTCTTTTAAAGAATAAGTTTCACGCTGTTTGAATTCTTGCTGTTTACCGTTATTCCAATGCTGAACCGGTCGGTAATAACCCGTGATTCTGGAATAGGTTTCTGTGGGTTTGGAGCAGATGGGGCACTTATAAACCTCTCCGGAGATATAACCATGTTCCTTACAGATGGAATAAGTAGGTGAAAGGGTGAAATAGGGTATTTTATAGTTTTCAGCAATCTTTTTCACCAAAGCCTTGGTCGTTTCCCAATCCTGGATTCTTTCACCAAGAAAGGCATGGAAAACTGTTCCGCCGGTGTACTTTGTCTGTAAAATTTCTTGGATGTCCAATGCTTCAAACATGTCTTTGGTAAAGTTAACCGGCAAATGAGAAGAATTGGTGTAATAAGGGGTATCACTTCCGGCTGTAATGATATCCGAGAATCTTTGCTTGTCATGTTTGGCCAATCGATATGAGGTGGACTCAGCAGGTGTGGCTTCTAAGTTGTAAAGATTTCCCGTTTCCTCCTGAAAATCTGCCAATCTTTCTCTCATCGTATCTAAAACTGTTTTGGAAAAGGACAAAGCAGCTTCATCATCGATGGTTTTGTTGAGCCAGTTTGCGTTAAGACAAGCCTCATTCATACCAACGAGGCCAATAGTGGAGAAATGATTATCAAAGTCTTTGAGATAATGTTTGGTATATGGGTAGAGTCCGAAATCGTTGAGTTTTTCAATCACTCTTCGTTTAATCTCCAGACTCCGTTTGGCGATTTCCATAAATTTCTCGAGCCGTTGGAAAAACTCGTCCTCTGTTGAGCTTAGATAGGCCATTCTAGGAAGATTCAGCGTTACCACGCCGATGGAACCGGTGAATTCATCTGAACCAAAGAGGCCGCCCCCCCTTCTGCGCAGTTCTCTTTTGTCCAGTTGAAGCCGGCAACACATACTTCTCACATCAGATGGGTTCAAGTCTGTATTGATAAAGTTCTGGAAATATGGGGTTCCGTATTTTGCCGTCATTTCAAAGAGCAGTGGGACATTTTCGTTTTTCCAATCGAAGTCCCTTGTAATGTTGTAAGTCGGAATCGGATACTGGAATCCCCTTCCCGCGTAGTCTCCTTCAAGCATTACTTCAATAAAGGCTCGGTTAATCAGGTTCATCTCTTTCTGACAGTCACCATAAGTAAACTCTTGCGGTTTGCCTCCGACAATAGCGGGAATATCTTGTAAATCTTCCGGTACCACCCAATCTAAGGTAATGTTTGAAAAAGGAGATTGGGTTCCCCATCTGCTTGGCGTGTTAACGCCGAATACAAAAGATTGTATAGCCTGTTTTGTTTCTCTGTAGGATAAGTTGTCACTTTTTACAAAAGGAGCTAAATAGGTGTCAAAGGAACTAAAGGCTTGTGCACCTGCCCATTCGTTTTGAAGGACACCAAGGAAATTTACCATTTGATTAGAAAGGGTGGACAAATGTTTTGCAGGCGCACTGGTTATTTTGCCCGTTACGCCTCCCAGTCCCTTTTCTATCAGTTGTCTGAGACTCCAGCCTGCACAGTAGCCAGATAGCATGGACAGATCGTGAATGTGCAAATCTCCATTTTTGTGTGCCCGTCCTATCTCCTCATCATAAAGTTCATTTAACCAGTAATTAGCGATAACCGTACCGCTGTTATGAAGGATGAGACCTCCAATGGAATAAGAGACAGTGCTGTTTTCCTTGACGCGCCAATCTGCTTTTTCCAGATAATCGTTTACAGTGGAAGAAAAATTGAGCATGTCTTTGTTCAATTCTCGAATGTTCTGATGTTGCTTTCTGTATATGATATAAGCTTTTGCTACCTCAGTGAAGCCGGATTCTTCAAGTACTTCTTCCACATTATCCTGAAGCTTTTCAATATCAATGATATTGTCCGTTATCTGAGATTGTGATTTGGATACGGCTCTGAGTGCAAGTAATTGAAGAATATCTTCATTATAGGCGGATTCGGTCGCGTTAAATGCCTTCTGAATAGCTTTTTGAATCTTGTTAATCTGAAATTCCGCAATTTTCCCGTCACGTTTCCTAATCCCCAGTATAGATGTGTTACTCATAAAAAGTCCCCCCTGTATTGTCTATTGTGTCCCTTATTATACAATATGTTGTGTTATTTGTCAATGCGACCACAACAGATTGTTGTTGTGGGGTGCTTATAGACATGTTCTAAAATGAAATTTAAAAAAATATAGGGTCTGGGGTTTAGGGTTTAGGGTTTAGGGTTTAGGGTTTAGAAAAAAGTACAATAGCAAAGTTTTTTTGAAACGTCTTAATTTTAGTATGTTTTTAAAACCCTCCTCTTGCAAAGGCGTCCCTTTTCTGGTAAAATACATCTGTGGTTCGAGGGCCAGTGTAGCTCAGCCGGTAGAGCGGCTCATTCGTAATGAGCAGGTCGTGGGTTCAAATCCTATCACTGGCTCCAATGGGGAATGTTTATGTCTGAACAGATGAATACTAAAGTCGAAAAAAGGTTCTTGGAGAACCTTTTTTCTTTTATAAAAAAGAATACTGAGAAAGGCGATCGATTTGTTTTGGCGATTTCAGGCGGACCGGATTCGATGGTGCTTCTCGATTTGTTTCTTTCTCTTAAAAACTTTCAACCGTTTCAATTCTGCGTTGCCAATGTCGATCACAAAATCCGGAAAGAATCATCGTTTGAACAGAAATGGTTGAAGGGGTTTTGTGAAAACAAGTCGATTGTATTTTATGGTGAGGAAGTGGATATCAAAGGCATCAAAAAATCGATAGGGTCAAAAATGAGTTTGGAAGAGTTGGCAAGGAAAGAAAGGTACAAGATTCTTAAAAAGTTAAAAGAGGACTATTGTGCAAAATGGGTTGTGAGTGCACATCATAAAGATGATTTACTGGAAACCTTTTTTTTAAGATTATTGAGAGGAACGGGTTTAAACGGTATCAATTCCTTAAACAAAGTGGAAGGATATTTTCTTCGTCCCCTTTTAAGCTATTTCAAAGAAGAAATCATGTGTTACACCAGGGAAAAAGATCTCCATTATTTTCAGGATCATACCAATGAAGATACTCAATTTCTTAGAAACAGAATCAGGCATAATCTCATCCCCTTTCTGAAAAACGAATTTGGAGATGAGATTCAGCAAGTCTTAGTAAGGGATATAGAAAACCTAAAAAATGCTGACAGGGTTCTTACTGACATCGTAAAAAGTGATATTCAAAAGGCATCTTTCTCTGAAGTTTCGGTGGAAATTAACCAAAAAGTGTTAGTCTATAAGTCCTTGTCTTACCAAAGAGAATTTTTGCTCCGTTTGTATCAAAATTGGGTTGGTTCTCCTGTTGGATTAACATCAAATAAGTTGGAGAATATCTGTTTAAAGCTATTGGAAAAGGGTGATTTTGAAATAACTATTACAGATTCTATAAGATTTTTACGTAGCAATGACCGTATAGGGTTTTCAAAAATGAATGAGAAATTTCAGAAACTCATAAAGCAACAGATTTTGTTAGGGGAAGACTTCAAAAAAAAATTGGAGAGTAAAAACGTCATAACTGTTGGATTGGAATTCTATGACCACAAGGAATCTGTTCAATTTCAACTGCAATCAAACACAAAAGAAGGGGTTTCCGATAAAAACTTTGATAAAAATGTCGCTTACCTGGATTATGACGCCATTCAATTTCCTTTGACAATCAGATTGTGGAAGGAAGGGGATCGAATTAAACCCTTTGGTATGCGTTGTTTTAAAAGAATTTCAAGGTTAATGACAGATGCAGGTATAAAAAAATATGCAAAAAGAAAACAGTTGATATTGGAAAATGGAAAACATGATATAATTTGGTGTATGGGGTTAAGAATTTCCGAAGATTATAAAATAATCCCAAATACCGTAAGATGTTTAAAGATAATTTATAATGTTTCTAAGAAAGAAGATATTGAAGGGAGGGAGCGGGACATTCCGCAAAGAATTGTTAGAGATGAGGAAAAGTGATTTAATCAAAGAATTCTCCGCAGATAATAACAACGACAGCAAGGATCCAAAAAGAGAACCGAGATTTTCAATGAACAACAAGCCTCCAAGGAGGCCTAATAATAACTTATTACTGTTATTTGGTATGGTTGTTATCATCATATTGATAGCCATGGCTTATCAAGGTCCAATGACCAATTCAACACAGGTAGTAGATTTTACAACCTTTTATTCCATGGTAAAGGATGGAAAGGTTGAAGAAATCGTGATTGATGACAGCGGCGTCATCACATTTAAAAGCGGCGGTTCTTTTCAGGATACAGTTTATGAGGTTTATGCACCGTGGGTATTAAGAGATTCCGCTATTATGGACGAGCTCATTGAAAGTGGAGCAAAGATCAAAGGTAAACAAAATTCCGGTGATTTTTGGTGGGCAATCCTTTTGAATATTGTCCCGTTGCTCCTGTTTGTTTTCATCTTCTTTTCAATGATGAGGTCGGTTTCCGGAAGAGGTAATCAAGCGTTTACTTTCACTAAAAGTCCGGCAAAGAAATTGGCGAAAGATAGAAAGAAAGTAACGTTTAAAGACGTAGCCGGAGTAGATGAGGCCATAGATGATTTGGAAGAACTGGTTATGTTTCTAAAAAACCCCCAAAAATTCAAAAAGATGAAAGCCAGAATGCCAAAAGGGGTGCTGCTTGTCGGTCCTCCCGGTACCGGAAAAACTCTATTATCAAGAGCCGTTGCCGGAGAGGCGGGTGTTCCCTTTTTTCACATGAGTGGATCTGATTTTGTCGAACTCTTTGTTGGTGTGGGTGCTTCAAGGGTCAGAGATTTGTTTACGCAAGCAAAAGCGACCAGCCCTTCAGTCATCTTTATTGATGAAATAGATGCAGTGGGTAGACATCGAGGCGCCGGACTTGGCGGTGGTCATGATGAACGAGAACAAACTTTGAACCAGATTCTTGTTGAGATGGATGGTTTTGAGGCAAATGAAGGGGTTATCGTAATGGCTGCCACAAACAGACCGGATATTTTGGATAAGGCTCTCCTTAGACCGGGCCGTTTTGACAGAAAGGTCATGGTAGACCCACCGGATGTAAAGGGACGTGAAGAGATTCTGGAGATTTATGCCAAAGACAGACCACTCGCTCCTGATACAAAACTGGAAATTATTGCAAAGCGAACACCAGGCTTCGTAGGTGCTGATTTGGAAAATTTGATTAACGAATCGTCTCTTCTTGCATTGAGGAACAACAGAGAGCAAATCACCATGGATGATATGGAAGAGGCGATTGACAGAGTCGTAGCAGGCCCAGAAAGAAAGAGCAGAATACTTTCTCCTGAAGAGAAAAAGATCATTGCATATCATGAGTTGGGACATGCCATCATTCCCACTGTATTAAAAACGAACGAGCCGGTGCACAGGGTATCCATTATTCCAAGGGGACATGCAGCCCTCGGATACACCCTTCAGCTGCCTGAAAAAGACAAATACCTGAATAGCAAAACTGAATTGACCAACAGAATAACAGGTCTTCTTGGAGGTAGAGCTGCTGAAGATTTTTTCTTTAACGAGATCACAACTGGAGCCGCTAACGATATCGAAAGGGCTTCGAAATTAGCAAGAACCATGGTCTGTCAACTGGGCATGAGTGAGAATATGGGACCTGTCATGTGGGAAAGCGAAGAAGAGGAAGTCTTTTTAGGAAAAGAGATTAACAAATCCAGAAATAGTGAAAAGATTGCCTTTCAGATAGATCAAGAGGTAAAAGACTTGATGAATAAATCCTATCAAAAGGCTTTGGAAATTATATCCAAATACCAAAAAGAGTTAGAACATCTGGCAGTACTATTGCTTGAAGAAGAAGTAATCGAAGGGGATTATCTCAGAGAATTGCTGGAGCGGGAAGTCAGTCAACATAAAAATTCTCACGATAAACCGGAATCGGAGACTAAAGAACAAACAGTAGGTGTTTCTGGAAAGGCAGACAATGATATTGATGAAGAAAGTGGTGAAGAAGACTGATTGTTCATTTTCAAAGAAGTGTTTGATTTTTTGCCTGTTGATTTTATGGTTTGCTTTTGGCAGCCTGTTTGCGTTGCGTTTTGATATAGGTGTTGGAGCGGAAAAGATTGAACATACCGTTCCTTTTTTACATTTTAATCTTAATACGCGTTATCTCGTTTTTGAGAATGATTTTACATATGTTCATGAATTTGGTATGATAGATACGATAGGTCTTTTTTTAAAACTCAATTCAGAAATAACACCGAAATTTGGAATTTCTACATGTTGGGGTTATAATCAGCATGAAGGCCTATTTTTCGAAAAAAACGGATTGATCATTAATGCAGGTTTTTATTATTTTTTGGAGCAATATGCAATAGGGTTTAAGGTAGGAGAATATATCGGTTTTGATGGAAGGATAAGTGAGTTACCAATAATAAAATTTTCTTGTACCATCAAGATAGGGGAGTGGTAAAAAGTGAAAAAGACGTCGCTGTTAGTAATTTTATCTGTTGTGATGGCTGTAGCTTTCACCGGATGTTTGTTTATGGAGAAAGAAGCCAGTCTTGAGATTTTGGGAAAAAAGGTTATTGCTTTTGGGGCTTCTCAAGCATTTGAAGTGAAGTTAACCTCAAGCAGTGCCGGTGGAGTGGGGGATGTATTTGCAAAAGATGCTCAGGTTAAAAGTGTCAAATGGGACTTTAAGAATACGGAGCATGATGAAGGCAGTTTTAGTAAAACGATAGAGGGCGAAGAGGCAAAAAAATTCACAGCCAGTTTTTCAACTGCTCCCGGACAGTATCGATTAAGTGTCACCCTTGTCACCACAGGCGACAAGACGTATGAAAAAACGTATGATTTTGAAGTTGTCAAAGAAGCGGCTCAATATACCATTGAAACTTTTTTGGATGAGGCTCCCACAACGTGGAAGAACATTCAAAAAAATGACCAGGTAGAGATCAAGTTAACGCTAACTGACCCCCAGCTTTCTGAGGAGCAGTTGGATCATTATGAGTATAAATGGGAATTTACTTACTTAGATAAAACCGATTCTTCAGACTTCATACAATACGGTCAATCAAAGTCCTATTCTTATACCTTTACCGAAAGGACTGCTTATACGGTTCGTTTAACGATTAAGGATCCGTTTGGAGATATACATACGGTTAACATTGCGGACTTTACCATCACCACTACCAGACCGGCTGTTCCGGAAATAGCGGGAACCCCTGACTGGACTGATGATGGCTCTAAATTTGAAATCGAAGTGAAAAAGAGTGAAGATGTTCTTTACTATGTGCTTGAGAAAAAGTCTTCTGAAAGCGATCGCTTTTACTTTGTTTACAGGGGATTTGCTTCTTCAGCTTCAACAGTAAAATTATATGATTCATCTGTATCTGAAAGTGAAGCCACTTACAGAATTTATGGTGTTGATGGTGGCCAATCTATGGGATCACCGTTGGTTACGAATGTTGATATTCCAAACAGACCACCTACAAAAGCAGTTGTACTAGCACCTTCCGGCATTGTTAAAAAAGTAGTTTTTGGAAATAATCCCTTAAACATGTACTGGACAAGTGGGGAAGATCCGGATTCTGGAGATATCGTGCGTTATTATGCATATATCGGAAGTAATCAGAATGTTTTGGATTCTCTCGGAACTACGGAAAATACAGGTATTGCCATTAATCACAAACTGGTGTCCGGAGAAACATATTATGTTCGTGTTGATTCTTCTGACGGGAATAAGCGAACAAAAGGAGATGTGCAAAACTTTACCTTTGATCCGGATATTAATACACCGGTTATTACAAACGCAAGAATTGATTTGAACACTACGCCATATCGCATTGATCACTTCGATTGGACTGACACTAATGATCCTATGGCTGGTTATACCAAAACGTATGAGTTAGAGCTCAGTCGATATGCATCATTTAACGATTCAAGAAAATTCAAAAAGACCTTGACGGGAGGAATCAACATACCCATTGAAGTACCTAAGTATGTTGGAGATCTTGGTGATAGGTTGTTTGTGAGAATGAGAATCATCTATGAAAATCAATTTATGAAGATCACAACAAAATGGTCTGCAGCTACACTCATGACCGTTAGGTAAACACAGATAAAATCAACTGACGGGCTTTTCTCCATACATAGGCCCGTCTTTCAATATTGAGGTGATAAACAATGAGTCTTAATTATTACAAAAAAAGTGTTGAAGATGTAGCAGCCTTCTTAACAGATAAATTGCTTGAAGCACCCAGAATAGGGATTATACTTGGATCTGGCCTATCGGATATCGCACAGGAGCTTGAGAATAAAAAGGTATTCCATTATTCGGATATTCCCGAATTTCCTGTCTCCACAGCACCTGGGCATAAGGGAGAGTTGATATTCGGAAAATTGGGGAAAAATGAGGTCGTGTTGATGAATGGGCGATTTCACTATTATGAAGGCTATGATATGAAGACCGTCACTTTCCCCATTAGAGTCATGCAGCTGATGGGGGTGGAGTGCTTATTTATAACCAATGCCGCTGGTGGCTTGAATCCAGATTTTGAAATCGGTGTTCCCATGCTGATCAAAGATCATATCAACATGATAGGAGACAACCCTTTGATTGGTGAAAACATCGACGAGTGGGGGCCGCGCTTTCCAGATATGTCCGATGCCTATTCAACTGAGCTCAGAAAACTTGTCATTGAAACTGCCAGAGAGATTGGAGAGCCCTTGTATGAAGGTATCTACGTGGCAGTTTCAGGTCCAAATTTCGAAACACCGGCTGAGTTGAAGATGTTTAGACATATGGGTGGAGACGCCATAGGAATGTCCAGTGTTCCGGAAGCTTTGAGTGCAGCGCATGGCGGTATCAAGGTCATTGGGCTATCCGCAATCACTGACAAAGCGGTTGGGGATGATTTGCAACCATTGACCGCAGAGGAAGTACTTGAGGTTGCGAAGAAGACTGGGAAAAAGATGTCAGCCCTGATTCGGGCTGTTTGTGATAAGTTTTAGTTAGTCTATGGGAAATTTTCTGCAAACCTTAAGTACGGGGATCATTCAAGGAACTACTGAATTTTTACCCGTTTCAAGTTCCGGACATCTTTTTTTGTTTCGGAACTTTTTTCATATTGATTTTGGAACCGATTACGTGGTACTACTCCATTTCGGAACACTGATAGCTGTATTGTTTTTTTTCTGGAAAGATATCTGGCAAATACTGAAGGGTTTGTTTCAAAAGGATTTTCAGTCATGGAAGTTGTTTTCTGCCTTAATAATCGGTACCATACCCGCAGCTGTTTCAGGATTGATGATTGAAGAGTTTTTGGAACAACATCTCACTTCAAATTTAACAATAAGCTTATCACTCATCATAACCGGTGTATTGCTTTTTCTTTCTGACGCGTTTAAAAAATCAGCGGCGGCCATTTCAGAAATAGGAATGAAAAAAGCCTTTGTTATTGGTCTGTTTCAAGCGTTAGCCATTGTACCGGGTTTATCAAGGAGTGGACTGACACTTTTTGGAGCATTGTTGCTTGACATCAAAAGAGAAGATGCTTTCAAATTCTCTTTTCTTCTATCCATTCCCGTCATTCTTGGGAGCACTATTCTCAAAATGGAACAGATTAGCCAATTGTCAGAAGGAATTTGGGGATTTGTATTTGCTGCCATCTCCGGTTTTTTTGCGCTTTGGTTGTTAAAGATTCTAACAAAAACGAAAAAGCTGAAGATCTTTGCCATATACTGTTGGATCATGGCAATATTATCAATTGTATAGTCTTTTAGAAAAAAAGGGGATCGATTGCAGGTCCCTTTTTTCATATCTGTAATCACTTCGTATCTGCTTTCGAAACGCACAAAATAAGAATTGTTATGTGTTGACATTTGCTTTAAATGGTGTATAATACCATTATAAAGGTGAGATATTCTAACAAAAATAGATGAAATATGTAGTTTACGGTTGAAATTCGTCTTTTATTCCACCTAAATCGGTAAATATCTTCCAAAATCAGAATCATTTCGGAGGGAATATTGCAAAAAAAATTAGCAGTCCTTGTTGGGGGATATCCTTTGACTCAGGTTGAAAAAGCTGAAATCGAAGAATTACAAGAGGAAGAAAACTATTTAATTGCCGTGGATGGTGGATTGAACGCTTTTTTTGAACTCAAAATCTTGCCGGAACTATTGCTCGGAGATATGGATTCGTGCACAAAGGATGCTTACAGATGGTATTGCCGACACAGGGGAAAACAATTGTTCTTCTCTTGTGATAAGGATTATCTGGATATGGAAGCAGCTATTAATTTAGTCAACAATTTAGGTATCCATGAGGTTTTCTTGTTTGGAGTTCTTGGTGGAAGGATTGATCAAACGTTTTCCTGCGTGCCTTTTTTATTACGAGGTGCAGCTTTTGGTCTTTCAATCGCCATCAAATCGGAGAACTGTCAAATGGGCATCTTTAAAGGACCTAGTGAAAATACGATTAAGACAAACATAGGTTCAGGATGGTCTTTTTTAGCGATAAGCGATGTTGTAAAGGGGTTGACTTTAAAAGGTTTTAAATATGATCTTGAAGATGAGATCATTTATAACACACAAACCATGACATTAAGTAACCGTGCAATATCGTCAAAAGTAATAGTTACTTTAAAAAAAGGGAATATCATATATTTTAACAAACCGGGGAGGCAAGAAAATGTGGAGTACAAAGAGTCTTTCTGAAAAGACTGTCAGCGAACTAAAGGAAATAGCCAAGTCCAGGGAAATCAAGGGCTATTATAAGATGCGTAAGAATGAACTTATTCAGTCGTTAACAAGTGAATTCATCAAAGAAATCGATCCCACTTCCATGGAAAGAATCAGGAAAATGCTAAGGGGTGAACCAAGAATATTCGAATTGCGGAAGATTGCGAAAAAAATGGGGATTTCTTTCAAGAGAAATATGAAAAAAACTGAATTGGAAGATCGTATTAAGCGCTCATTGATCCGGCATGAACGTGCTGAACAAGCACAGGGATCTTCAAATATCTCCGGAGCGGGATCCAATCAACGGCAAATTAATCCGGAAGAACCTGTGATACCGGAATTACCGAAGTCTTATAAACGTGATAAACTGGTAGCGTTACCTGTTAACCCCTTGTGGATTCATATCTACTGGGATTTCTCAAACCAGACGGATGAGCTGATCAAACGATTAAGGGATAAAGGAAAAACCGTTCATCTAAGGATCTATGATGTGACTTATATTGATTTTAACGGCGAGAATGCCCATCAGATATGGGAAAATGATATATCAACGGATAGCGAAAGAAAATTCTATGCAAATGTGAACAATCCCAACGCTTCATATTTGACGGAAATTGGATACATCAACGAAAATGGAGAGTTTGTCACAATCTTGCGTAGTAATCTTGTCAAGACACCCCCAAACACATTTTCAAGCAAAAAGGAAGAAAAATGGTTGGATCTTAGTTCCGGTTACAAATTTTCAAAATCTGCACAGGGAATATTGTCCAAACCCACTTTAAAGGCGGTTGGAGGCTCATCATTCTTTCCACATGAATTCAACAAACACGCCATTACTTCCGGAGGCGGTTCTTTTTTAAATTTCATGACCGGTCATACAACAAATCGAGAGGAGGGTGAATAATTATGAAAAAAGGTTATTTCTCATTGGTTTTGCATGCTCATTTACCCTATATTCATCATCCCGATTTTGAAGAATTTATGGAAGAAAAATGGCTTTTTGAAGCCATTAGTGAAACCTATATTCCCCTTCTTCGTGCGTTTGAGAGACTGGAAAACGATCAAATTCCCTTTGCAGTAACAATGTCAATCACACCTCCATTAATGGAGATGCTGGATTCAAAGAGTCTGCAAGAAAAATATATTCGCCATCTCCAGGCGTTGATTGACCTTTCCGCAAAAGAAATCGAAAAGACAAAACAGGAAAATCCGAAAAAACACAAAATGGCAAAATATTATCATGAGGATTTTAAAGACCTTCTGAGAATTTTTAAGGATGAGTATTCGGGTAGGATTATGAACGGATTTAAACGATTTTTTGACAGTGGCAATTTAGAGATCATTACCTGTAATGCTACTCATGGATTTCTGCCCTTAATGGACCGATATCCAAATGCTGTGAGGGCACAGGTTAAAATTGGAAAACAAACATATAAGAATCATATTGGTGAAGATCCAAAGGGAATATGGCTGGCTGAATGCGGTTATACAGCCGGTTTGGATAAATACCTTGCAGAAGAAGATATAAGATATTTCTTTGTGGATTCTCATGGGATCTGGTATGCTGATACCCCTCCAAGGTATGGTGTTTACAGACCGCTGATAACTGAAAATGGGGTGTTTGCATTTGGAAGGGATCCTGAGTCCAGTGAGCAGGTATGGAGCGCTGAAAGTGGCTACCCCGGTGATTTTAGATATCGAGAATTCTACAGAGACGTAGGTTTTGACCGTGAACAAGAATACATTAAGGATTATTTAGATAGTTGTGGAGTTCGTTCTAATACTGGTATCAAATATTATAAAGTGACCGGAAAAGGAGTGGATCTCGGTAAGAAAGACTATTACGATATCGATGAGGCAATGGAAGCTGCACGGGCTCATGGAAGTGATTTCGCACATAAAAAGGCTGCTCAAGTTACCCATCTCTATGATGTTTTTGATGGGGTAGAACCCCTTATTGTTGCCCCTTTCGACGCGGAACTCTACGGACATTGGTGGTTTGAAGGTCCTGCCTTTATTGAACATTTCTTTCGTGCTCTCAATCAATTGGATGAAATAGAACCTATAACACCACCCGTTTTCATCGAGAACAATCTTAAATCCGTCCAAATTGACACTCCCGGAGATTCAACATGGGGGGCTAACGGGTATAATGAAGTCTGGTTGAATGGTTCAAACGATTGGATATACAAACATTTAGACCATCTCATTGAAAAAATGGGAGAGCTTGCCAATACCTATAAAGAGGTTAAGGATGAATTAAAAATTAGAGCTTTGAATCAAGCTGCACGCGAATTGCTCCTGGCGCAATCCAGTGATTGGGCCTTTATTATGACGACCGGGACAACGGTTGAATACGCTTCCAACAGGACAAAACAACATGTGGATAGATTTTTGAAATTATACAATGAGATCACTAACGATACCATCAACCAAGAAGAACTTGAAAAAATTGAATGGTTGGACCCCATTTTTAAAGATATAGACTTTAGAGTTTATTGCATACAATAAAAAAAAGAGAAACCATACCCGCTGAGAAAGCGGGTTTTTAAATACAATCAGGAGGTTATCACATGTCATTAAAAAACGAATCATTTTTGAAAGAACTTGCATCCAAAGATCCTGCAACATTTAACGAGGTGTTTTTAAACTTTCAAATGGAAATGTTGGATCATGAAAACGAATTAAAGAAGCTTCAAGCCATTACAGAAACCAGAGGCGCTTTGACAGCCGAAGAAAAGAAATACGAGTCGGTGATGAATGCCAAAAAAGGGATTCTTGAAGGCGTTGTTGAAGATTTGTCCATTTACTATAAAAAGAGATAAAGTGTTATAATCTTTTTAGAATTAGTAACAAATATTGTGAAAAAGTTAATTCTACGGGGAGGTTGAGGAATGACAAAGGAAATGTATCCGGAATTTTCTTTGGATTTTGTACGTGTGACCGAAGCTGCCGCTTTGATGAGCAGCCGATATCTGGGTTTTGGTGATAAAGAAGCCGTTGATGGCGCTGCAGTTGATGCCATGCGTGGTATGTTGGATTACATCGACATAAAGGGTACCGTTGTCATAGGAGAAGGGGAAAAGGACGAAGCTCCTATGCTGTTTAAAGGGGAAAAAGTGGGTAGTTTTGCGGATAATGCCCCCGAGATGGACATCGCCGTGGATCCCATCGATGGAACACGATTAGTTGCCTATGGACTACCCAACGGGATTGCCGTGATGGCTGCAGCGGAGCATGGACAAATGACATCATTGCCAACTTTTTATTGTAAAAAACTGGCAGTCGGTCCTGAATTAATCGGTAGACTGGATATAAACGCCCCCATAAGGGAGAATTTAAAGGTTGCTGCTGCGGTATTAAATGTGGAAGTTAGTGAGATAACTGTTGTTATTTTAAATCGAGACCGGCACAAAGAGATTATCGAAGAGATCAAAACAGCCGGTGCCAGAATTAAATTAATCAGTGATGGAGATATTGCCGGTTCCATAGCAACGGCAACACCTGAAAGCGGTGTAAACATCTGTATCGGTATTGGCGGTTCACCGGAAGGGGTTTTGGCAGCTGCCGCTTTGAGAACGCTTGGAGGCGAATTGCAAGCCAAACTCTGGGCACAAACGGAAGAAGAGCAGAACCTGCTGACAGAACAAGGCTGGGATTTTGAGAAGGTCTATCATACAGAGGATTTAGTTGGTGGCGAACATGTAATCTTCGCAGCAACTGGTGTTACCAAAGGTGATTTTCTTAACGGAGTGAAGTTTGTACACAGGAAAGCAATAACGGAATCTATCGCGATGAGAATGCCCAGTGCAACCGTCAGATACATCACTACACATCACGATTTGAAGAAAAAAACCATCCGGCTGAAATCTTCCAGCGGTGATGAAAAATATATTGACATAAAACATTAATAACCACAAATTTCATAATGAATATAAAAGGACGACTCTAAAAGTCGTCCTTTATTTAAGGATTTACTTGTTTGAGAAAAAGGCGTGTACCTTTTTCAGTTCCTCGATAATGGGGATATTTTGAGGACATTGAGATTCACAGAGACCGCATTCCACACATTGTGAGGCATCGTGTTGACCTTTCACAAGAAAATCGTTATATTGTTTGGCATACTTTTCTTTATTACCGTACATATGGGCTTTGTTGTATAGATCGAATACCGTTGAAATCATGACATTTTGTGGGCAACCATTACAGTAATCGCATCCAGTACATTTGATCTTGATCTTTTCCATATACAGCTTTCTAACCTGTTCTACAAGGTCTAATTCTGTTTGGCTGAGGGTATTCGGGTCGGCATGGTCGAATATCTCGATATTTTCTTTTAACTGTTCCATGGTGCTGACGCCACTGAGAATGACGTTTACTTCCTTAAAATTGTACAACCAGGCAAATGCCCATTCCACCGGATTTCTTTTTGTTTTTGAGTTGTTCCAGAGGTCCACAATGTCTTGAGAGGGTACATCTGCCAAATTACCACCTCTCAATGGTTCCATGATCACCACGGGGATATTTTTCGAAGCAGCGTATTTTAAACCCTTTACACCAGCTTGATATTGCTGATCGTAGTAATTCAATTGAATCTGGCACATATCCCAATCGTGATAATCGATGATTTCTTCAAAGGTATCGTAATTGTCATGGAAGGAAAACCCACAGTATTTAATCTTCCCCTTCTTTTTCATATCCTTTAAAAACTCGATGGCATTGAGCTTTTTCATTTCTTCCCATCTCTCTTTACTCATGGCATGAAGCAAATAGAAGTCAACGTGGTCTGTTTGAAGTCTTTCAAGCTGTTCATCTAAATATTTTTCAAAATCTTCGAATTCTTTGACGAGCCAGACAGGAGATTTTGTTGCGAGTTTGGTTTTTTCCCTGTATCCGTTCTGTAAAGCCTTACCAACCACAAATTCACTCTGGCCACCATGATAAGGATAAGCAGTATCGATATAAGTAACTCCGTTGTCAATGGCGTATCTGATCATGTTTATGGCCTCGGGTTCGTCAATATCTTCAGGTTTTCCGCTTTCTTTCAGCGGAAGTCGCATGCAACCCATCCCGAAAACGGATGTTTCGATTCCCAATTTTTTAAATTCTCTGTCTTTCATTTCATATCACCTCAATACTATTTTACACAAAATTGAGTTGATTTCAAAACCGAAATAAAATAATCTGTAAGTTGAACCATCTTATGTTATAATCCTTATTGTGAAATTTACCACAATGAGGTGAACAGATGTTTGAAAAAATACCCAAACCGGTAGCCAGAAGATTGGCCATTTATTATAGATTATTAAAAGAACGTAGTAAAAATGGTGCTGAAACCATATCATCCTCATCCATGGGGCGTATTCTTGATTTGAAACCCAGCCAGATCAGAAAAGATCTGTCTTATTTTGGCGGTTTTGGTAAAAGGGGAACGGGATACAACGTTTTAGATTTGATGAAAAGTATTGAAAAAATTTTGGGAATTGATAAGACATGGAATGTTTTAATCATCGGTGCCGGAAAAATTGGAAGAGCACTGGCTAACTATCCCGGACTTTTACAGGATGGCTTTTTGGTGAAGGGCATTGTAGATATCAGTGAAAAGAAAATCGGGAAAAACATCGATGAGCAATTGATAGTAGAGGATGTCAGAAATATGGAACAAATTATCAAGCAAAGAATGATTGAGATTGGTGTCTTATGTGTTCCATCGGAAGTTGCACAAAAAACACTGAATCTCGTTATTCAAAATGGGATTAAGGGTATTATCAATTTTGTTCCAAAACGCTTGAAAGCTACCAAGGATGTCATGATAGAGGATGTTCAAATTTCATTGTCTTTTAAAGCATTGTCTTTTCGAATGGTAAATAGAGAAAAACAACAATGATTTCTGGTCCCTTCATGATATAATCGGTCAGTAATTTTAACTTCTGCAGAGGTGACTGTTATGAGATTTTCAGAGTTATATGCACCCACGAAAAAAGAAGCGCCGGCTGATTCCGATCTGATTAGTTACGAATACTTAGTTAGGGGAGGCTTTATCAGAAAAGTAGCCGCCGGTATCTTCACATATTTACCCCTTGGCAACAGAGTGCTTCAGAAGATTACTCAAATTGTGAGGGAAGAAATGGATCATGCCGGTTGTCAGGAATTACTCATGCCGATTGCCCAACCCGCAAATATTTGGAAAGAATCCGGAAGATGGGAAGATTATGGACCCGAAATGATGAAACTTAAAGATCGTCACAAAAGGGCTTTTACCCTTGGGCCAACTCATGAAGAAATGATAACCGTAACGATAAAAAATGAACTGGTGAGTTATAAAGAACTGCCTAAAAACCTGTATCAGATCAACACAAAATATCGAGATGAAATACGTCCCAGGTTTGGTTTGCTTAGAGCGAGAGAATTTGTCATGAAGGATGCCTACAGCTTCCACTCCGACGAAGCTTCTTTAGATGAGACCTATGAGAAGATGTATCGTGCCTATGAAAGAATTCTTGAAAGAATGGGATTGGATTATATGGCAGTTGAGGCAGATTCTGGTGCCATTGGAGGCAGTGATACCCATGAGTTTGTTATTTTGGCAGAAAATGGGGAATCACCCTTGTTAACCTGCACAGCCTGCGGATATAAGGCCACCGATGAAAGGGCTGAGTACAAAACCGATTATCATTACAATGAAGAGGAACCGGCACAATTGCAAGAGGTCAGCACACCCGATCAAAAAACCATTGAACAAATATCTGAATTTTTAAAAGTAGACAAGAAGAGAATTGTGAAATCTTTGCTGTTTAAAGGCAGAGAAGGGTATATCCTGGCGTTGATCAGAGGGGATCTGGATATTAACATGGCCAAGTTGAAGGCGCATACAGGTGATCAAACACTTGAACTGGCACAACCCGAAGCTGTCTTTCAAGATTTCTCAACTTCGATTGGTTTTATCGGTCCGGTAGGACTTAATAAGAAAGATGTAAAGATTGTTGGAGATTTGAGTGTAAAGGGGCTGAAGAATTTTGTCACCGGTGCCATGAAACAGGATGCCCATCTTTTAAATACTAATTTAGAACGGGATTTTCAAATTGATTGTTGGTACGACATTAAAATGGTAACAAAAGGAGATGCCTGCCCTGTTTGTTCTAATCCTTTGGATGAAACAAGGGGAATAGAAATGGGACAAGTTTTCAAATTAGGACAAAAATATTCAAAGTCACTTGATGCTAATTATACAGATGAAACCGGCCAACAATTTCCCTTTTATATGGGCTGCTACGGATGGGGAATTTCCAGAAGCATTGCCGGTGTTGTGGAACAACTCCATGATGATAACGGAATACTCTGGCCACTGTCATTGGCACCTTATCAGATCATCATCACGTTGATTAATCCTAAAGATGCTGATCAGAGTGAAGTGGCAGAGACTATTTACAAGCTTCTCAAGAACAACAAAGAAGAAGTTTTATTAGATGACAGGGAAAATTCACCGGGCTCGAAGTTTAAAGATGCAGATTTGATAGGCATTCCCATCAGAGTGACGGTGGGTAGAGGAGTAAAAAGTTCAAAGATAGAGCTGAAATTAAGAAATGAATCACAAAAGCGTGAAATTGATATTTCTGACGGCTTCGAAGAGTTGTTGGGAGAGATTATAAAGGCAAAAAAGGCATATGATCCCAGAAAGAACAATTAATCCAAGTGTGACAACTCCTGAGCATTTTTCTTATTTGTGTAAGGCAACAAAAACAGGTGTTTTGCGTTTCCTTTCACATCGGGAATGGATCACTGCAACCGAAAGAACCATGAGAAGGGCAAATTTTCCTTTGTGGTTCACCCAAGGGTTTCATCCTAAGCCAAAACTGACCTTTTCAAGAGCGCTGCCTACAGGGTTGATTTCTCAGGCAATCTATTTTGTGGTCAGGTTGACAAAGAACTCGATTTCAACGAATGAGTTCATGAAGGCTTTTAACGCTAAATCTCCTCGAGGTTTAAAGCTGAGAGGGATGTGGCAGATGCAACCGGGAAAAAAAATTAACAAATATTTGGATTTATGGTCCTTTCGAATCATCATAAAAGATCAATTGAATCAAGAAAAAAGAAAAGTGATTGCGCATGATGTTCAAAAAAAGGCGTTGGACACTGATTGTGTGATTCTTGATAAATCCTTTTTTATGATAGAATATAAGACAGTGGAGAAAAAATGGTTGGATTACAGAGATATCATGCAAACCCTTTACGGCGAGAGGTTTCCAAGATTATTTTATTTACCTTTATTAAAGGAAGTATATCGTAAACGTGAATCCTGTATTCCCGTAAGTGATGTATTTGATTTATATGGGAGGCGATGATGTCTAAAAAGGTTTTAGTAATTGATGATTCACCCGTATTGAGGAATATTATCGTATTTAATTTAAAAAAAGTAGGTTATGATATACAGCAAGCGGTTGATGGGGTCGACGGCATTGAAAAGATGCGTGAATTTAAACCAGACATGATCGTTTTGGATATCATGATGCCACGGCTTGATGGTTTTGGTGTTTTGGTGGAAAAATCAAAGGACAATTTAATCAATAATATTCCGGTTATTATTCTCACAGCCAAGGGTGGAGAAGATGATAAAGATAAGGCACTATCTCTTGGTGCTTTGGGAGTATTGACAAAGCCCTTTAGTCCAAAACAACTGATCTCTTCGGTAAAAGAGGTGATCGGCGATGCCTCTTAAAAAAAAGCTCGAAGAATTGTTGAAAAGAATCGAACAAATTTCGGATATGGAAGTTGAAAAAACAGCTAACAACTCTTCGTTACCTGAAAGTGGCGAAGAATACATTGTTAGTGTTTTAAATCAGGGTATTGAAAAACTTGAAAATGAGCTTGTAAACTATAAGAATCAACTCGAAGAAAGCTCTATTATGTTGGAAACACAACTTGAGGAAATTTCAAAAACGTACGAAGAGCTTTCAACTTTGTATGAAGTCACACGTATATTATCTCAAACACTTGATCCTGTATCAGTTGTGGAAAATTTGGTTGAATCAATTAGAAATTCAATTCCTTCAGAAGGGATTGGTATCTATTTTTCATATTTGGGTGTAGATGAGTTTTTTTGTACAGTGAATGAGCATTCCAAAATTAAAGAAAAACTTGAAGATTGTAAAAAATTCGTGATTGAATACCTGTCAAAAGAGGATGTTAAGATTTTGATGCTCGAAACAAAAGATTTAGAAAGATTTGGTATATCCAGAATCATTCAATCCATGATGATTATTCCCATCAGTTCGAATAGTAAGTGTTATGGTGGAATAGTGCTTGTGAATCGGGAACTTGGAGGAATTTTTACTGCCGGAGACAGAAAATTATTAGAATCCATCGCCAATCAGATTCATTTCAGTATTGAAAATTTTATATTTTTGGAAGAAAAGATTGAACAGGAAAGAATTAGGGAACAGATCAGCATTGCGAAAGAAATCCAAAATTCTCTTCTGCCTTCTGTCATTATCCAGCCTGAGAATACTGAGATTGCCGCGAGTTTTTTCCCTGCCATAGAAGTTGCCGGAGACTATTACGACGTCTTTTTTATTGGAGATAAAACCTTTTTAATCGTTGCGGATGTTTCAGGTAAGGGAATTCCAGCCTCACTTTTGATGAGTTCGTTTCGATCTGCTGTAAAGATTATGGTTCACGGGTCTAATTCGTTGCCGGAATTAGTCTCAAAGGTAAACGATCATATCGCTCAAAATGATATTACGGATCGATTTGTGACGGCCATGTTTGTCCTATTAGATACAAAAGAGGGGAGTTTTAAGTATTCAAACGCCGGTCATGATCCAATTATACTTTATAGAAAGGAAACCGACGAGTTTTTTGAAATCAGCAATAACGGAATTCCCATAGGGATTTTTGGAGATCAGCAATATGTGGAGGAGACATTTAAATTAAAACCCGGAGATGTCTTCGTCATTTATACTGATGGTATTCCCGAAGCCAGAAACGAAAAAAAAGAAGAGTTTGGTTTTACAAGATTAAAGGAAGTTGTCAAGGCGAACTGTAATCGTTCAGCTGAAGAGATTAATGGTGCAATTTTGAGTGCAGTTGAAAAATTTGTTGCAACTGCAAAGCAACATGATGATACAACTTTTATCGTAGTAAAATATTTGTAAATTATAAACTGAAGGAGGTTTTATCTTTGTCTGGACACAATAAATGGGCAAATATTAAGCATCGAAAAGGGGCACAAGACAAGAAACGTTCAGCCCTTTTTAACAAAATCATCAGAGAATTGACGGTTTCCGCTAGAGAAGGAGGTGGAGATCCGGATTCAAATCCCAGATTAAGAGTTGCCATTGATAAGGCAAGAGATGCCAATATGCCAAAAGATACGATGGAAAAGGCTATTAAAAGGGGTACCGGTGAACTCGAAGGTGTCGAATACGTTGAGATTACTTATGAAGGATATGGGTCAGCCGGAGTTGCAATGATGGTTTCCACTGTTTCGGATAATAAGAACCGAACAGCTCAAGAGATTAGGCATGTTTTCAGCAAGTACAACGGTAATATGGCTGAATCCGGCAGTGTTGCCTGGATATTTGAGAAAAAAGGGTCCATGACCGTTACCAAAGAGCAAATCGCTGATATGGATGAGTTCATGATGACAGCTATCGATTCAGGTGCTGAAGATATTGATGACAGTAGTGATCCAGTTTCAATTACCACAGCCCCGGAAGACATGATGCAGGTGGCAGATGCTTTAAAAGAAGCCGGTTACACCCCAAAAGATATCGAATTTACTTATCTTCCGAAAAACACCGTAGCTGTAGAGGGAAGAGACGCTGAAAAAGTCTTAAACCTTATTTCAAAATTGGAAGAACTTGACGATGTTCAAAACGTCTACGCCAATTTTGATATTGACGATGCAGAAATGGAAAGGATAATGGAAACCCTTTAATAGTCAAGTGGATCTGCTTCTTGATTTGCATTTACACACAAACTATTCAGATGGTGAGAAATCACCTGAGGCTCTTGTAAAAGAGTTAAAAAAAAATAATGTCACACATTTTTCCGTTACGGATCACGATAATATAGCACCATTTGAGCGAATAAAAAGGGCAGCTCTCGAGAACAATATGGTTACGTTACCCGGTATAGAAATTTCTTCAATGTACAAAGGTTTGGAAGTCCACATTTTGGGGTATCACTTTGATTTGAATTCCCCCTTTTTAAAGGCATTGATTAATGAACGTATCCGAGTGCGTAAAGAGCGGGCCCTTTTGATATTTGACAGGCTAAATAAAAAGGGATATGAATTTGATCAACGTGATGTCGAAAGCCTCATCAATGCTCACTATATTGGCAGACCTCAGATAGCTAATTTACTTTATGCGTACGGTTATATTGGGGATCCTTCAGAAGCCTTTTGCGAAGAATTTATAGGAGACATCAGCAGTGAAGCTGTCAGATATGGGCTGAAACCGGCAGAAGAAGCAATCAATCTTGTCAAAAAGGCAGGAGGATTAGTGTTTTTGGCACATCCGGGATTGTTTATTGGAGAAAAGGGCGGTCAGGAGGGAATGAACAAATACGATATTCATCAAATTGTGGCTTTTGGTATAGATGGTCTGGAGGTATTTCACCCTAATCACACAAAATCACAAATACAAAGATATTTGTCGCTTGCCATCGGGGAAAAACTGTTGATCAGTATGGGATCTGATTATCATCGAGGTGATTACAAGCCGAATCCTTATGCGTTAAATCCCAATAAATATTTGAAGGATGTTTTGTCATGGTTGAATTAAAACAATTTTTTAAAATACTCAGCGTAACCCTTTTTTTTCTGTTAATGAGTGTAAATGTATTCGCTCAGGAGGGAGATTTTGAGGATTTAGACTGGGAATTGCTTTATCCGGAGGAAATTTTAACCGATGCCAGTGCGGAGATTGATATTTCTTCGGGTTTTTTTCTCTCTGATGAACCTGCTATTGGTGCTTTTGTTACTTTGAATCCCAAAATGCATTTTCTTATATTTGACGGGCAATTCAACATCATGGTCGAGCAAAGACAAGATGACTTTGGGAGGTACTTCCAACTGGCAAATAAAGAAGTATCGGATTATTTTGATTTTACAAAAGTCAAATACAAGAACCTGATCTTTTATTTTGGTTTGGATAATCGATTAAATTCAAGCATGGTTTTTCTTCCCCGAGTTGATTTCAACAGAAAATATATTCATTTTGATTATGAACATCGAGATTGGAAAGTGGACATAAAATCGCCTGAATGGAATTCATGGACATTTGATTTTTCATCACCTGCCTTGACTTTTGGTGATTGGGGTTTTAATCTGCATGCAGATGCCTTTATCGATAATTCTTCCTCGATAACTTATGCCCTCTCAGCAGGACCGGGAATAATTTATAAAGATTTTGAGTTATTCCCATTTGCAGGATATGAGCATTTCGGAACTCAGCCTGATCAAGTAGAAACGCATGATGAAATCTTTGAGGAAGGTCCCGATCAATTTGTGTATGGCGTATTAGGAAATTACGAAAAAGGAGAATTTTCATTAAGGGGGGGCATTATCAACTCACGTGAATTAAATCCCTTTCTTACTGTGAAAATTGGTCCTTTGGAATTAAGTACCGGGAAGGCTCTTTTTTTAGCCCATGAAAACCCCGGCAGAAGGTCATGGATGGATGTATACTGGAATTTTAAAATCGACAACATCATTACGAATATCGGTTTTTCCAACGAAACCGATTATAATGATGAATTCAGCAGCTCCTTGTATGCCGATTTTGAATTTCGAGTATATGAGAATCTGTTCATGGATATACGTCTTGTAAAGAAAGAAGAGTGGTTGTTAAAACTGGGAGCAAGATATAATTTTAAACTTGATTTTTATTGATGAACAGACTGATAAAACTGGAGGAAAATAGAATGATTGAAAAGATAACGGATCCTGAGTTCGACTGGTTCGTCACAGAGGTTAAAAAAAAGCTTGACCTTGATTTAAGTGGTTATAAACCACACAGAGTAAAAAGAAGAACGGATATTTTACTTAGAAAAAATCATATAGAAACTTATAGGGAATACATGAAGCTGATTTTGTCGGATGAAGATAAAAAAGAAGAATTTCTTGATAAATTGACGATAAATGTCACTGAGTTTTTTAGAAACCCTGAAAAGTGGAAAGCATTGGAAAAAAAGTACTTGCCCATAAAATTGCAGGAGACCGGACCAAGGTTAAAGATATGGAGTGCGGGTTGTTCCAGTGGAGAGGAGCCTTACACATGGGCTATTATCCTGGAACAATTAAAGGCTTCTCAGGCGAAGATTATGGCAACAGATATTGATACCGGTGTTTTGGCAAAGGCAAGATTGGGAATTTATGAGAAAAGAGCCCTTGAAAGTACGGAACCCGCAATAGTCGATAAGTACTTTAAAAAATTGGATAATGAAAGATACGAAGTCAAACCGGTACTAAAGACGAGGATCATGTTTAAAAAACATAACATGCTTCAGGAGGCGTTTGACAAAGACTTGGATTTTATTTCCTGTCGGAATGTGGTCATTTACTTTGAGATGGAAACGAAAAACATTCTGTATCAAAATTTTGTCAATGCCCTTAAACCCGGAGGAATCTTATTTGTTGGCAGTACAGAAAGGATCTTCAATTACAGAAAACTCGGTTTAAAGGTCATCGAACCGTTTTTCTATCAAAAGATATAGACAGGGGAGAGATTATGGGTTTTTTTGATAAATTAAAACGAGGTTTAAAGAAGACAAACGAGGCAACTTTTGGAAAGATCAAAAAGATATTGAGCTTCGGAAAATTGGATGAGGATACACTTGAAGAAATTGAAGAGCTCTTAATCATGGGTGATGTGGGAGTCGAATGTTCCGATAAGATCATTGAGAGTCTTCAGGAAAGGAAAAAGGATTTTGATACTCCTGAAAATGCCTTAAAGGCAATTATGGTGGATTTACTTGACGGAAACAGAGCATTAAATTATCCCGCAGATGGTCCCTTTGTGATCAGTGTAGTGGGTGTAAACGGTGCCGGAAAGACGACCACCATCGGGAAGATAGCCAAAGCCTTAAAGAATGAAGGAAAAGAAGTGGTATTGGCAGCATCCGATACCTTTAGAGCGGCTGCCATTGACCAGCTTCGGGTATGGGCTCAAGAGAGGGCAGAGGTGACGTTTATTGCCCATCAACACGGAGCAGATGCTGGTGCGGTTGCCTTTGATGCCGTTCAACATGCCAAATCAAAGAATAAAGACTGTGTGATTATTGATACAGCCGGTCGTTTACATACAAAAACCAATCTCATGAACGAATTAGCCAAGGTACATAAAGTGGTTAAAAAGGTGATACCCGAAGCCCCCCATGAGATACTTCTCGTTATTGATGCCACAACGGGGCAGAACGGATTGATGCAAGCGGAAAAATTTACCGAGGCGGTAGGTGTAACCGGAATTGTCATAACAAAATTAGACGGAACAGCTAAGGGTGGAATTGCACTCTCTATAAAGGAAAGATTCGGTATTCCCATCAAATTCATCGGAATTGGTGAGGGTGTAGATGATTTAAAACCCTTTAATCCGAAAGATTTTGTCAATGCACTGTTACAGGAAGTAGAGGACGAATAATGGCAAAAAAGAAATTTTGGTATAAAAAGATGACCTGCCCCTTATGCGGAGCTGAATTTGAAGCGATTAGGGTTTTTTCAAATGCCATATCCGTGGATAAACGAGATGTTTTTCTGCGCCCCACCTATAAGGATGTGAATCCGGATTGGTATGCCCTTATTACTTGTCCTGAATGCTTGTTCACGGCTTATGAAAGTGATTTTGATACGATACTCGATACCATGCCCTATGACAAATTAGATGTGTTGAGAACGAGTCTTGAAAGGGCTAAGCAAAACCTGAAGTTGAATCTTGAAGAAGAAAGAACCCTCGATGATTCTCACAATATACAAATTCTTGGCTTATTAACGTATCTTCAGGCGGATATGCCCTTTAAGACGGCTCAGTTGTTTTTAAAAATGGGATGGTACTACATGGACAAAAACGATCTGGAAAATGCCGCTATCAGCTATTCAAAGTCTCTTAAACAGTTTGAAAGAGCGTATGCCGAGGATAAAAAGGGACAACACAGTGATGGTATCATGTTTTATTTGTCATCACTTAATATTCAGCTGAATCAAATCAAGGAGGGTTTTAAATGGCTTGAAAAGCTTTTGAAAGAGTACAGAGGTTCAAAGTCTCATTATATCAAAGCTGCTCAAGAATTATGGGAGGAGGTAAGAGGATCCGAATAACAATTGATAAAACAAAATGGGGAATTGTTGCCGTTGGGTTAATAGCCCTTTTCACCTTAACATCCTGTTATGATACTGACAATGCCATCAGTAATGAAGATATCCTGTTCAATTCTTTAAGTAACCTTGTTGAACAGCTACAATTGCAGGTGGAAGAATTTAACTGGCAGCAAAGGCGAAACCAAATGGATATTGAAAAAAATGCCAAAGAAATTAACGCACTTTCAGAGGCGCTGGAAAAAAACACCGTTTTTGTGGATTCTCTATATGCCAGCATGACGTATGCTTCCATATTTACTCAAAAACTTGACCTGACACAGCAACAACAAGTGCCCACCATGGAAGAAATAAAACGACTTGTTGAGGAACAAAGCAGAAAAAACATGGAGGCCTTTGAAGATTCATTTGTTTCTACGCAAACGGACAATGATGCCAACATAGAAACAGAAAGACTACAAAAAGAAATTACATTGTTAAGGGAAAATTTCAAGAGCCTGAAATGGCAACTGTATAAAAACGATCCGGAGCCTTATAGCAAGGATGATTATCTGGTTTACGATGATAAAGTCATTTATCAAGTCCAATCG
>CAYUYU010000006.1:0-18754 GCA_964449405.1 uncultured Thermotogaceae bacterium
GATCAAATTGATTTGAATTATAAGAATCCAAAACTCTTATTAAAAATGATTGATATCCTTCTCTTGTATGTAGAAAAAGGTGCCAGTTTGATCAGGTTAGATGCCATTGGTTATCTTTGGAAAGAGATTGGGACTTGTTGTATACATCTTGATCAAACGCATGAGATTGTCAAACTATTTAGAAGTATTTTGTCCACGTTGAATAAAAATGCATTACTGATTACAGAAACAAATGTTCCTCATTCTGAAAATATCAGTTACTATGGAACAGGTAATAATGAAGCACATATGGTATACAACTTTTCTCTCCCTCCTTTGGTATTAAATGCTTATCTACAACACTCTTCTAAAGAATTGACTCATTGGATAAACGGGCTTGAAGATCCTGGTTCTGAAGCGACGTATTTTAACTTTTTGGCCTCTCATGACGGGATAGGGTTGATGCCATTGAAAGGCGTAGTTGATACAGAAAAGGTTGAACTGATGGTAAAAAAATGCTTGGAAAACCATGGCAGAATATCATATAAACAAAATGAAGACGGATCACAAACCCCTTATGAATTGAACATTAATTATTTTGATGCCCTCGCTGACAGTACCCTTTCACAGGAGTATCAGGTTAGAAAGTTTTTGGGTGCATATTCAATTGCCATTGCTTTAAAGGGAATTCCGGGAATTTACATCCATAGTTTACTTGGATCAAAAAATTGGGAAGAGGGTGTTCAAATTCACGGTCATAATCGTGCGATTAACAGGGAAAAAATTGACATCGACACTATCTCTGAAGAACTCGCAAATAAAGATTCGCGACGGTATAGAATACTATTCACTTTAAAAAAGATGTTGGAGATAAGATCTTCTATAAAGGCGATGTCTCACCTGGCGGAACAAAAATGTTTACGGGACAGTGACGGGCTTATTATCTTGAAGCGAATCTGGGATGATGAAGAAGTTATAGTCCTTGTAAATCTTACTGAAAAAACACAGAGGGTTCCTCTTTACAAACTGATTGGTTACCATGAGTATGATGATCTTTTGAATGGTATACGTTATACAGACAATATCATATTAGAAGCCTATGATTTTAGATGGTTGAGATGTAAAAACGGTGTTATCAATGAATAAAGAGCAACGAGACAGCCACCATTTCATCAAAAAATGTGAAGAATCGATCCTAATGGATGTCGATTACAAAAAACGGGACCGTGTTATACCGCTCGTTTTGACAAATACTCAACGGGTGATTAATAATAATCTGATTCCCCACATTATAGATCAGCAAATGAATGATTGTGATGAAGATGCAAAAGAACGTATGAGATACGCATTAACGTTGGAAGTGAATCAAAATATTGAAGAATACGCGCATTTTTATCTGCCAATACCTAAACTGAAATTTGATGCTTTCGAAAGGTTATCGATTCCGGCTATTATAGGAGCTATCCTCTTCGGTTTGTTTTTCTATTACACGATAGGCTCATTGTTTAAAGAGGAAATATTTGCCGCCATAATTGGAATGCCAATTGGAGCGGCCTTTTTTGTCTGGCTTTTTTCAAAGGTCATCAAACACCCCAAAATCACGAAATTAATTAAATGGTCAGCTGTTTCCGGATTGGTGTTTATAACGATTGGAGCTGTTTTTTCGAAATTAAAAAAACAATTTATCTTTAAACCGGGTCTTTCTTTTATACAGTGGATTTGGTTGGCTATTTTAACTCTATTAACATTTTGGATGCTTCATCTGTTTAAACCCCGTTTGGAAGAAAATGTAGAGGAAATTGAATGTTGTTTAAAAAATCAGTTGAATATTTTATTGTATACGGTTTATGATTTTATTTGTTTTTCGATCAAAACTTTATCAGAACAAAAGTCAATAAAAACCAATATTGGAGATAGCATTCCCCCAACCAAGAACTTTTTTGAAGAGTCAAAGATGCTCTCGGCTTCTGTGCAGCAGATGACTTATGCATTGGAAACTCAGGACAAAGATGCGGCATTGTTATCGGTCAACAGCTTTCTAAACAGCCTGTATTCCTTGGGTCTCCATCAGTTGGAAAAGGAACAAATATTTAAGTTTAAACATGAAGATGTCAAAAATTATGACACGTTTGGAATTATCCATGAAGGAGATTTGGTTGAACAGTTATTCAGTGCTTGGGTGGATGATCAAGGCAGATGTGTTTTTAAAGGGAAGGTCAAAAAGGTAAAGAGATGAAAAAAGATGAAAAACAGGGTACAAGGCATATCTTTGGACTTGATTTTGGAACTTCGAATACCCATATGAGTATTTCAACCGCAGCTGAAGCAGTCCCTATTGTAGATGATGTAAAAATCAAATCAAATGCTTCGCTGCCTTCTGTAATACTGTACGATGAAAGAACATTTGAAGTGCTTGGTTTTGGACAACCTGCTCTGGAGGAATGGCATTCAATGAGTCCTTCACAGAGACGCAAATTTACACTTGGAACAGGTTTCAAACAAAGACTTTCATTTAACAAGCGTGCTGAAACCGAGACGGAATTATTTCTGGGAGCCTTATTCTCAAATCTTGATAAGCAAAAGATATTCGATATAAAAAACTTTATCAGCAACACTGAAATTGCTTGTGGAGTGCCTTCTAAAAGTTTTAATACGCATGCCGAGAAGTTGACAACGATATTGTCCAAGATCACAGGCACAGCCCCAGTTTTGATAGAGGAACCCTTAGGGGCCTTATATTATCATATTATCAGAAAGGATATTAACAAAGAAGATGGCCGTGGAGGAGTTTTGGTTGTGGATTTTGGAGGAGGTACGCTGGACCTGGCTTACGTTAAAAATTTCAAGATTCAGAAAGTTTGGGGTTCTCCCATAATTGGTGGTGTGCTGTTTGATGATCTCTTTTACAATATTTTCCTTGAACAGAATCATCGGGTAAAATCACTTGTGGAAAAAGAAGGCATTAGCAGTTATCTCAGGACCGTACTGTTTAAAAATCTTAAAGAAAAATACTCCGTATTGCACGCTACATCTGAGCGTACACAAATGAAAGAAAATATTGTATTTGGGAAATCATCCTTTGGAACTTTTATCATTCCCGATTTTGACTATCTCTATGACAAAATGACGAATTATCAAATGAGCGATGAGCTAAAACAAGATTTAAAAGGGTCCGATTATTTAGATGAATTAGGTGACAATGCAAATATAGATTTGCCAAAGGTAATCAGCAACCAAGTATTGCGCGGTCAAAGAGAATTTGAAATAAGACCTGACTCAATCTCCTTGATTATCCTTACCGGGGGTAGCAGCCGTTGGAAGTTTTTTGTGGACATGATTGAGCAAGAATATCCTTATACCAGGATACTGGCATCTGCTGATCCTGAATCAACCATTAGCCGAGGTCTGGGACTTTGTTATTCAGCAAAATTGTATGAAAAAAAAGTGCGAGTTGAATTGAGTGCTCATAAAGCTGAGTTGACAAAAAGATTGGAAGAATCTTATAAAATCATTTTTAAAAAAGGCTTGCATAAGCATTCACAAGCAGTCTATACCATTTATTCTTTAGTTGTTAAAGAAGTTCTCGACAAATTTTTAGAAAATGGTGGATCCATCAGAGAATTGGAGAAACAAATGAGATTGGCCTTTATAGACAAACAACCGGAATTAGATCAATTAAACTTAGGGTTTTTAAAGATAATCAACCATCAAATAGAGGAAAAGACAAAAGAGGAATTGAGCAGATGGTTTAGTCGTTCTTTGATTAATTATGAATTTCTTAAGAAAAGCATCATTCCAAGTAAAAAGTTTGAAGGGACCAGCTACGATATGAGTTTGTTGAATAACGTTATTTACAATAGAATAATGGGTATTTCATCCTTGATCGTAGGTATCGTATCCGGTTCGATTCTTGGGGGCAGTGGGATTGCATTAATGGCTTCAGGTCCTTTGGGATGGTTAGGGGGATTCATTGGAGGAGTTGTGATAGCAGTGGCTTCTGCAATGGGATTAAAAAAGCCTCTGACAGAAAGAATGAAAGCAATACCGACACCAAAGTGGGTTCTAAGAATTCTATTGGTTTCAAAAAAAAGATTGGTAAAAAAAGCCCAGCTAAAATTGCATAAGGATTTAAAGCAGTCAGAACAGATGGTTTTTGAGACCTTTTTAAAATTACTCGAAGAAAACGACAAAAAGCTTGATAGACTAATCGATGAACAAATACAAGAGATCAGTTACTCGAATATCGTTGATGTCTATGATTAGAAAAAAAGTGGTAACTTTAACGGAAGAATACATATGTTAGAATTGTCATATCAATTATTTTGGAGGGTGTCAAAATGAAAAAAAAGATCATTCTATTGGTTTTAGTGGTAATGGCCTCAGTCATATTTTCTGCAATAATGGCAACAACTGATGATGGCAGAAGGGTGGTACTCAACAACAATGGTACTTGGGAATGGCTTAATCAACCCCAACCCGGTCCCTCTCCCCAACCAAGGTTACTTTATGATATAACCGGTTCGTGGAAAATATCCTTTACAATCGGTATCTTTGATGAAAGTTTCGATATGGATATTCATTTGGAGAACGGTGCGTATATGGTACTTTGGCATGGGACTTTTTCCAACGAAAAATATCCCATTACTGTAATAAATGAAAGGGAGATCAAGTTTCAAGGAAAATCATTCCATAATGGTGTAATTTCCTTTGATGCGACATTAAAAGACTCAAATAATATGCAAGGAGTTGCTTCCAGTAGTGGGACTTTTGCCAAATCGGGTTCTTTCAAAGCTGTCAGAAAATAGGAGAGGTGAAGCTATGAATAAAAGTGTTGAACGAGGTGTCAAAAAAATGGAATGGGCTTGGCAATATATGGATGTCCTTCGAGAAATCAAGGAGAAATACATTGAAGAAAAACCTTTTAAAGGAGCTAAATTGGTTGTTTGTTGTCATCTTGAGGCCAAAACAGCTAATTTGGGAAGGTTGATTGGAGATCTTGGGGCTCAGGTATGGGTAACTGGCTCGAATCCATTATCAACACAAGATGATATCGCAGATGCTTTGCGAGAACATTACGGAGTAACAGTACATGCAAAGCATACAAACGATGATGAAGAATTTAGAAAGAATTTGTATAAAGTGTTGGAGTTGGAACCTGATCTTATTTTGGATGATGGAGGCGATTTGGCAACCATCGTACACACAGAGTATACAAATTATCTGAAGAATCTCAAAGGTATTTCCGAGGAAACAACCACAGGGGTGCACAGGCTTAGAGCCCTTGATGCTGCCGGGAAACTTGCTGTACCAGCAATTGCAGCAAACGACGGTATGATGAAATATCTCTTTGATAACCGATATGGAACAGGACAATCTACTTGGGATGGCATCATCAGAAGCACTAATGTATCAATTGCAGGGAAAACAGTAGTTGTTGCGGGATATGGCTGGTGCGGTAGAGGTGTAGCCTTAAGGGCTAAGGGTCTCGGTGCGAAAGTAATCGTTACCGAAATCGATCCTATAAAATCAATCGAAGCTGTTATGGATGGTTTTGAAGTCATGAGCATGATCAATGCTGCTCCTCTGGGTGATATCTTTACAACGCTTACTGGAGATATTAACGTCATCACAAAGGAACATTTCCCACTGATGAAAGAGGGTGCCATTTTAGCGAATGCAGGGCATTTTGATGTTGAAATTTCCATGAAGCAGCTCCGTGAATACAGTGTCCAGCAATGGGAAGCAAGACCAAATGTTATGGGTTATATGCTTCCCAACGGAAAAAGAATTTATGTGATTGCACAGGGAAGACTTGTCAATCTTGCCGCTGCTGATGGACATCCTATTGAGATAATGGATACTTCTTTTGCAGTACAATTGATGAGTTTAAAATACCTATGGGATAACAAGGGAAAGCTTGAAAACCATTTAATGAACGTTCCTGAAAGCATAGATAAGGAACTGGCAGCAATCAAGCTTGAAACAATGGGGATAACCATTGATGAACTAACAGAGGAACAAAAGAAGTATTTATCAAGTTGGTGATGCAATGAATATCGAACGCGCCTTAATATCGGTCTATGATAAAAGGGGACTTGAGCATTTGGCTTCATATTTAAACAATAACGCTGTGGATATCATATCTACAGGGGGAACATATGAATACTTGAAAAAATTTGGCATAAAAGTTCAATCGGTTGAGGAATACACCGGAGTTGTCGAAATGTTTGATGGAAGAATTAAAACCATTAGTCCAAGGATTGCAGGCGGGATACTTGCAGACAGATCAAAAACCAAACATTTGGACCAGATGGTGAAAGCAAATATTCCCAATATTGACATGATTGTCGTAAATCTTTGTCCTTTCAAAGAATTTTCAAAAGAAACATTTGATGAGTTTGAACTCATTGATAAGATTGATATAGGCGGAATCAACATTATCAGGTCAGCTGCTAAGAATTACAGGGACGTACTTCCAATTGTGGATCCAACCGATTATGAAAAAGTCATCAACAGCTTGGATTATTGTGGGGATGTCCCGCTTCAATCAAGAAGAAAATTTGCTCTTAAAGCTTTTTATTCTACTATGAAATACGAAGAGAGTATTCATGAAGCATTGTCTTTTTTATTCGCCGAAGAGAAATACAAGCATCTCACACTTGAGAGATTGGAGGAGTTTAAATACGGAGATAATCCTCATCAGGAAGCCTTTCTTTTAAAAATAGCCGGTGAAGATTCTTTGTTTGATCATGTTGAGTTTCTCACAGAAAGTCATCTTACATTGAGATTATATCGACAGATTTTTAATGGAATCAATTTTATGAAAAATATGTCAACCGGCGGTTTTACTGTACTAATCAACCTTACACCGGTTTTCTTTTCACAAAAAGATGACGATGAAGCGTATTTAAAATTAATCCAAGAGGATTTGCAAAACAGGTCTGATGGTAATTCAGCTTTTATCAGTAAAGGGTGTATTCATTTATCAATAGCTGAATACATACTCAGAAATCGTATCAACACAGTGATTGCATCAGATTTTTCAAAAGAAGCAGAAGCCCTATTACGAACTTCTAACGTAAACCTTTTAGCCAAGTGTCATAATTTCGAGTATGCCAAGACGCACAGAATCTTCTTGGAAAATGAAGTTCTGCTTCAACAGAAAGATAGTGTTGAGGATTTTGGAAACATTATCCAGAGATATTCTGCGCAGGGGCATGATCAGTTTAAGGATGATTTACTTCTTGCCATTCAAATGATTCGTGTTTTTGAAACGAATGCCACATTAAGGTTAAAAAAAGGTCGAATGGTTTCGATTTCCAGCGGAATGCTCAATGCCGAAGAAGCTCTCGAGGTTGCAATATTAAGATTCAAAAACTTGAGTCAACAGATTACGGGTGGCGTTTTAGCATTTGATTCCGGAATTGGAATCGATGTGATCAAAAAGGCTTTTAAAGAGTGGCGAATTGAATGCATTCTTAAACCGAAAGATGAAAAGGATCAAGAAGCAATCTTAGAATTTGTCAAGGAGAAAGATATTTCGTTATACGAATTTGATAGAAGACATTATGCATAAGAACAACTCGGGAGGCAAATATGGAGAAAAAAAACGAGATATTCGATGATTTGGATAAGGTCAAACAACAAGCCATCAATGAAATCGATGGAGCAGACAGTCAAAAAGAACTTGAAGATATAAGGATCAAATATTTGGGTAAGAAGGGCATATTGACCACTCAGTTTCTAAAACAACTGGGGAAAATTGACCCTCAAGTTAGACCCCAAGTAGGTCAGAAAACAAATGATTGTAAGGATTTGATCAACACTCACTTGAGTGAAAAAAAAGAAGGTCTGATTTCTACTGATAAGGAGAAGAGAGAGGAAGAACTATATGTTGATATTACCAGACCAGGTGCAAGAAGAAGGACAGGATATGAACATTTACTAAAAAAAACACAAAAAGAGATAGAAGAAATCTTTATATCCTTAGGCTATAGCGTTAAAGAAGGGCCGGAAATTGAGAACGTCTTTTATAATTTTGAAGCCTTGAACACCCCTGACTGGCACCCGGCAAGAGATGAACATGACAGTTTTTATTTGAAAGAGAATGAATATTTACTTCGTACCCATACCTCCCCTGTTCAAATCAGGACCATGGAAAAAGTAAAACCGCCTATTGCGGTTATCGCACCGGGTAAAGTCTACAGGAGTGATTATGATGCCACCCATTTGCCCATGTTTCATCAAACAGAAGGGCTATTTGTTGATAAAGATGTGAATGTGGGTCACCTAAAAGGGACTTTGGAATATTTTATGAAAGAACTGTTTTCAGAAGATATTACCATTAGACTCAGACCTTCCTTTTTCCCCTTTACAGAACCCAGTTTTGAAGTGGACATCAGTTGGAAAGATAAATACGGGAAAGAACAATGGCTTGAAGTTCTTGGGGCCGGAATGGTTGATCCCAACGTCTTTAAGGCGGTTGGTTACGATTCGGAAATCTGGAGCGGTTTTGCCTTTGGAGCCGGAATAGAACGATTAACCATGCTGAAATACGGCTTGACTGATATCAGAGATCTCGTGAGAGGCGATATCAGATTCTTGAGACAGGAACTTTAAGGAGGTAAAGAATGCTTATTTCCAAAAAATGGCTAAATAAATACATTGAAGTGATGGATATAGAAGATGAAGAATTGGTTCATTTGTTAAGCTTAAGCGGGACATACGTTGAAAGTATCGCGAGACCTTGGAATGACATATCGGAAGTTTATACAGGAACCATAACACAGATTAAGAATCATCCCAATGCTGATAAACTCGTTATTTGTACAGTTGATACAAAGGATGACCAATATCAGGTAGTTACCGGAGATACTTCTTTAAAAGAAGGAGATATCGTGCCCTTAGCAAAGATTGGTGCATCATTAAAAGAGGGATTTAAAATAAAAAAAGCAAAACTCAGAGGAGTGACTTCTGAGGGCATGATGTGTTCGCTTGAAGAACTGAATCTTGAGCTAAAATCTGATGCCGTTTATCGATTTGAAAACAAGATTGAAAATGGGTTGGATGTTGTTGAACTCTTTGGATTAAATGATTGCGTATACGATTTGGAGATTACAGCCAATAGACCTGATGAATTATCTTATTTGGGTGTTGCAAGGGAGCTGAGAGCGCTTTTAAAGGATCACCGCCCGTTAAAAGAACAACCCGTAAACTATCAAACCAGTGACCGAAAGACTTCCGATTTCATGTCCATTCAAATAGAAAATCCGCAATTTTGCAACCGCTATACCGGTCTGATTATTGAGGAGGTTCAGGTTAAAGAATCACCACTTTGGCTAAAACGTGATTTGATTTCAATTGGAATCAGACCCATTAACAATGTGGTAGATATCACCAACTATATTCTGATGGAAACAGGACATCCTGTACATGCCTTTGATTACGACAAACTAAAGCATAAATCAATTGTAGTCAGATCGGCGAAGGAAAATGAGACATTACAACTGTTGAATGAGGATGAGCCCAATTTCATTGGTGATGAATTGTTAATAACAGATGGTGAGAATCCCTTGGCATTGGCCGGTATCATGGGTGGAGAAGGCACAGGGGTCAGTGAAGAAACCAAAACAGTTTTTTTGGAAGTTGCTTATTTTAACCCTGTTAAGATTCGCAAAATTGCAAGAAGACTAAACATCATGAGTGATTCTTCATACCGTTTCGAAAGAGGAGTTGATCCCAATGATGCACCATACGTTTTAAAGCGGTTGGCTTATATGATATCCAAATTGGCCTCAGGGTTAGCAGCATCAGAAATGCTGGATGTATATCCAAATCAAGTGGAACCCAAGCGGATACAACTTAGAAAGGAAAGGGTTGAAAAGCTGTTGGGAATCGAATATTCAACAGTGCAGATAGAAAATGTTTTAACACATTTAGGTTTTGGATTAACATGCCAAACTCAAGGCAATGATTGGGATGTTATTGCACCCACTTTCAGACCCGATATTGAGAGAGAGGTGGATTTGATCGAGGAGATTGGAAGGGTTGTAGGATACGAGAAAATTCCTTCATCGATCCCCTATTTAAAAGGCTATTCAAAATCAAGAGATTCGTATCAAGTTTTCAGATACAAAATAAGAGAACTTTCTATGGCAGCAGGTTACAACGAGATTATTCCAATATCTCTCATCGATCCTGATGACATTTCAAAGATATCAAAAGATCCTGATTTTCTATGGAATACGCACAAAATAGAAATCATCAAATCTTTGTCTAAGGATATGTCCGTTTTAAGGCCATCCTTGCTTATTACAATGTTAAAGACATTGGGCTTCAATCACTCACATCAACAGTATGATTTAAAATTGTTTGAAAGCGGCTCTTCTTATCTGCTCAATAAAAAAAATGAATTCTCAGAACGTGAAAGTCTCTTGATGGCAGCAACAGGTAAAATCGATCCTGAGGATTATCAAAATAAACAAAGAGTGGACTTTTTTAATTTCAAGGGATCAATAGAGGAGATTTTGTGGCATCTGGGAATAGAATATGAAAAAATTGTCTTTGAAAGACCAAAAAATGATACCATTTATACACAGATCATGTATCCGGCTCAATCCGCCTTAATCTTGTTAAAAGGCAAGGAAATTGGCGTTTTTGGGCTGATTAGGAAGGAAATACTTGAAGGATTTTCTATCATCGACAATACATTTTTCTGTGAACTTGATCTGGAACGCATACATCAACTCCAAAACGAATCACAGCGAAAATGGAGGTCTATTTTGGGAACAAACTTCCCCGCCAGCAGAAAGGATTTTTCGGTTTTAGTTGGAAAAGGAACTGAAATAGGTCATATCATAAAAAAGATAAAACATGTCGAATTTGTTGAAAATGTAACCATTATCGATGTTTACAGCGGGAAAAACATACCAAAAGGATATAACAGTATCACCCTTTCAGTATTATTCAGATCCTCCAATCACACACTTTCCGAATCAGAGTTGGACCGCAATTTTAAAGCGGTAATTGATATCTTTGAAGAAGAAGGTTTGGAGATGCGAGAGGGATAAGCGATGTTAATTACTAAAACCTTCAAATTCGATGCGGCTCATAACTTGGTCCAATATCATGGAAAATGTGAGCAATTACACGGTCATACTTATCGTTTTGATGTGACAGTTGAAGGTTCTCTCAATGAAGAGCAAATGGTTATTGACTTCCTCCTCTTAAAAGAAATTGTCAGAGAGAACGTTTTGGACATCCTCGATCACTCTTATTTGAATAATCATATTGAACAACCAACCGCAGAAGCGATTGCCATATGGATTTGGAAAAAGCTGGAAAAAGAGTTGAATGATGATAGAAACCACCTTTATGAAATTAGAGTATTCGAAACAGAAACCAGTTTCGTCACATATAGAGGAAAAGAGCATTGAGTAATAATATATTGTTTTTTACGATCATTATACTCCTTAGCTTTCAACTTTTAAATGCATTCAGAAAAAGGAACAATTGGAATATTCTTGTTCAGATGAATTCAATAGGTATGAAAGTATTAACATTATTTATGTTCTACGCCGTGATGAACGCATTGCCATACATTCTGGATATCATCCTTGTACTTTTGGTGTTGAATGTTGTTGGTACGATCATCATTTCTCGATATAATAGCAAAAATTAACAAAAAAATAATCTATATTATGTATATTTGCAACGTAAAACTGTTAAAATTATAGATGATTAAGAACAAGCATATAGGAGGTGCTGAAGGAAACGATGGTTAATGATATTTTGAGAAAAGAATTAAAGGATAGAAATTTTCGCATCACAGCTCAAAGAGAGCTCATCATGAGAATTTTTGCTGAATCTCCTGAAGATCATTTAAGTGTGGAAGAAGTTTACAGAAAGTTGCTTGATAAGCGGTCGAGAATCAGTAAAGCTACTGTTTATAGAACAGTCGAGTTGTTAAGTGATCTGGGCTTGTTAAGAAAGATTGAGATTGATGAGGGGATCGTTCGCTTCGAACTGGCAGATAGTAACAAACATGGAAAACACCATCTTATATGTACCGATTGTGGTGAGACAATAACGCTCCCGGACCAATTAGTTGTTAAGATCGAAGACATGGTAAAAGATGAAATGGGTTTTGAACCGGAAGACCATAATATCAAATTTTACGGTAAATGTGCTAATTGCATAAAAAACCAGAAATAAGTTTTTTACAAAACGGACGAGACCTTTTCGTCCGTTTATATTTTGTCAAGCCTTTCTTCTTCAACAAAACCTTCAGTGATCAATTCAACTTCTTCTATGAGCTTTTCCAAAAGTGATTGTAGTCCGTCCTTTTTGTTTGACAATATTCCAATGGTTAATCCTATGTATCTGAGCGAATCATGCTTGTGGCTTTCAGCAAAACAAGCGTTATAGGTATTGAAGATATGTGTTTTGGTTCGTTTGATGATGGACCTTTTTTGTTTTAGTGAGAACACCTCATCTACTCGTATTGTCAAGATCAATTTTGCCAGAATAAACATACACTATTTCCTGAGTAGGATTTGAGGTTTGAAATCATCTTGGTGTTGTATGATGTATGAATCTGCATGATAAACACTTTCCAACAATCTATTGTTGATAACTTCTGAAGGGGTGCCCACAGTTTCTAAATAAGAATCATTTAAAACAGCGATTCGATCGCAATAAAGAGAGGCAATGTTGATATCATGAAAGATTCCTACCACCGTTATACCATCCTCTTTGTTTTTCTTGTAAACTCTTTTAATCAGCTGTTGCACATGTCCAATATCAAGATGTGCAACGAATTCATCCAGCAGGATGATGGGCGTGTTTTGGGCAAAACATTTGGCAATTAATACCCGCTGTTTTTCACCACCACTAAGATGATTAAAGAGTTTTTCTTCAAATCCTTCAAGTTCAGCTTCTTTCATTGCCTTTTTTACCATCATGCAGTCTTCTTTTGATTCGTCAGAGAACATATTAAGATAGGGTGTTCTTCCCATGTGAACGATTTCCTCAACAGAAAAATCATAAGCCGGATAGAATTCTTGCATAACGGCTGATATTTTTTTTGCGATGTCCTTCCTCTTCAGCTTTTTGATGGGCACTCCCAGAATTTCAACCTTTCCCTTCAAAGGAGATAAAAATCCCATTAAAAGTTTAAAAAGTGTTGTTTTACCTGCACCGTTGGGGCCGATGATACCAAAGAATTCTCCTTCTTTGATATCAAGGGTTATGTCCTTTAAAACTGGTTGTGTCTTTGCGTCGTATGAAAATGTCAGATTGTGTATTTTTATCATGGTCACTCCTTTTATGCGTTTATCTGTCGGCTGTCTATTCTCTGTTCTTTTTAAATCATCCCCAAAAGGGTGTTCTGCACGCCGATTTTGGGGTGAAACTCTTCACCAATGTAAAAATCAACTGTTAATCGAAAGTCAAGCCAGTATTGAACACCAATATCAAACCAGATACCAACGATACCCGATAGAGGCATCTGCTTAGATAAATCAGCATTCGCCCCCAAGTGAAGAATTGGGGATGATAATCGAAATTTGCCTTCAGAAGTCCCGAAAGATGGTATGAAATTCATCGGATACCATGTTTCAGCTTGTATCGTTGTACTGGAATATGCGGTTCTTTGACTAATCATACCGGTCATGGAATAAGGAAGTGCAAGCCCAACACCTGTTTGAGAAAAAAAACCTGAAGTGCCTAATTGAACGACTTGTAAGAATTTTGGTATGGATACAGGATTATCCGGATAGACAATGGGTTGAAAAGCTTGATGTAGATAAAAATCGGTAATGGGTTTCCATGACAAATCATCTCGCGTATGTTGGATTCCCAAATTGATGGCCGGTTCAATATAAGCAGCTCTTTCATCTTCTCGTAAGGTATAAGGAAAATGAAATGAGGCTTTTAGTTCTTCGTAATCGGTGTTACCATTCCAGGTGAGTTGAAAGTCAGGGAATCCTCTGTGAATAACTGAATAATCCCATGTATAAAAATCACCCGCTCCGGCAAGATATCCATACCAAAGCCATTCTTTCATATCATCCCAGCCAGATAGTCCGGCAATACCGTTCAGTTGATTGTCGAATATAAATAGAGCAGGAATTCCAAAGCGAGGAACGGGCAAGGGTCTATCATAATAATTCCATTTTTTTATGACGTTATTGATCACCGGATCTTCCTCTATATTCAAGTCTACATATTCATCCGCTTGATTTTCAAATGCTATGGGATCATCTGCAGCTTCGAGTAGATGAATGAAATCAAAGCCCTTTCCCGAATAACCTCTGAAAAAAATCTCTTCATTGTAGTAAATAGGCATATAAGCACCAAATGGGGAATCGGTTAACTGTTTTTGGGTTGATTTGGATTCATCATAAAGGTAGATGTCGAATTTACCGCCTTGATCCCCAGAATAAAGAATCCCTTTGGAAGATAAAAACACATCAATTTCATTTGACTGTGTTTGAACCAGTACACTTAATTTGTTTTCATTAATATCCATTTCGTAAATATCCGCATTGCCTCTATAAGAAATGGACAAAATGAGTCGCCCATCATAACAGCTGATGTTGTTGATGTAGTAATCCGGACTCGGTGAAAGCAAATAAACAATTTTCTCAGTTAATATGTTGTAGGTTGCCAAACCTGTTCCACCTTTTTCCAAAAAGGTATAAACCAGCGTTTCATCATCCAACCATTCTACAGATGAAGGTCTTTTCACCTCTTCTAAGCGTTTAAATGACCCCATAAACGTCCCCGTATATAGGTTCAAGTCATATTGTTCATAACCGTTGGAATTTGGATAAATTATGGCGATTTGATCAGAAGGAGAAACGGCAAAATCTTTAGGAATTGGTAAAAGCATTGAAGTCGTGTTTTTGTCATCCATTCTATATAAAAGTGTTTGTTCGCCTTTAGCTTGTGAAAAATAATAGAGGTAATTGTCTGAAACGGCACTGATGCCAGAGTAATATCCAGAATCTGTAATCGGTTCAAACAGAAAATTTTCTGAAAAATGGCCTTTAGCCGTCTTCTCATAAAGCCAGGATTTCCAGCTCTCCATTAACTCAGGATAGCTTACATTACTTATCTTTTCCATCATATGAATAAAGTTAAACCGATATGCACTGCCATATTGACTAACTATCTCGGTAACTGCTTGAGAGCCGTACCTCTCCTGAATGTATTGTATGAAATAAGCACCGTAAAGGTAATTAAACCCCGTAGGGATAAACTCCGAAGATGTGATACCACCGCCCAAAGCCAGTCCTCTGAATCCGTTATCTTGAATCTCGGCTTTCAAATAGGAAAGGTAACGATGATCGTTCAGCCTCCCCTCATCAAAAATCAAAGATTCAGAAAAGATTGAAACACCCTCATGAAAATAGGAAGGAGTGAAAGCAGTATCGAAAAGAACTGAAACGGGAAGTCCAAATAATCCCAGTATTTCCTTTGTCCAGTCGGATTTGTTAGCCACCAAAATATGGGTTAATTCGTGTGAAAACACAAACGGAACCCACCATTTGTAGTTGTTGTTATAATAATTCGAATCATTTCGGTTAATGTAGATAACAATCACTGTTGAAAAGATATCTGCATATGCGTTTGAAAAATCAACCGTGTCCAAAAGATATACTTTTAACCTTCTTTTAGGGGCGATCCCGTAAAAATCAGACAGTTCTTCATATATATCATTTCCCTCTTGTATTAGTTGAACAGCAGATTCCATTGATGCTTGTTTGTAGTAAACATCAAAATGTTCAGTGGGAAAATGATAATATTGTTGGGAAAAAATAACTGTGATGAGCATAAGCAATATGATGATCATTAAAAACTTTTTCATAGAAAAACCTCCTGTGTTTCTTTGCATTTTGGGAAATTTGATATATAATAAAAAAAACAAAGGGGAGGAAGAATTTGGAAAACTACCAAAAGTCTCTTGAATGCCATAAAAAATGGCAAGGAAAGATTTCAACCCATGTGAAATCAATCATTCAGAACAAAGAAGATCTTAGTTTGGCTTACACTCCCGGAGTTGCTGCTCCCTGCAAAGAAATCGTAAAGTATCCTGACAATCTATATGATTATACAATAAAAGGCAATACAATTGCCATAGTCAGTGATGGTTCAGCGGTGTTGGGGTTGGGAAATATTGGACCTTATGCTGCTTTGCCAGTAATGGAGGGTAAAGCGGTTTTATTCAAGGAATTTGCCGATCTCAATGCATTTCCAATTTGTTTGAACACACAAGACAGCGAGGAAATCATTCAAACGATCATTAATATTTCTCCTGTTTTCGGGGGAATCAACTTAGAGGATATTTCCGCTCCAAGATGTTTTTACATTGAAGAAAGATTAAAAGAAACATTAAGTATTCCGGTATTTCACGATGATCAACATGGAACCGCTGTTGTCGTACTTGCTGCAATCATCAACGCACTAAAACTGATCAAAAAATCAGTCGAGCGTTGTAAGGTTGTTATCAATGGAGCTGGAGCAGCAGGTATTGCCATCGCTAAGTTACTTGGTGGTTATGGTTTTGAACAGATCATATTATGCGACAAAGCAGGGGCTCTCTACGAAGGAGTAGAAGGGTTGAATGGTGCACAAGCATCGATAGCACGAAGTACAAATCCTAAAAAAGAAACCGGGGAATTGAGACAAGTCATTGTAAATTCGGATATATTCATTGGTGTGTCCGCTCCTAATACTGTAGATGGTGATATGATTCGAAGTATGAATCATGATGGGATTGTTTTTGCAATGGCAAACCCAATTCCGGAAATATTACCGGAAGAAGCCATAAAAGCGGGTGCAAAGATAGTTGGAACAGGACGATCTGATTATCCAAACCAAGTCAACAACGTGTTGGCTTTCCCAGGTATTATGAAGGCGGCTGTTAAAGCAAAAAAACAGATAACAGATGAGGTTAAAATGGAGGCTGCACAAGCCTTGGCTACCTTTATACACCCCGATGAATTATCCTTTGACAAAATCTTGCCTTATCCATTTGAAAAGGGAATTGCCATGCATATTGCCAAATCAATCGAATCATTTTTTCGGTCTTGATCTTGTTAATGGAGGGAAAAAAATGAATAAGGTCTTATTACTTGGTGAAGCATTAATAGATTTTCTTTCAGAAGATTATTCGGAAAGTTTGCTGCAAGTTCAAAATTTTAGCAGACATGCGGGAGGCTCACCAGCCAATATTACGGCTAATTTACTTAATCTGGGTGAAGAAGCGATTTTCATAACGCGAATAGGCAATGATCCTTTCGGAGACTTTCTTAAAAAAACATTTAGTGAAAAGAGAATTGACACAACCTATGTACAAGTGGATGAGGATAGGAACACCTCATTGGTGTTTGTTGCAAAATCAAAAGGGAACCCAAAGTTTCTCCCCTTTCGGTCTGCTGATTATTGTACTGAAAGACCTGGAGATATCAAACAAATCTTAAAGCAAACCGCTTATTTTCATATCAGTTCATGGAGTATCTCTCATAACCCTTCTCGTAATACGGTATTTAGTATTATGGATGATATTGAGGGAACGAATACAAAACTATGTTTTGACCCCAATTTTAGAAAGATATTATGGGAAAAAGACGAAGATCCCATGCAAACCCTCTCGAAGGTACTTCAGAACACCTATCTTTGTAAACCATCTGATGATGATGCCTTTCATATTTTTGGTAGAATGAACAATGAAGAATATGTTCGAGCGTTTCATAAGATGGGGGCTCAAAATGTTATTCTAACAATGGGCAGAGAAGGGGCTCTTGTTTCGAATGGGCAAAAAACGGTTCATCAAAAAACAGTCAGTCAAGTTGTTGTCGATACAACAGGAGCTGGCGATGGGTTCTGGTCAGGGGTTTATTGCGGTATTCTGAATGATCAGGATATCTTCACTGCTGCAAGGTGGGGAAGTGCTGTTGCAGCTTTTAGGCTGAGAACCATTGGTTCAGATCTACCATTGCCGTCAATGGAAGTTATTAAATCCGAATTTTTAATGTAAAGAGAAATGGCCATGAGCTCAAAAAGGGAGTGAAATTATGAGAATCGTTTTTTTAAATCCACAAGGGAATTTTGATTCGAAAAATAGTTATTGGACAGAACATCCTGACTTTGGAGGACAACTGGTTTATGTGAAAGAACTGGCATCAGCCATGGCAGAAATGGGAATAAAAACAGATATTTTCACCAGAAGAATCATTGATCCCAAGTGGCCTGAGTTTAAAGCTGTACAAGATGAATACGTTGGTATCGAAAATTTAAGAATCATCCGAATTCCTTGCGGTCCAGATCATTTCCTAAGAAAAGAGGATTTATGGCCCTTTTTGGAAGAGTGGGCACATAACATCATTCGGTTTTACAAAAAGAATGGAGAAAGACCTGATTTCTTAACGGGACATTATGGAGATGGCGGAATAGCCTGTGCTATTATTTCAGAAATAGAGAAGATACCCTATTCTTTTACAGCGCATTCTTTGGGAGCATTGAAAATGGATAAACTTGGAATCAATCGTGAAAACATCAACGACTTTGAACGAATCTTTCATTTTAGTAAACGTCTTGCTGCTGAAAGAATTTCCATGAAATATTCCTGTGTCAATTTTGTCAGCACCGAGATGGAAAGGTTCGAACAATATGGCCGTCAAAAATATGACAACTGGATCAACGTGAAGGATGATTCTCATTTTAAAGTTGTACCACCCGGTGTTAACCGAAGGATTTTTAATGAAATTCC
>CAYUYU010000006.1:18764-29349 GCA_964449405.1 uncultured Thermotogaceae bacterium
AGAGGATTCAGTTGTCAAAGGGTATATTAAATCTATCAAAAAGCCCCTCATTGTATTGTCCAGTAGAAGTGATGTAAAAAAGAATCATCTTGGAGTGATTAAGGCTTTTGCCAATGATCAAGACTTAAGAGAAAAGGCACATTTAATAATTGTTGTAAGAGGTGTACAAGATGTTTATAATGGTGTTGAAAGCTTAAAGGACACTGAGAGAAAAATCGTTAAAGAATGGCTCTATTTCATCAAAGAAAATAAGTTGAAAAACCACATATCCTTTTTCAATGCTGAAAACCAAAAAGATTTGGCAGCTCTTTACAGATCTGCGAGAGAAAACCGGTCTGTTTTTTGCAATCCCGCGCTGTATGAACCTTTTGGTTTAACGGTGATTGAAGCAATGTCTTGTGGATTACCGGTTGCTGCAACACGTAATGGTGGTCCAAGTGAAATATTGAGAGAAAACGGATTTAAATACGGCTTCCTGTTTGATCCTGAAGATGTGAAATCCACCATTGATACGTTAAAAAAGTCTTTGATGGGGGAAAAGGAATATAAAAAATATTCTGAGCTTTCTGTTACCAGAGTTTTGGAAAAATATACGTGGAAAAAAACAGCAGAAGATTACCTAAGGGAAATAAAAGCTAAGATTGCCGATTACAAACCGAAGGATATTGATTTATCATCTTTTTTTAAAGCCTTACAGAATCATTCATAAATGGTGGAGGCGGGGGGAATTGAACCCCCGTCCGAAAATAGCGCATAGAAGGCATCTACGTGCGTAGCTTTTGTTCAAATTTCAGATCAATGGGGTACAAAAGCAAACCCCATTCATCCTATCCGTTAAATTGTCCTCCAACTCATCACGGAAATGAGTGGGAGTGAGCTCGAATTATCGTCGCTCTTTTAGTCCGTCTCGAGCTAAACAGCCTAAAGAACGGCAGCCTAATTTAGGCTGCTAATGCAAATTCTGTTTCGTCAATTAATTTGATTGTTCACCCGTTTTACGAGTCTGATGAAAACTCGGCACGCTTCCTTATATCCGTCAATTTCCGTCGAACCCTGATCGCCCCCTATAGGGGTTAAAAAACTATTACAGCGGATCATTGTACCATAAAAATTCCAATTTTTCAAATTATAGTTTTTGATTTTAACTCTCGGAGTAGTTTATCACAATTGCGATATAATTCATTCAATGACCCATCATTGAATAAGACGTAATCAACTTGTTCTTCTTTCAAATTTTGAGTTTCAAGAATTTTCTTTATCTCATGTGAAGTTTTTTGATCTCGTTTTATAATGCGATTGATCATATCCTTTTTTGTGGCTTTTATTAAGACTGTGTAATCAAGAAATTTGTTCATCTGCATCTCGAAAAGAATGGCCGCTTCGAGAAAGACTATGAATTCTCCCTTTTCAAAATGATAGTTTATCCATTTTTTTGCTATCTGGTTCATTTTCGGATGTAAGATGGCATTTAGTTCTTTTAGTTTTTTGGGATCGCTAAATACCAACTGTGATAATTTACTTCGGTTGATGATGTTTGAATTTTCAAGGATCTCTTGACCAAAAAAGTCAACAAGCTTTTTGATGATATCAGCTTCTTTAAGGCAGAAATGTCCAACCTTATCCATAAAAAGGACCGGGTAACCGGCCCTTTTGAAAAAATTCGCCACTTCACTTTTACCCGATCCCATCAAACCAGTGATTCCCACACTTATGTGACCAGATAAAGACATTTTATTCGTTCCCTGCAATGTCCATTTTGTTGATTAAAACCGATGGGGTGTACATCCCATGTGACATAACCATTGCCATCTGTTTATCAGATCCAATCAATTTAACATCTTGAAGCATCTCAAGAAGGTTTCCTGACAATGTTATTTGCTCCACCGGAAATGCTTTTTTTCCTTCCTCGATTTTATAACCTTCAGCGCCTAGAGAAAATTCACCTGATACCGGATTGGCACCTGAATGCATTCCTTGGACACCGGTGATATATAAACCTGAGTTCATCTGTTTAAAAAGCCCTTCCAAAGAGATCTCTCCTTCTTTAAAGTCAACATTGACGGGCAAAATGGATTCAGTGCCTTTGTAACTTCTTCTGAATGCATTTCCGGTTGGAGAAACACCATCTTTGAGAGCTGTTTTCAAACTGTGAAGATAAGTTGTCAATACTCCTTCTGAAATGATCTCTTTGTCTTTTGTCATGGTGCCCTGTGAGTCAGCAGGACAGTTAAATATACTGTCTTGATAACTTCTTCTATCTGTGATCGTTATTTCGTCTGAAAGGATTTTTTCGCCAAGTTTGTTTTTTAAGAGCGAGAACCCTTTTTGAACGTTTTCAGCTGATAACATTTGAACCAGTAATCCAAGAATATTGCCTAGTACATTGTAGCTTAAAACTACGGGATATTTTCCGCTTTTTAAACTTTTGGCGTTCAACAAGCCTGTTGATTTATCTGCAACCGATGAAGCAAGTTGCTCGATATCTATTTGTTTGGGATCTGTTGTGAAAATAAAATCCATCCCAAATTTATTTTGTTTTCCGTTAGTGGCCATGGCTCCGGCATACATGCCACCACCACCGTTTTTAAAAGCATATTCAACATCGTTTGAGTTCGCAAAAAAGACTTCATTGTACATATCAGTATAAAAGCAATAAGGGACCATTGCGATGCGCTGATCCTTTTCTAAGATCATTTTTTCCAATAGCTTTGTATCTTCAATTTTTTTCTTTGGTGATATTTTATCAAAAGGCATCTTATAGTCTTCCCAGTTTTCAATCTCAAATTGTGTCGTGCCAATAACCTCTATATCATCGGAATCGATCAGTTCAAGGTTTTCCAAGGCATCTACAACAATTCTCAAAGCCTCGTCTTCCGTATAATCCTCGGTAAAACTATATCCCGCTTTCCCATTTTTTAGTGCTTTGAAACTCGCACCGCCATTTTCAGCATCCTTATAACTTTGAATCTCTCCTTTATTGACGGAACATTCAAATTCATGGGAGCTCATGTGATATAACTCAAAATGCTCAATTCCTTTTTTCTTTGCATTCTTGAAAACCATTTTTTTAAAGTCTTTTATCTTCATCAGCTTCTCCCCCCTACTAATAGTTCTGAAACTCTAATAGTTGGTTGGCCAACATCAGCGGGAATTGAACCGGAAACTGATCCGCACATCCCCTCATCTCTGGCCAAATCGTTACCAATCATATCAATTTTATTGAGTATCTCAAATCCTTTTCCGATTAACGTAGCTCCTCTAACAGGTTTGGAAATTTTACCGTTTTCAACCAAATAACCCTCTCTTACAGAAAAATTAAACTCACCCGTAGATGGATTAACCGATCCGCCTCCCATTTTTTTCGCGAATAATGCCTTTGGGGTATCTGCAATGATTTCCTCTGGTAGATAATTACCCGGGAGAATAAATGTATTGGACATTCTTGAGGTGGGTGCATAAGTATAATTCTGCCTCCTTCCACTACCGGTGGATTGCATATCCATGCGAATAGCTCCCAGTTTATCTATGAGATAACTTTTCAAAATTCCATTTTCGATTAAAAGGGTTCTTTGTGTCGGAGTTCCTTCATCATCAATATTGGCTGAACCCCAAGCATTCGGAATAGTTGCATCATCTACTGCTGAAACGCATTCATTGGCTATCTTTTGTCCTAACTTGTTAGCGAAAACTGATGCGCCCTTTGCAACGGAAGTAGCTTCAAGAGCATGTCCGCAAGCTTCATGAAAAATAACGCCCCCAAATTTATTAGATATGATAACCGGCATTTTACCGGCAGGTGAAAATTGGGCATTGATCATTTTGACAGCTATTCGTGCTGCCTCTTTTCCTGTTTCCTTTACATCAAAGGTATTGAAGAATTCAAATCCCATGCCTGCTCCTGGACCTACAAAACCAGTTTCTTTCTCATTTGCTTTGGTAGCTACTGCAAATATCATCAATCTTGTTCTTATTCTTTCATCTTCAGTTAATAATCCTTCTGAGTTGGCAATAATGATATTCTGTCGATAGTCGAAATAGTTAATTCGGACTTCACTGATTTGGTCTGAATATGTAGAAGCTCCTTCGTTGGCGAGTTTCATAATATGATATTTTTCTTCTTTTTTGATTTTATCCGGAAACAATAAAATGGGGCTTCGATTCTCCCTTTTTGTTTTTGTCAAATTTAACGTAACATCATCTTTTCCTTTTTCTTCAATTGCCTGAGCAATTCTTTTTGAGGCATTGATGACAGACTCCTCAGATAGATCATTTGTATAAGCATAGATAGCCTTTTTTCCTGCTATCCCACGCAATCCAACTCCGTGGGTCAGACCAGAGTTAACCTGTTCCAACTTACCATTGTTCATCTCCATGTTGTTGCTGTTACGTTTTTCTAAGAACAATTCGGCAAAATCAGCCCCGCCGGCTTTTATCAAAGCAAGGGCTTTCTCGATCAGTTTTCTTTTCATCCTAAGTTCCCTCCATTTTTAATTTCACTGATGACCTTTTTATTGTAATTCTTTATCAATTCAATTTCCTCTATTGTTAATCCATTATTCCAAGAAAAACTGAGAATGGTATTGTTCAATAAAAGGGGGTCAAATCCGGTTGGTAATTTATTTTCTCCAAAAACTTTTTTAAAATCAATAGTACCTGGAATAGGTGTGTATTCATTAATTTCAGGAAGTATATCCAACCGCTTACAGACATCATGAATCTCAATGGCTTCTTTAAAACCTTGACCTGGGAGGTTGATCATGATAAATGCTGATAATTCTTTTTTTGTGAATCCTGAACGGTTTAATATGCTTATAGCCCGATAAAAATCATTATTCGTAACCTTTCCACCGGTTGATGCTTGTAGTTGGGGATTCAACGTTTCCAATGCTACTTTTATTGTTTTAACATTGGCCTTCATCATCAAGTCGGCAGTGGTTGGGGTTAACAATTTTGCATGAATACCGTTCGGTATATGAATCATTATACCACGTTGTTTAAACCCTTTGTCTATCAAATGTCGTAAAATTTGATCAAAATGATTGATATGGTTGATTAATATGGCATCATCAAAAAAAGCAATATTTTTTACATTAAACATCTGTGAGTACTTGTCTATGGCCTCAACTAATCTTTGAGGCTCTTCTTGTACAAAATCCTGTAAGAATGGCGTAGCGCAATAGGTGCATTTGTAGGGACAACCCAAAGAGGTGAAAAAGACAAGGTGACTCATAGGATGCTGGTATAACTCGTACAATGGGATCAAATCAATCTGAGGCTTTATCTCTTGTTTTATTGGAATACCTTTAGAGTTTAGAAAGGCAAGGACTTCAGACATTTTGCTCTTTGTGCAAATATCATCTGCACCTGAAAGTATGCTGTGCTCCGGCATGAGATTTGCATAGTTTCCACCGAGAAAAACCTTTGAGTTTGGTAGAAATTTTTTCACTGTTTTTATTGCTTCAAAGGGTCCAGGGTACCAATAAGTCATTGCAGAGGTAATAAAAGTAGAATCGGGATAGAAGCCCGATTCTTTTAAATCATTCAATTTTTTTTCAAATAGTATTTTCGGTAAACCGTATCGTTTGAAATATCTTGGGATGTGAGACATTTGGAGTGGTTTTTTAACTATTTCGGGATAAAACTTACCCGTTCCGTTCCACTTGCTTTTCACACCTTTCCCCGTATAATGAATCAAATCGGTATCATATCTGTCCAAACAATCAATAAGTCTTAAGTCGTGATTGCTTTCTTTAAGTTTTCTGGCCAACATCAATAATCCCAAAGGTTTGAGCCAGTAATCAAAGGATGCTACATCATAAATCCAAGGGTTGATCAGAAGAATTTTCATGTTTTCAATTCTCCTATTCCTTTGAAATAAAGGATTTTTCCATAGAAAAAAACCCTACTACGGTTGGATCAAAGATGAGGTTGATGCTCCCCACTGGTCCATTTCTTTGCTTCCCGATGATGATTTCTGCAGGATGAGGGTGATTGAGCATTTGTATTTCGCCAACATCCTCGTCTTCTTCAAATTTAGCTCGTTTATAGTAGGCTTCTCTATGAATAAAAATAACCGTGTCGGCATCTTGTTCTATTGCTCCCGATTCCCTTAAATCTGATAATCTGGGTCTTTTGTCTTCGCGTTGCTCAACAGATCTGGAGAGCTGAGAGGCTGAGATGACGGCAATATCCATTTCCCTGCCCAGTACTTTGAGACTTCGGGAAATTTCTGAGATTTCCTGTTGTCTGTTTTCTCTGTTTCTTCCACTATTCATTAGTTGAAGATAATCGAGTACAATGGCATCCAATCCGTATTCCTTTTTAATTCTTCTCACCTTAGTTCTCAGTCCTCTGGGGTCAAGCATGGAATCATCATCGATGATTATGGAAGCCTTCATGAATTTACTTGCTGCAGCGGTTAGTCTGTTCCATTCGTCTGCAGAAATATCTGCTTTTCTCAACTTTTCAAAGTTTACCTTCGATTCTAAACTGAGCAATCTTAATGCAATTTGTTCAGAAGACATTTCCAAACTGAAAATACCCACTTTATAACCATATTCTACAGCCATATTCCTTGCAAGTTGAAGCGCTAAGGCGGATTTACCCATAGAAGGTCTGGCAGCAACGATGACTAAATCAGATCGATGAAAACCGGTTGTCATTTCATCAAGAGATTTAAAACCCGTAGCAAGTCCTGTTACCAAAAGAGAGCCTTCAGGGGAATCATGTCGCACTTTTATTTGATCCAGTTTATCAAAGGCATCATGGACGATCTTGCCTATAGGAGCATATGATTTTTCAATATACCTCTCTCCAATACTTAAGATACTTCTTTCAGCCTGATCAAGGATGTTATCCACATCATCCAAACTGAATGCACTTTCCACAATCTTGCTTCCGGAATTGATCAGATTTCTCAATATTGATTTTTCTCTGACTACTTTGGCATAATGGATGGCGTGGGCAGATGTTGGCACGCTGTCTGCCAACTGTGCGATAACCAATTCCCCGCCTATCTTTTCAAGTTGTTTTTGTTTTCTTAACAAGTCAGAAACTGTTAAAGGATCAATTGCCTCTGCATCATCGTATAACAACTCCATACTGCTATAGATCATTTTATGGGCATGATTGTAAAAATCTTCATGTCTCAGTATTTCAAATACATCCCCGGCAATTTCTGGATCGAGTAGTATTGAACCAAGTACCGCCCTTTCTGCTTCCGAATCATTGGGGGGGATTCTATTTATCTCTTGCATAAGAAGTAATTCTTCCTTTCATTCAATGAGTCTCAGTTTTTTTGGTGTGATCACTCTTTCCAAATTTCCTGATAAGGATAAGGAGAATGAAACCTACAACAATTAAGATAACACTGGTAATCTGAGCAGCTCGTAAGTCTCCCCAATAAAGACTGTCGAGTCTTAAACCCTCAATAAAAAATCTTGCTATTGAATATAAAATCAAATAAAGAGCTAAGATTTCTCCGAAAGTCTTTCGTTTGTTTCTATAAAACCAGAAGAGAAAGACAAACACACCAATATTCCACAATGATTCGTATAAAAAGGTGGGATGAAAGAATTCAAAGGATTCATAGCCGGGCATCCTGAATCTTGGCGGAATATACATCTTCCAAGGTAAATCGGTAGGTCTACCGTATGCTTCATGATTGCAAAAATTCCCCCATCGTCCTATACCCTGAGCTAAAGGAAGCATTAGAGCGGCAATATCGAACCCCTGTAAAAAAGTGAAAGAGCACTTTTTCCTGAGTTTTGTATAAATGAAAACACCCACCATAGCGCCAATGACGCCTCCATGAATGGCCATTCCGCCATGCCAAGTCTTAAAGATTTCTCCTGGAACCTGAGAATAGATATCCCATCTTGAGAAAACGTAGTACAATCTTGCACCAACTATTCCCGTAATGACACCTACAATTAGGGCTTCAGCAACATGCTCATCGTCAATGCCCTCTTTAATGGCAAGACTCCTGCCAATGAGGTAACTAATGATAATACCGGTAGCAATAATGACTCCGTACCAATGAATTTCAAAAGGTCCGACTGTAAAAATGATCGGATCGATAAAGATTTCATTTGAAAAACTTGCTTTCAAGAAAAAAAACATCCCTATAAAAACAATTACGATTAAGATACCAACTGCGATCTTTTTCAAAATACTTCCCCCTTGATACTTTTAGTTTTTAATTGCCCGCAAGCTCCTGCTATATCCGTTCCTTTTTCATGCCGTACAAAGGTGTCAATACCGTTTTGTTCCATTACCTTTCTAAATGCGGCTATATGTTTGACACCTGGTCTTTCATAGTTTGGATTAACAGGATTGACGGGGATCAAATTAAGGTTTACCTTTAATTCTTTCAGAGTCTTTGATAATTGAGAGGCATCCTCAAGAGAATCGTTTACTCCTTTGATTAATAGATATTCAATGGTTACACGTTTACCGGTAATTTCATTATATTCTTTGATTGTGCTTATCAGTTGTTCAAAAGGATATGTACGGCTAATAGGCATCAGTTCTTCTCTTATCTTGTTATTGGGTGCATGTAATGAAACTGAAAGCACAACTTCTGGAAAATCCTTAGCCATTTTTAAGATGCCTGGAATGATTCCGGCTGTGGATACTGATATGCGTCTTTTTGAGATATCAAATGCCTCTTTGGCATTAATGATTTGAATGGCTTTTTTTAGGTTTTCATAATTAAGAAAAGGCTCACCCATCCCCATAAAAACTATGTTTCCGATCCTCTCTCCATGTTCAACGGTCATTGTGAGTATCTGCCCGATAATTTCCGATACTTTCAGATTTCTTGTAAAACCACTTTTTCCGGTGGCGCAAAAACTGCAACTGAGACCGCAACCTACTTGGGTTGAAATACAGGCTGTGTTTCTGTCTTGATGGATCAGTAACACGGACTCAATTTGTTCACCATCATTCAAATGCCAAAGGTACTTTTTGGTTCCGTCTACAGAAGAAATGATTTTTTTGGATAATTCAGGTAATCCAATTTTATAATCTTTTTTTAGAAAATCTCTGAATTCTTTAGAAAGATTAAGCATTAGCGAAAAATCAAAAACCTTTTTTTTATACACCCAATCAAAGATTTGTTGTGCTCGAAACGGCTTAATATCTCTTTGTTTAAAATGTTGCTTTAATTCATTTAACTCAAATTCGAGAATGTTTATCATGTATACTCTCCATTCATTAAGTACTTATTATAAGTAATAACTGTTTCTTTTAATATTAAATGATTTTTTTCTAAGGCGAGTCTGATTTTCCCCTGAAGGATTAGAAAAAAAGCCGCATCTAAATCTTCAATCGAAAGCTTTCTTAACTCATCAACCCCAGGATAGATGCGATTCTTTTCCAAAGAATCGGCAATAAAAATTATCTTTCCGATTTTTGAAGGAAAATTGTACCCAGTAGTATGGTATTGGACAGCTTGAGCAATTTCATCTATTCTTGATAGTTGAGGATATCTGTTTTTTAAATCTTTAGCCGCTAATCTTCCATGAAGTAAAACGGGATTGAATTCTTCTTCTTGTGACAATTTCAAATTGTTTTTTCTTGCGATATCTATCAGTTCTTTTTTTGTATGATTTCTGTATGCATCGTGATAAAGGGCTGCTACTTGAACGGATAAATGCTCCTCTTTGTGTTTGTCAGCTAATAAAATTGAATAATCCAAAACTCCCATGGTGTGTTTTAAGCGTTTTGGATTAAGTGTTTTTTTAATTCTTTCGATTATTTCATCAACGATTATATCTGATTTCAAAAGTAACCTCTGCTTCCATATCTCCATGTAACTGCAAGGGGATTTGAAGTAATGTCGCTGTGGGTCTTAAAAATTCATATCTATCCACTTCTACATCTGAATCACGGGGGATAGTAAAATTTAATTGGATGGCTTTTTCTTCGGTTGAATAATTTTTTGCAGTGAATTTGTAAGCTTCAAAAGAGGTGTTACCACTACGGTTTGATTGTAATAATTCAATCTTTCCCTGTAGATCATACGCTTTACCAAAACTAATTTCCAATGGTTGTCCTTTACTTGAATTGTTGATCTTGTTCTCACCAAGAAAGACCGTTTTTTCTTCATCGGTTTTCTGAATTCGGATTTTGCCCGCCATGAAGGCCTGGCTTAGTTGAGGCATTTTTATCGTTTGATCCAATGGACGGAAGTCGGTATCTCGATTATTATAGTGGGCATTGAAGGTGTAAATCTTGTCATAGGCCTCTTTGACTTGCAAAAATTGAATAAAATTAGTGGAGGTTTTGTTAAAGGAATAGGAACCAGGGATGGAATAAATTTTATAATCACTAAAACTTTCCATTGCCGCCTCATCATTATAAGTATCAGCTTCATAATTAAAGCTTCTCATGGCATTCATTGCGAAATCAGTAGAAATGGTATTAATCTCACCGGAAAAAATATATAAGTTTTCTGTTTTAATTGGCTTCTTTGTTGTGTTTTTAATGATCAACGTTCCTACGATTTCAGCATTTTCCGAGTCGTCATCTAAGTTCATGACATAAACGGTTGAATAGGAGAGATTTTTAAACATATAGGAAT
>CAYUYU010000007.1:0-28825 GCA_964449405.1 uncultured Thermotogaceae bacterium
AAAGGTTGCCCTTTTAGTCAATGAAGATCCTGATCTCTTGGAACAACAACTGGAATTGGCAACAACAATTGCAGAAAAACCCAACCTCCTGTCAATGACCCAATTCATACAACAAGCCATCAATGACAAAATGAAAATAGTCAATTCTGACCCCTTTGAAAAATCAAACCGGAAATTCTTAAACTTGGGACATTCGTACGGACATGTTTATGAGTCAACGTTCAACATCCCTCATGGTAAAGCAGTCGCCCTTGGAATGCTAAAGATGCTCAGAGGTAAAAAAAATCCTATTATCCGTGAATATTGCGATTTTTTTGAAAAGAGTGTGAAAAAGCAGATGCATGCACTGAATCATATGTGGGATGATCAGATGCAAGAAAGGCTCCTTAACGATAAGAAAAACACAAAAGATGAAATTGTTTTGATAGATTTGGAAAAACCGGGGAAACCGTATAAGATCGTCATCAAGAAAAATAATTTGAAATAACAAAAAAACCCCCTTCATAACAAGAAGAGGGTTTTTGGTCGGGGTGACTGGACTCGAACCAGCGACCTTCAACGCCCCATGCTGACGCGCTCCCAATCTGCGCCACACCCCGCTGAACCATGGTGGGCTCTGGAGGACTCGAACCTCCCACCACTCGGTTATGAGCCGAGAGCTCTACCAGATGAGCTAAGAGCCCAAATATTTGCGTTTCAAAGCGCGATGTATTATACATCACAAGACTGAAAAAATCAAGTCTTTTGGGATTGTTTCAAAAAAAACAGACAAAAATTAACGCTTGCTCAAAGTGGTAATCGATCGATTAATTCTTCAGCCCTGTTAGTCAAATCCGTTTCAAATAATACTTCTTTCATCTTTCCCTGTTTTACCAAATGATCCATCTTAATCCCTCCATTTGAGAAAAGCAAATTGGTTTTGAACAATATAAGTTTAATCGTTTGAGTACACTCCAGGTCAAGTAGTATAATGGTAAAGAAATGGAAAATTAGCGAAAAAACCTGGAGCATCATCCAGAAAAGGGGGAATACATGAAAAAGATAATCTCATGGAATGTTAACGGGATCAGGGCACTTTATCGAAAAACAAAATACGAATGGTTCAAGGAAAACAATCCCGATATCATTTGCATTCAAGAGACAAAAGCACTACCGGAGCAGTTAACCGAGCCGCAAAAAAACATAGAAGGGTATACCACGTACTTTGAATCAGCTCAAAGAAAAGGATATAGCGGAGTTATGGTTTTTACCAAAGATGAACCGAATGAAATCATACATGGTCTTGACCATGACATGTTTGATGAAGAAGGACGGGCTTTACATTTGGTATACGATCAATTTCATCTTTTCAACGTCTACTTTCCAAACGGAAAAGCATCGCAACAACGACTTGATTTTAAAATGGAATTTTACGAATTTTTTCTCAAACAGACAAAAGCACTCATTGAGCAAGGAGAAAAAGTTATCGTCTGTGGTGATGTAAATACCGCCCATAAGGAAATTGACTTGGCACGCCCAAAAGAAAACAGTGAAACATCAGGCTTTTTACCGGTTGAAAGAGATTGGATCGAGCGTTTCTTGGAAGCAGGATTTAAGGATACACTCAGGATGTTTCACCAAGAACCCAACTTGTATACTTGGTGGGATTATAAAACCAGGGCCAGAGAAAGAAATGTGGGTTGGAGAATTGATTATTTCTTTGTCAGTGAAAATATGGCTGATCGTGTCAAAGGAGCAACCATTCATGATCAAGTCGTGGGATCGGATCATTGCCCTATTGAAATTATAATCGATTAATCATCCTTTAGAAATACCAGGCCTTATTGTTTAAGGCCTGGTGTGTTTTTATATAAACAGTATTCCGATATTGTAGAAAAGAAAAGAAACGATGTACGCAAGAACAAAAAGATAAATAGCGGTGAACCACATCCATCTCCAACCAATTTCTTGCTTAATGGTTGCCAATGCAGCAGCACAGGGTGTGTAAATGAGCACAAAAAGCAAAAATGAAAAAGCTGCAATTGCATTTGGAAAGACTGTTTGCAGACCTTGGACCAAATTCCCTTTTAGGCCAGCATCAACAAATTCAGTTAGTTCTCCAAAATCTTGACCGGTAAACAGAGTACCAAATGTTCCCACTACAATCTCTTTGGCTAAAATACCAAATGTGAGAGCTACCCCTGCTTCCCATCCTTCAAAACCCAGAGGACGAAAAACAGGTTCAAGTGTTCTTCCAATATTCCCAATATAGTTATCTTCAGGTGGTGCATCAATACCAGCAGGAAATACAGATAAAAGCCAAATAATAATAACTGCTGCAAAAATGATTGTTCCCGCCTTCTTTAAAAACTGCCAACTGTTTCTAAAAGCTTGCCCAAATGTTTCCTTAGCACTTGGCCATCTGTAGGGGGGAAGTTCCATAATAAAAAGTGTTTCTTCTTTTTTAAAGAAACTGCTCTTAAAGATACGTGCCATGATGATAGCCAATACGATTCCAATCATATAAAGCAAGAAGGTGACGGTTCCCTCATGTCCTGCAAAGAAAATACTACCCAAAAGGGCATATACAGGCAACCTCGCTCCACATGACATAAGCGGGGTGACAAGAATCGTTATGACTCTGTCTTTTTTAGACTCTAACGTACGTGCTGCCATGACTCCGGGAACTGTACACCCAAACCCCAATATCATAGGGATAAACGATTTACCATGCAAACCAAGGGTATGCATGAACTTATCCATCACAAATGCCGCTCTGGACATATAACCGATATCTCCCAGAAAAGAAATAAATAAAAACAACACAAAAAGCTGAGGTAAAAATACAGCAAAAGCCCCAAGTCCACCGATGACAGCATCTGTAATAAAGGAAGAAAAAAGTGAAACTCCCATAATTGAAGCAAGGTACTCACCAAATTGACTAAACCAATGATCAACCACATCAACAAAATAACCACCAACATAAAATGCAAGTTGAAACATCAACCACATGATCCCTACAAAAATAGGAATTCCCCATATACGATGGGTTATAACATGATCAATTTTAGTAGAAAAACGTTCCCGATCCTCTTCAGTCAAAACCCGTTTGATAAATTCCTTGGCAATCCCATGAATAATGGCGTATCTTTCTTCTGCAAGTAAAATATCCGTTTCATTTGAAATGGATTTTTCGACAGATAGAATTTTTTGATTTAACTTCTCGTATTCTTTTGGGGAAATCAACTCTTCAATGAAAGAATCTTTTTCTAAAGCCTTGATAGCAAACCATCTTCTTAAATCCTCATCGTATTTTTGAAAAAAAGGTGAGATCTCTTGAATGATTTTTTCCGTTTTCTCCGAAAACTTCAATACCTTTGGTTTCTCTTGTTTCTTTACTGATTTTAATATCTTCTTTTTTAATACTTCGAATCCAATCCGTTTGTTTGCTACCGTTCTGCAAACTTCAACATTTAAAAACTTGGACAATCCCTCGGTATTCACACTGATACCCGTTTTTTTAGCTTCATCGTCCATATTTAAAACAAGTAAAACCGGCCTTCCCATTTCTATAATTTCCAACACCAGATAAAAATTTCTTTCGATATTTGTTTGATCAACAACAATCACTGTAAGTTCAGGGTTTTTTTCTATGATAAAATCTCTGGCTATCTTCTCATCTATGGAATTTGCAGAAAGACTGTACGTACCAGGAAGGTCTATTAAGACGAACTTTTCTGAATCGATTTTGAGTTCCCCCGCTTTTCTCTCCACAGTAACACCAGGCCAATTCCCTACGTTCTGATGAGATCCTGTTAATGCATTGAATACAGATGTTTTCTCAGTGTTTGGATTTCCTCCGAGTGCAATCTTATGCATTCAATCATTCCCCACGACGTCAGCTTCAAGACAGGAAGCCTCGCTTTTTCTTAAAGAAAGACGATAGCCTCTTACACTCATTTCAATTGGATCGCCCATGGGAGCAACTTTTACAATTTTAAACTCAGTTCCCGGTGTCAATCCCATCGCCAAAAGTCTTTTTTTTATCATCATTGTTGCTTTAATCGCTTTTACTTTACCAGAAGTTCCAACCTTCATCTCACTAACAGTCACTTTAACCTCCTTATTTAAGCAAGCGGTGTTACATCGATCTTGGATGCTACACCAATCCCTATTCCATATTGTGCACCTTGTAATTGAACGACAACCGGACCACCATAATGTGCATTTGATACCTGTATCGTACTACCTTCAATAATACCCATTTTTGCAAGTCTATTTTTTACGGTATTACCACCGCTGATTTTGTTCACTTTAAACTTCCCTTTTCCGGCAAATGTTAATGGCATATCACTACCTCCTCTATTGCGAAAAATGATACATCAGCTTTATTATAATATACAAGCCTACATTTGTCAAAGGCAACTTATAAATTAAACATACTGTCACTATAAGGAAACCCTGCTGAGACTAATTTTGCCAAAAAAAGAGAGGGTTTCAACATCCCTCTCTTTTTACCAAAACGAGAATCATTTACTTAAACATCACACATAGTGTTGCGAGTGTTTTTTAAAGGCTTCATTCTTCCGTTCGCCTTACAATTCTTTGAGTTCTCCCTTCCACAGTTTTTGAAGATTTTCATTTCCGGAAGCTTCTAAAGCTTCATAAACTGACATGGCTGCTTCTTTCGCGGCAAGGGTAGCATTCTGTCCCAGAGATTTAGCAACGATTGTGTTGACACCTTTATTGTTTAGAAAACCAATCAACTTGGGACCTACGCCATGTTCTTCTTCGAGATTATTGTCCAAAAACTCAACTGTCCCATTTTCACTGTTGATGATGCAGATATACTTACCACGGGCAAATCTCTCATCGATCGGTGCATCCAATGACTTGTCTTTTAATGTAAGAGCAACAACACCGAATTTCTTTTTGCAAGCACCACCCGTTTCATCATGGTGATGAGAATGAGAATGATGATGATTACAAGCTGGGTCAGTATCATCTATTTTGCCTGACAAATAATCTTCGATGCAATCTTTTGCTTTCTCTCCGGTTCCTTTTACAACGGATATTCCAAGATTAGAAAAAAAGCCAATCGCCCTTGTCCCAATTCCCCTCACAATCATTGTATCGACACCATTTTCTTGTACCCATGCAGGAATCTGTCCAGGTCCATGTTGTTCAAAAGGATTACTAACCACTTCATACGTGTGGATTTTGTTATTTTCTACAACTACAAAGAGATAAAAGGGAGTTCTCCCAAAATGCTCACTTAATGTTGAATCAAGTCCCTTATCGTTTATAACGGGTATTCCTAATTTCATATCTAACCTCCAGATATCTGTATTTTTAATATATGGTATTATAACAAACTAAAGGTTTTTTTCAAAACATAAAAAATGTTAAAATATAAAGTTGATATTTTATAATGGGAGGAATTATCATCAAAAATATAAATAACGAAGAAACAAAAGATTGGTTAGAGAAGAAAACTGATCTACTCTATGATTCCTTTAAAAAACTTCCTACTTCCATCAGAGAGAAAGCCAATATATACTACAATATTGGGAGAATACTAAACCATTCAATACACGTTGATACAGGACGTATAAAAATCCAGGCGCTTATTAGAGGAACTGAGGACTATTTTACTGAAATAGAACTCAGCAATAAAAACATTGATTTTTATTGTACCTGTCCCCATTTTCTCGGAGGCCATATATGTAAACACATCGGCGCCCTCATCTTAAAGGCTTTGGAAAATAAAGATCAGTTAAAAGTTGAATACCGATCAACTGATCGATTAAATCTCTTAAAAAGAAAACACAGAGAATACAAGTCCAAAAGCACGGTGAAAACTTTTATTCAAGAATTAGAATCGAAAAAAACTACCCATCTAATGGATATGCTCAGTCAGTACGAGGCGAAAGTATTGGTTTTGGAACTTCACAAGACAATGAATGAACTCAATTGTGTGCTTTACGAACAGAGGCTTGGTGTCAAGGGAACTCCTGTAAAAACAGGTCGAAGAGAACTAACTTTAAATGAATTAACCACGTTTTACGACCCAAGATTTTCTGAATTTCTGACCTTTATTAAATACAACCATGAAACTTTCAGTATTAAAAATTTTCATAAATTTAAAAAGGTTTTTTCTGGATACCCTTATATCTTTGTCGAACATAAAAAAAGAAAAGTGGAATTCGGTCCGGAATTATCATTAATTTTAAAGAAAAAAAATAATCAAATTAGCTTGGCATTTATCAACGAAAAAGAAGAAATTTTTATCGATGCAGATACTATAACTGAAACTACCCATTACAGTTCCGGAAAATATATCCCCATTTACGGCGAATCCCATCAAACAGGTCTTTTAATAAAAGACACAATTTTCCCTGTCAAATCGTCGTTAAATCATTCGCAGATCCGCCATCTTTATAACGGAAAGGCAAATTTGGAAACGGTTTTATTTAACCCTGAAGAAATGCAAAAGGAAATGATTAAAAAAGATGTTCTTGCACCTCTGATCACTATGGGTGTCAATTTCGATAAAGAACTAAATGTTTATATCCCACTTCAAGTTGAAGAAGCGGACAAAAAAGCCATTTGGATAATTGAAAGATTGGGAGATGTTTTCATTTTAAAACTCGCATTTTCATACTCCGGGATAAGAATTAACCCTGAAGATGTTAAAAACGAAATGGTTGATGCAAAAAGTGGCAAGATATATATCCGAGATTATGATTTTGAGAAAAGTCAGCTGGACATTTTAAAAAACAATTTATCAATGGTGAAAGAAGAAAATTACGAATACGCTTGGGAACTAAAACTTGAAGATGTTTTAAAGATTATCGATGAATTATTCGTGCAACATTCTGATACCGTTATCCTTGATTGTGATAAAAAACTGACCAAGATCCAACATCCCAAAACTGTTGTCAATGTTGATGTAAAATCGGGAATCAATTGGTTCGAAATGAACTTCAACATAACAGCGGATGAAAAAGAATTACCTTTTGATACGGTTTTAAAAACGATAAAAGAAAATAACGAATTCATAGAAATAGATGGTCAATTTTACAGATTGGACCAACGAGAACTGAACAAGCTGAAAAGGCTCAGTGGAAAGATCAAAAATCTCAAAAAGAATCTCAAAGAGGGCTGGCATCGGTTTGATATTTTACAAGAAATCAACGATTATGATTCTGCAGAACTCGATGAAAAGGTGACCAACATCTTAAGAATGACGGAAGATTTTTCCGGAATAAAAGAGTACATGATTCCAAAGAGTTTCAACGGAACACTTAGGGAATATCAAATAAGCGGTTATAACTGGCTGAGATTCCTTGAAGAATTTCACCTGAATGGTGTGCTGGCAGATGATATGGGGTTGGGTAAGACAGTTCAAACAATCTGTCTACTCCTCTCTTACTTTGAAAGAAATTTTGAATTAAACGGGATCATTATTTGCCCAAAATCACTCCTTAAAAATTGGAAAAAAGAAATTGAGAAGTTTGCACCACTGTTAAAAAGCGAAATATACCATGGCACAAAAAATGAAAGAAAAGAATTAAGAGAAAAAAAATGTCATATATGGATCACGACATATGGCACTTTTCGAAACGACTCCGTTTTCTTCAACAAAGAAGAATTTGATTACTGTATCGTAGATGAGGCACAAAACCTAAAAAACAACCAAACAAAGACATTCAAAGAGATGAAAAAACTCACTGCCAGGCATAAAATAGCCTTAACTGGAACCCCTATTGAAAATTCCATCAGTGACTTGAAAAGCCTTTTTGATTTTCTCATTCCTGGCTTTTTCGGCACAAATAAGGAATACAAACAAAATTATGAACACAATTACAAAAACTTACAGAAAAAAATCAAACCGTTAATGCTCAGAAGAAAAAAAGAAGAAGTATTAAAGGATTTACCTCCAAAAACCGTTAAAAACTTTTACGTCGATATGACACAGCGTCAGGAAGAACTGTACATCAATTATTATATGCGGGTTAAGCAGGAAGTTAAAGAAATGACTCAAACTCAGGAAGAATGGAATAATAACCGTTTTCAAATCCTTAAACATATCTTGAGATTAAGACAAATAGCAACACATCCGGAAATGTTCATCAAGGATGAGGAGATCGGTTCGGGAAAACTGGAATCGTTAATTGAATTACTTGAAGAAATAACTTCGGAAGGACATAAGACCATTGTCTTTTCACAGTTTTCATCTATGCTGGACATCGTAAAAAAGGAATTGAACATCCGTGAGATGAATGCCCTCATCATCGATGGTTCCACGCGAAACCGCGAACAAATCTTAAACAAATTTAAAGAAGAAGAAAATCAAAAAGTCTTATTAATGACTTTAAAAGTCGGGGGGGTAGGTTTAAATCTCACGGAGGCGGATTATGTTATCATTTTAGACCCTTGGTGGAACCCGGCAGTAGAAATGCAGGCCATAGATCGAACTCATCGCATTGGTCAAACAATGCCAGTAATGGTTTATAGAATGATCAGCTCTTCAACAATAGAAGAAAAGGTTCTGGAATTACAAGGGAAAAAATTAGAAATCGTGAATGACGTGGTGGAAGATACCACGGATGTTGAAAAACAAATATCAGCTGAGGATATCCGCGAAATGTTCGATTAACTCTATGGTATAATTGCTTCGAGTACGATTCAATCCTTGAATTTTTCTCCTTTTAACAGTTGAAAAATGAATGATGTATAATTGACAGGAAAATATCAAGATTTAGAGGTGTTATGATTTGATATATGCACTTGATATAGGAACCCGAACGGTAATTGGTGTTTTAGCTGAAAAATTTGAATCCAACATAACGATTTACGATACCATTGTGAAAGAACATGAGGAACGGGCCATGTTGGATGGAGCTATTCACGATGTTAATAAAGTTACAAAAATAGTCCAAGAGATCACAAAAGAACTGAAGGAAAAAAACGACATAACCATTGAAAAAGCATCTGTTGCTCTTGCTGGTAGATTTCTGAAAACATCCATTGGAGAATCCTGGATGGATGTTGCAAACGAACATGCCATTTCAAAGGATACCGTGAGAATTCTTGAAATGGAAGCCATAAATAAATCCATTGAATCCCTTGAAACGGATGGAAAAGAAATGTATTGTGTCGGCTATTCAGTCCTTTACTATTCTTTGGATGATGAGTGGATTAAAAATCTGGAAGGTCAAAGGGGAAGAAAGATATCCGTAAAGGTTATCTCTGCATTCCTTCCAGCGTACATCGTCAATGCTATGATGAATGTATTGGAATTGTCTGAATTAACTCCTGAACACATCACCCTTGAACCTATAGCGGCTATGAATCTTGTTGTTCCTCCTGATCTCAGAAAATTAAACATTGTCCTTGTTGATGTAGGAGCTGGAACAAGCGATATTGCCATATCAAGAGAAGGAACGGTTATCGCCTATGGAATGGTTCCCATGGCAGGTGACGAAATCACCGAACGCCTATGCGAAGAATTTTTGATTGACTTTAATACCGGTGAAAGGGTCAAACGAACATTAAGTGATGGTGATCAGGAAGAAATTGAAGTAAAAGACATCCTTGATACACCTATCAACATCACAAAAGAGATGTTTTACGATGTGATAAAGTCAACCGTTGAAGAGATTACCTCAAAAATATCTGAGGAAGTTTTGAATTTAAACGGTAAGCCCCCTGTAGCTGTTATGGTTGTTGGTGGGGGAGCACGCGTCCCTTTCTTTACGGAATTATTGGGACAAAAATTGGATCTACCTAAAAATCGAGTCGCCTTAAAAAGTATCGAAAACATGCAAAACGTTCAGGATAGAACCAAGTCATTGGTGGGAAGCGAATTCATCACACCCGTCAGCATTGCCAACAGTGTTAACACTAATACCGGTAGCGTTTTTGTTAGGGTAATGGTCAATGAAAAACCAGTAGATTTGATGGGCATGGATTCCAAGAATACAGTTATGCAAGCTTTATTACAACTTGGATACAAAGTTGACGAAATCATAGGAAAACCGGGACCTGCGATCACCTTTGATTTCAACGGTGAAATGCGAATCCTTAAAGGATTACCTGGAAGAAGCGCAGAAATTACTATCAACAGCGAAAAAAGTGGTATTCATACACGACTTCAACACGGAGATATTGTGGGGTTCAAGCCCGGAAAAGTTGGAAAGAGTCCAGAAAGCTTTATATCAGAGATCTTGAAACCCATTTCTGTCACTATCAATGGAAAAAGATATGAACTTTTACCACAGGCAACTGTTAATGGAGAGATACATTCCAACGATGTGCAAATAAAAGACGGTGATAAGATCAGCACTTTAAATTACTGTACGGTTGCTGACATGCTTGAAAAATTAACTAAAAAAAGAGTTGAATTTATTAACTTTGTTTTAAACGGAAAAACTCATTCTCTAAAGGTAAAAGAGTTGGAAATATACCGTGGAAGCAGGAAATTAGAACTGTCAGACCAAATTATCTCGGGTGATTCTATTAAGATAGAAGAAAAATCTTTGACTCCAACTGTCAATAGACTCACTCAATCATTAGAAAAAAAACATTGTAAAGTACTGGTCAATACAAAGGAAATGGAGATACCCATCACAACCTTTAGAATTACAGTAGATGGTGTGAAAGCTGAACCTGACAGTGTTCTTTACAATGGTGCAGTTGTTGATATCGAATTTAATGAAGAGATACCAAAGGTCATAGATCTTTTTGGACTAATGGATATCGATTCAAACAGTCTAAAGAGTTTTAATATCACAGTCAATCAAAAGAAAGCTGCTTTCATGGATATTTTAAACGAAGGTGATCAAGTGGAAATCACACTTGAAAAATGATCCTTCACGTTTTTTTTATTTCAGAGAGGAGAGGGGAAGATGGATGTTTTAACGATCACAATGAATCCTGCGTTAGACAGGGAAATCATAATACCTCATTTTGAATTAAATACTCTACATCGAGTGTTTGATCGGGAAAAGTTGATCAGTGATCCCGGAGGAAAGGGAATAAATGTTTCTATGATGCTTTCTGAATTAAGCGGAACACCCAGCATTGCCATGGGTTTTCTCGGGGGATATACGGGTAGAATTATCTCAGAGGAACTCAGAAAAAGATATCCAAATGTCACCCTTAATTTCATTCACATTGATGGTGAGAGTCGAGAAAACATATCCATTCTGGATGAAATCAATCATTACATTACTGAAATAAACGCTCCGGGGCCTGTTGTGCAAGAACCTGATCTACTCCATTTCATGAAACTTTTCAATACAGTCGTGTCAAGAACGAAGATAACTGTTATATCGGGCTCTGTTCCTGTCGGTGTACCTCTTGATACTTATTCAATACTGACGGAGAAAGCAAAGGAAAGCGGAAATAAGGTTTATCTGGAAGCAAGGGGGCAACTGCTGACAAACACGGTAAAAAAATGCTGTCCTGAGGTAGTAAGGCCTGACATGAGAAGCACCAATAAGATTATGGGAAAAGAAGTGGAAAGTCTGAACGAATTTATTGAAGCCGGAAAAGAGATAATCAGCTACGGAGCTGAACTTGTGGTCATTTCCTATAAATTCAAACATGATTTGATCTTCACATCTGAAGGTGCTTGGATACTGACTGTAAAAGAAGGGGAGTTAGATGAATCCCATTTGCTTGGAACAGGTGATGCCTATGTTACCGCTATGATTTATGATTCCTTAACCACAGAACACTCTCTTCTGGAAAGAGCTAAATATGGTATGGCTGCTGCTTTGGCAAAAACATCTTATTTAAAAAAAGAGATGCCCTCATTAGCTGACATTGAAAAAAATCTTGGCAATATTAAAACTGAGAAACTGGACTGAGGTGATCATATGAAAGTCGGAGATATAATGATAAGGGATATATCGGCTATTTTCGAAGACGAAACAGTGGAGCGATTTATACGATTATGTGCCAATCACCTTAGGACAGGAATGCCTGTCGTTGATGATGAAATGAGGATACTGGGTTATATCAGTGAAAACGATGTGGTGAATGCTGTCATTCCTTCATACTTTGGTATGTTGCAATCAGCATCGTTCATTCCCGATACCAATCAGCTGAAAAAAAAGCTCTATTTGATAAAAGACGAACCGATTAGCAAATATATGGCCAAATCCGTTATTTCCGTAAAGGAAAGCGATACTTTGCTTCATGCATCCGATCTGCTCATCAGGCACAAATTCTTCTCGTTATGTGTCGTTGATGAAGAAGAGAGACTTACGGGACTTGTAAACCGTTCCAGAATACTGCTTGGAGTATTAAAAGAATTAGAGGAAGAGGAAGAAGAAGTTTGAAAACTTGGAGAATAGGTTAGTTTGAAAAAAATAGCCACATGCAGTTTTATCACTTTGGGTTGTAAGGTCAATCAATACGAGACTGACTTTATGACACAATCCCTTTTAAATGAAGGGTATAAGGTGCAGCCGATTTCACCGGATACAGATGTTATCATCATTAATACCTGTACGGTGACAAATGAGGCTGATAGAAAATCAAGACAATTAATAAGAAAGGCAAAAAAAACCTCGCCAAATGCCACAACTATCGCTATGGGTTGCAGTGTACAAGTAATGAAACGTGAGAGTATAAGAATAGCAGATTATCATTTTGGTAATGGAGAAAAAGGGGACATTGTCAACATCATCAAAGGGATTGAAAAGGGACAAACAACGCCATCTGTTGACAGAGCGTATTGGTTGAGACACAATCAACTTACATACACATTGAGTGATTCGGGTTCAAAAACAAGACAAAATATCATGATACAGGAAGGTTGCACAAATGCTTGTTCTTATTGCAAGATTTACCATGCCAGAGGTACCATATCGCGTTCAAAGAATCCGGAGTTGATCTGCTCTGAAATCAACAGAATTGGAGAGAAAGCCTGCAAAGAATTCATCCTCACGGGAATTAACCTTGGTGCTTATGAATGGAAAGGCTTGAAACTAACCGGATTACTAAAAATAATAGATGATGAAGTCAACCCGAATTACCGTATAAGACTGAGTTCACTCAATCCTGAAGATGTGACCGATGAATTGTGTGAGCACTTGAGAAAAGAAAGATATTGTTCCCACCTTCACCTTTCTATCCAAAGCGGATCAAATGATGTTCTAAAAAGAATGAACAGAAAATATACCGCTGATACAGTCAAAAGTGTTGTTATGAAACTTAGAGCCATTGACCCATTCTATTCCATTTCATGTGATATTATTGTAGGGTTTCCCGGTGAAACAGATGAAGATTTTCAAGATACCTTAAATTTGATTAAAGCCATCCAACCTTTAAAAACACATGTTTTTCGCTATTCCACGAAAAAGGGAACACCTGCAGCTCGTTTTAATCAACAAGTCAATGGTAAGATAAAAAGGGAACGTTCTTCCAAATTGGATAAAATCGCCAAAGACATATCCTATCAAGTTCGCAAAGATCATGTGGGAAAGGTTCGTGAGATTATTGTGGAATCAGCAACAAAAGGTCAGCTAACAGGCCATGATTCCTATTATTTAAAACACACTGTGCAAGACTTTGATAAAAACTACACTGAAGGTGAAAAGATTAAAACAAAGATTGAGAATGTTCCGGAAAAATCGGAACCTGATGAGGTGAATGCATCAATTGTTAGTATACATGAATGGTGAATGGGTAGAAGAAGAGAAAGCGAGTATCTCGATCAACAATCCTGGATTTACAAGTGCTCGTGTTGTATATGAAACAATCCGCACCTACAATAATGAGCTCTTTCGTTTTAAAAAACACTATAACAGACTGGCCAATTCAGCAGATGCCATGAAAATGCTATTGAATATAACCAGTGAAGAAATGGAACAAATCATACGAGCGGGAATTGCTAAGAACAGATTAGATGAAGCCTACATTCGTATCTATCTGACATCAAATCCTGATCTGATTATACAAATCAAAGATTTCCCCGAGAAAGATCCTATTATTTACGAAACAGGAGTTTTAACAGATATTTCTGAAGTTAGAAGACAAGCCTTTATGCATAATAAAACCGCTATCAAAACAACAGCAGCATTAGATGTTTTTTTATCCCGCATAAAAAAACCGAATCACTTATACGATTTTATTATGCTCAACAGAGAAGGATATGTTGCGGAAGGAACATTTTCGAATGTTTTTGTAGTCAAAGACGATGTTCTCATTACTCCAAGTATGGAAACCGGTATCCTCTCGGGAATCACTCGGGAACTTGTCATAGAATTATCCCAAAAGTGTCATATCAATTGTGAACAAAGACTGGTTGAAGAAAAGGAATTATTTGAAGCAGACGAACTCTTTTTAACCCATACCAGCGGCGGAATCGTTCCTATCAAGGCATTGAGTCATAAGAAATACCAAATCGGCGAAATAACATTACAGTTAATATCCGCATTAGAAGCATTTACAGGAAATCATGATTGATTTCTTTGGCTCTTTCCACAGGACTAAAAGGGGTAGACCTTGACAAAGAATATACCGTATGGTATACTCTCGCTGGTGATGAAATGACTACAGATGAAAAGATCATGAAAAAGGCGTTGGAAGCATTTGCCAATAAAGGCTATGAGAATATTGGCGTTCAGGAAATATGCGATATCTCAGGGATTACAAAACCAACTCTTTATCATTATTTTGGTAGTAAACCGGGACTATTAACTCAAATTATGACCGAGTATTCCAAGAGACTCGTCAAAACCATCTCAAATGCCAGTGACTATCACGGCGATTTGCCATTAACCATCAACAAAACGGTGAAGGCTTATTTTGAATTTGCCCGTAGCAATAAATCTTTTTACAGGTTGTTGTTAAATTTGTTTTTCGCACCCCCTGAAAGCCCCTTTGCAAAGATTTGTATACAGTATATGAAGGAGCAATTTCTAATATTAGAAAAATTGTTTAAACGGGCTTCTGGCGATCACGGTAATATGAAACACAAAGAAAAAAGAAACGCAATCACATTATTGGGATTTATAAATAGTTATATTGGAATGTGGATGAACGGGGAAGTAGAACTGAATGACGATCATGTCTTTTCAGCTTCACATCAATTTATGCACGGGATTTATTCGTAATTTTTTTTAACCGAAATATACCTATCGGTATACGCTTTATTAAGGAGGGAACATGTCACAGCAAAAATGGTACGAGAAAGCAACATTTTATCACATATACCCTTTGGGTTTCTGTGGTGATTTAATCGGTCAGCATCATTGTCCGTTAAGAAAAATCACAGATCAACTGGAATATATTCAAAACATGGGTTTTACTGGACTATATCTTGGACCCCTTTTTGAATCATGCAGCCACGGATACGATACAACGGACTATTTCAAAGTAGACGGAAGACTGGGAACAAACAACGATTTAAAAGAATTAACACAGCTTGCCCACAAAAAAGGTATTAAAGTTATATTAGATGGGGTGTTCAACCATGTGGGAAGGGATTTTTTCATCTTCAAAGATATCCTTAAAAACAGAGAACGATCAAAGTACAAAGAATGGATAGAGAATCTGAATTTTCATTCCAATAACCGGCATCATGATGGTTTTTCGTACAATACCTGGGAAAATCATGAGGAACTGGTCAAACTCAATTTGAAAAATGCTTCTGTTCAAAATCATTTGTTCGATGCCATTAAATATTGGGTGGATGCGTTTGACATTGACGGATTACGACTTGATGCAGCTGATTGTCTTGATATCAATTTTCTTAAACAATTGAGGTCTTTCACGAAAAGCCTTAAGGATGATTTTTGGCTCATGGGTGAAATCATTCACGGAGATTACAATCAGTGGTTAGGAGATGATTTATTGCATTCAGTAACAAATTACGAGTGTTATAAAGGACTCTATTCAAGTTTTAACGACAAGAATTTCTACGAGATTGCCTACTCACTAAATAGACAATTTAATTCTAATGGTATTTATAAAAATAGCCATCTTTATAACTTTCTTGATAATCACGATGTAGACAGGATTAGAAGTAAATTAAAACATGCTGTTGGCCTCTTTCCCTTACATATCATGTTGTATACGATCCCAGGCATTCCATCTGTATATTATGGTAGCGAATGGGCAATTAGCGGAAAAAGGACAAAATACAGCGATTTGGAATTACGACCAGTATTTGATTTGGAACTGTTTAGAACTCAAACAGACTATAAGGCCTTACCTGAACTGATTATCAACTTAAACAACTTTCGAAAACATTACGAAAGCCTGAATCAAGGAGATTATACTCAGATTTATCTAAATCACAGGCAGTTGATTTTTAAACGTGAAACGAAAGATGAGATTGCATATATCGGGATCAACGCTTCGGAAGAAGAATTTGTCTACCACTTTCACGATGCTGATACCCAACAAGAAGATATCTTAAACGCAAAAAAACCTGAATTTGAGAGCGGAAAAATGGCCATGCGATTGTACCCCAACTGGGGTTCAATTATCATCAAAAGAAAATAGAAAAAAATAACGATGATTGCCAGAATTACCAGCAAGATTGCACAATGCAAAAACGGCTTTTTCTGCTCCCGCTATTTTTTTGGGACGAATATTCTTGAAAAAAAGTGATCATAGTCGCAAAATTAACACAAACGATATTCAGTACAAAGATTAATGCACGGATCCGCGACAGGGGGTTACGCTTTTGGCTTTTTGCAGGGTAATCATATCTGGTAATCATAAAATTTTTCTAAAGAAGCTTTTCAATATCATCCACACATTTTTCAGGAGGTGTGGAAGGCGCAAACCGCTTAATTACATTTCCTTCTCGATCCACAAGGAATTTGGTGAAATTCCACTTCACCGTTTTGGTACCTCCCAAGCCTCTTGCCTTATCTTTAAGCAGTTCAAAAAGCCGATGTGCATCTTTGCCATTTACATCCACTTTGGCAAAAATCGGAAATGTCACGCCATAATTAACTTTGCAAAATTGTTGTATTTCTTCGTTGGAACCGGGTTCCTGATTTTTAAACTGATTGCAAGGAAAACCCAATACAACAAAACCTCGATCCTTATACTGTTCGTATAGTTTTTCCAGTCCTTCATATTGTGGTGTAAAGCCACATTTACTGGCAGTGTTCACAATCATCATGACCTTGCCTTTATACTTTGACAAGTCCTGTTCAAAACCAAAGGCATCATCAACTTTAATATCATATATTGAACTCATAATCATTCTCCTTTTTTTGGAAACCAAGGTATTAAAACACTGGTTTTTTTCTTATATTGTTGAAATTCTGGATCATCTTCATATTTTTTTTCCAACATAGGAATGCCACTAAAAGCTATAAGAAGGGTGGTGATTAATATTGGACTGATGATTGATAGCCATCCAAATGGCACTTCCAACACGATTAAAAAAAGTGCCCACCACATAGTGATCTCACCGAAATAATTGGGATGTCTGGAGTATTTCCAAAGACCTGTTTGAATGATTCGTTTATTCCCTGCTTTTTTGAATTTATATTTTTGTATGTCTCCCAAAGTTTCCCAATAAAAGCCCCAAATCCAGAGAATAATACCGATCATCGCCACAACACCTAAAGACCCTTGCATTTGCAAAGAAGCAATAAACAGAGGAGATTCAATAATGAGTATCAGTAGTCCTTGAAACAAAAAAACCTTAAAATAACTCACTAACTTCCAACGAGGCCCAAACTCCTTACGCATTTTGGAATATCTAAAATCTTCACCTTTACCAATTTTTCTGATACCAATCTGTAGTGCAAGCCTGAAGGCCCATAAAGAGACTAAAACAATTGTCACAATAAAATGAATCCCCACACCCTTTGAAAAAAGCATTTGAGCTATTCCGGCAACGACAAATCCTGGACCATAAGCAATGTCTATAATGGATAAATCATCTTTTTTTATGGCAATCAAATAAACAACAGACAAATATAACCAAATAAAAAGAAACGAAAAGAAAATTTGATAAAACATCTCATACACCTCAATTGGTTATATATGAAAGACTTACGGCACCCGTACCGGAGTGGGCGCCAATAACCGGTGAAAGGTTATATATGAAATCTGCCCTTTTTCCAGTTATTTTCGTAGCAATGTCTTCATATAGTTTAGCCTCTTTCAAATTATTGGCATGGGTTATACAATACCTCTTAATGCCTGATGTGTGATGTGCTTCTTCAAACAATTTAAAGATAAGCTTTCTATTTGACTTATCGCTAAATCCTTTTCCAAATAATTCCGAATTTCCCTCTTCATCTAAAGAGATAACTGGCTTGAGATTTACTAACTTGGCAATAACCCCTTTAACGGGACTCACTCTTCCACCACGAACCATTCCATCCAACGACTTCACACTAACCAAAATTTTGGATTTTGGGATAATCCGATTGATTTGATACACGATTTCATCAAAAGCCATTCCTTTATCAATCATCTCAGCAGCCTCAGCAACGATTAATGCTTGGGCTCCTGAATTTTGTTTTGAATCAATAACTGCAGCATTTTTATTCTTCATAAGAAATCTTTCTGCAGCTGTTTGGCTCAAGTTATAGGTTCCACTTAATCGGGAAGATATGTGAATGGCGATCAGTTTGTCGTAATGACTCATTAAAAAAGAGTAAAGATTTTGAAAGGTTTGGATGTTTGGTTGAGAACTGGTGGGGTAAAATTTAGTTTTTGCCAACATCTTATAAAAATGCTCCGGTCTGATGGTCACTTTATCCAAATAACCCGTGGGTCCAAAATTCAACTGTAACGGAACCATCTGTATTTGATATCGGTCAAAAATCTCTTCAGGAAGATCACAAGACGAATCTGTAACCAATGCAATATCGTATTTTCGGTGATTACTTATCTGATATTGCATCTGCATATCATCTACCTTTTGCTGTACAATATCTCCATAGTCTTTGATCTTGTAGAAAAAATCAGCAGGATTGTTGGTATGAACGTGAACACGCATCCTTTCAGAACTATTTGCAATTACAACAGAATCACCAAATGAAGCAGCTAATTCTTTTATTTTGTCTACATTGTCGTCTTTTAAATTCAACAAAGCCTCCGTACAATATCTGTTAGTAATGGCTTCATCAAAATTATGAGATTCTTCATACCCAATTCCATCAATGTTGTCTGGGATTGTTTCAATTTTTGGTTTTTTTCCCGTCTGTAAATAAGTTCTGATCCCCTCCAGGAAAATTAAAAACCCTTTACCACCCGCATCGACAACATTTGACCTTTTTAAAACCTCAAGTTGATCTTTTGTATGATCTAAAGCTTCAAGCGACCGATCATAAGCGGCAAAAAAAGTTTCGATAAAATTTCGCATTTTTGTAAACTCATCTGTCATGGTATGAGACCATACTTTAATGACTGTTAAGATCGTCCCTTCAACAGGTTCCAATACCGCTTTGTATGCGTATTCAACCGCATGCGCAAAGGCTTCTATCATTTCTTCAACAGAAACATTGTTTCTATCACCGATGAATTCTCTGATCCCGTGAAAATATTGCGCAAAAATGGCACCAGAATTACCCCTTGCCCCAATTAAAGCCGCGTCTGCAATCGATTTCGCTGATTCTGAAATGGATACGTCTCGTCTCGACATCTCAAGGATGGATCTCATGGTGGACCCAAGGTTGGTTCCCGTATCCCCATCTGGAACAGGGAAAACATTAATCTTATTTAACTCCTCTTGATGGCCTAATAGAGTCAAGGCACCTGAGGTGAAAATGTCGTAAAAACTATAGCCATCAAATTTTAATTTATCCATAGTCAACTCCTTTTTTCTAAAGGTTGGATTATGAAAATGCAATTAAGTCTGTTAGTAATAACATACTGCATAATAATAGACGTATTTTTTTCTCTTGATTATTATGCAGTATTTACCTTTAAAAAAACAAGTTCTATCGATTTATTGTTGTTCCAACTTAAATATCGTTTTGCCCATTAAGGGGATTGCTATCCCGGCAATCAAGATGAAGATGATATTGATTGTCCAAAACCTTGAAAGTTGCATGTAATCCTGGCCCAACGAAAACCTCAAATTCTCAGCAACATATGTCATGGGTAACACATGACCAAACCTTTGTAACCATTTGGGCATCAATTCCAACGGGAAATAGACCCCGGCAAAGAACATCATGATGGTGGAAAAGACATTTGCGGCATTCATTGCTGCGTTGGGTTCCCTGAATAGTAACAGAAAAAGACCACCCAAGCCCATCATCACGAACATGGAAGAAAAGTAGGTGATAGCAAAATACAGAATGTTCATGTTGAAAGACACCTGAAACAAAAGACGCGCAAAGAGCATGATGATAACGATGGTAACGATGGATACTAAAAGGTTGTTGATGATGTCCGCGGCTAAAAATTGAGAGCCCTTCAAAGGTGTGGCAATCAACCGTTTGATGATATCTTGTTTTCTGTAATATCCAAAACTGATGATCAAAGCAGTTATTCCCGACAGTGAAATTGATACGGCGATAACTCCAGAAAGGATATATCCGGTATTAGTAACTGGTTCAACGGTGAATTCTCGATCAACTGTTTCGACAGTGATAATGTTTTCAAAGCCCACAAGATTTTTTTTGAATTCGGTTACAAAATTGTTCACTATCGATTGATAAAACTGCATCTTGTTCATGGCGCCGGTACTGAAATAGGCTTGAACCTCCCACACGCCATCCTTATTAGTGAGAGAAAGACCAAATTCAACGCCATCATAACCTTTTTCAACACTATTCTTCAAATCTGAAACAGAATAGACGAGGAGGGGTTTAAGTCCCAGACTTTCAGAAGTCTTAATGATTTTTGTTTCTGTCTCTTCATCAAAAGCTTCACCGAGGAATATGGCATAACGCATGTCTTCAGATTTTGTTGAAACCGATGAAGTAGAATTCCCTCCAAAGGCAAGACCGAATATGATCAGAAACATAAGGGGAAAAGCCAAAGTCCAAAAGAGAGCTTCCTTATCTCTTATCCTGCTTTTGATGAGTGCTTTTAAGATACCCATTGTGTTTTTCATGCAACCTCACCCCCATCCCATTTAAATATTTTGACTGAGATCAACAAGAGTCCGACGGTCCAAAGTAATGGGACCAACATCAAGGTAAAATAAGGTAAAGGCGCATCCATAAGTCCCATAGACTGCCTCATTCCTGCAGCTAGATATGTAATGGGATTGATATAAACAAACCATCTGACGATTGGCGGCAGATCAAAAACGGGAAAGTACAACCCTCCCAGAAACTGCATGGGAAAAAACAACATATTTGCCAATCCTGAGGCGGAATTGGGTGTTTTTGCTACTGACCCAAGAAAAATCCCAAACGAGAGGGAAAGGATAGCACTGAGAATCATAAATAAAATTGACTCTGGGTAAAAGATAGCCCAGGTGACATTGTAGAATAATTTTGCATAAACGAGCAAAATCAAAAACGACAGGATCATAAAAACAAGATTAGAAAAGATGGTAGCTGTTAAAAGCGTTGTGTTTCTAATTGGTGTACAGGCAAAACGTTTGAAAATCCCTTTTCTTCTAAAATATGTCATGTTGATACCCATATTAAAGAAACCGGTACTGAAAAAACCCATGATCAATATCCCCGCTAAAAAGTAATCGGCATAATTAAACTCCTGAGTTTGCCCCACGGTTTCAAAAGAAATGGTAGCATCCGGAATAGAAACTTTCATCCTTTTGGCAGCTTCAAGATTCACTTCAGCCAAAATCTGTTCCATAACATCACTGGACAACTTTGACAAATTTCTCATAGGCACCCTTTCAACAATGATACTTGGCTTGTCTTCAGAAGCTATCGAAGTAATCTTCGAGAAAAACACGACCTGATTAAATTTTTGATTAAAATCTTCAGGTATCTCCACGATAAGATCAATATGTTGCTCTTTTAAAAGCCGTAGTGCTTCGTCCTTGTTTTTTACATTGATGACAGAATACAAGGGATCCTTTTCAGGATTTTGTGGTGTGCTAATACCCTTAAAAACCTGATTGATGATGGTAGTCCCCATACCGGTACCGGAATGATCAATAACAGCCATCTTAAAATTCAGATCTTCGCCGGTCATATTTGAAAAAATAAGCACCATAATGGTAAAGATGATCAGTGGAAAGAGTAAAATCCAAAAAATGGTTTCTTTTTCCCTGAGTCCGCTTTTAAGCAGACTCATAAAAAGTTGATTCTTCATCAGTCTCTTAGCCTCCTTCCGGTAAGAGAAAGGAAGACATCTTCAAGGTTGGGTTGTCTGACACTGATATCTTTGAGGTTAAATCCTTTATTTTTGGCCCATGACAGCAACTTTTCAAGTATGACATGTAGAGACTTCGTGGGAATAATAACCTTTTCTCCTTCTATTTCCACTTCTTCTATATCCCATGAGTTCATTTCTTCGATATCAGACTGTTGTAAATCTGCTGCAAATTCCACATAATTAAGTTCCCCCAATTTATTGATGTGACCCTTAGGGGTATCCATGGCAATAATCTTCCCATGGTCCATAATACAAACCATATCTGATAGTTTTTGAGCTTCCTCCATATAATGTGTGGTCAAGAAAACCGTTTTCCCTTGCCCTCTTAAGTGTTCTATAATCCCCCAAATATTCCGTCTGGCTTGAGGATCTAAACCGGTTGTTGGCTCATCCAAGAATACCATTTCGGGATCGTTGATTAAAGCACACCCTATGGCAACTCTCTGTTTTTGACCACCCGATAGCTTTTCAACAAGATCTGCCCTTTTTTCCTCCAAAGAAACAAATCCAATAACCTCTTCTATCGGAAGGCTCTTTTTAAAAAAGGAAGCAAAAAGCTCAAATACTTCTTTCACCTTTAAATGCGGAATAAAATTGGTCGACTGCAATGAAACTCCGATCTTCTGTTTTGCTTCTTCGGATACATGTTTCATTTCTTCACCGAAAAACACTATCTTTCCTTCATCTGCTTTTTTTATGCCCTCGATGATCTCCAGTGTTGTTGTTTTACCAGCACCGTTCGGGCCCAATAATGTAAACACAGTTCCCTTTTCTATACCAAAACTGACATCATCCACCGCTTTAACTGTGGGATAATACTTTTTTAGATTTTTTACTTCCAAAATAATCTCTGACACTTCAGCACCTCCAATAGAAAGCTTTATATTGTTTGATTTTCTTTTTCCGCTAACCCGTGAATGATAATTTCTCCTGTTCTTCTTAATGTTTTTCGGATATTCTCCTCATTAAAGTCTGCCCCTGATTCCCAAATCAAAGTTGCCAGCCCGTGGGTAAAAATCCAAAGGTTGTAAAAAATAAGATGATAGGATTTTACTGCATGTTCTTGCACATATTCATCTTCTTTTATAAATTTAATCATGTTTTCGTCAACATTCTCAAGATTACTTAAATCCATTTTGAAATCTTTATTCATGAAAATGAATGAAAAGACATTTTTTTTCTTCTTGGAAAATTTGACGTAGTTGACACCAACATCCAAAAAACTTTTTGGAGAATTTTCTGTAGTAATAGTTTCTATAAAATAATCATAAGCATAATCATACAATGCCCTTTTTAACTCTTTAAGTGAATGGAATTCTGAATAAATAGGATGTGTTGAACAGCCCATTTCTTGCGCAATATTTCTTGCTGTCAAGGCGTTGATTCCTTTCTGTTTTAAGAGCTTCAAAGCCGAATTCAAAATATTTTTTTTTTGATATTTTATTTTTGGTGCCATTTTCACTTCTCCTCACGAAACCATTGTTACGTAACGTATGTTACCATAAATAGTTTAAACTGTCAATTTGCTTATAACAGAGCAAATACTTCAGATATAATGAGTAAATAATCGTTTTTCAGCTCTAATCATATAAAATCAAACCAAATTACTTATTTATCCACTTTGAGAAATAAATAACATATGTTTAAATAGAAGTGTAAGAGTAATGGACACCAATAGATTAGAGGAGGGAACAGAATTGAGCCTATATGAAAATGCAGTCAAACAGTTTACAAAAGCAGCTGAAGTGATGAATCTTGATTCCAGTATGAGAGAAGTTCTTTCAAAACCAAAAAGAGAACTGACAGTTAATTTTCCTGTCAGAATGGATGACGGTTCTGCAAGGGTATTTACAGGACATAGGGTACAGCACAACATAGCTCTCGGACCTGCAAAAGGTGGTATTCGATATCATCAAAACGTTTCTCTTGACGAAGTTAAAGCGCTTTCTTTCTGGATGACTTGGAAAGCAGCCGTTGTGGGTATTCCTTACGGTGGGGGTAAAGGTGGCGTTCAGGTTGATCCCACACTACTTTCACAAACTGAAATTGAAAGACTTTCAAGAAGATTTTTCTCTGAAATACAAGTCATTATCGGAGAAAACATAGACATCCCGGCACCCGACGTAAACACAAACAGTCAGATTATGGCATGGTATATGGATACATACAGTATGAATGTCGGACATTCAGTATTAGGAGTAGTAACGGGAAAACCCCTTGAAATCGGTGGTTCTGTTGGAAGAACAGAGGCAACAGGCAGAGGGGTTAGAATTTGTGCAGAAGAAGTCGTCAAATATCTCAACGAAAAGGGAACATTCGACAAAAAAATGAGAGACGTAACAGTGGCTATCCAGGGATTCGGAAATGTTGGTAGTTATGCCGCAACACTCATTAATGATGAACTGAATGCCAAGGTCGTTGCAATCAGTGACATTTCAGGTGGATACTACAGCGCAAACGGTTTAAACACACACGAAATGATGACATATCTGGAAGAGAATGGCTCTTTGGAAGGATACAACGGGGCTGACAAAAAGATAACAAACGAGGAGCTTCTCGAACTTGACGTGGATATGCTGATCCCTGCAGCACTGGAAGATGTTATAACAGCTGAAAACGCTGACAATGTCAGAGCAAAAATCATTGTTGAAGCTGCAAATGGTCCAATCGACCCTGATGGAGAAGACATTCTGACTGAAAAGGGCTGTATAATCGTTCCGGACTTTGTAGCTAACGCAGGTGGTGTAACGGTATCCTACTTTGAATGGGTCCAAAGTCTTCAGTGGTTCTTCTGGGAACTGGAAGATGTCAGAAACGCCCTACACAGAATAATGAAGAAGGCATTCTGTGGTGTTGTCAAGACCGGAGAAAAGTACGATGTAGATATGAGAACAGCAGCTTATGTCAACGCCATAGAAAAGGTTGCACAGGCAACAAGGTTAAGAGGTATTTATCCTTAATAGTAATATCTAAAAAGCGTTCCGCCGTTATACCAAATGAATATAGCGAAAAAAGAAATCCTTAAAAATTTGATAAATAAAAACAATTTTGGTATAATACAAATGGCTTGTAATTATACAAAAGGGGATTGATTCTTAAACGGATTGATCTCTTTTTTTATGGGAGGAGGAGTTCATTGATCGTTTGCTTGTTAACACAAAACATCATTCAAAATGAAGAAAAGGAAAACAGCAAAATGATCATCAATTATGCAGGCAAAGTTGCAAGAGAAAATCAATCAGCACTTTTGTTGACTCCGGAACTTTCTCTACAGGGCTTTCCAGATAAACTTGAACAACCGGTTAAACCCATTAATGTTAAAAGCATAGAAGAAATAAGAAAAGCCGCCAGCCATTATGGGCTATCCATTGGGTTTGGCTATTTCGAACAACTCGATGAAGACACTTACAACACCTATACCATTATCAATTCCAAAGGAAAACGCATTGTGATGCAGCGAAAAAGAAAAACCTTCAAATTTGCAAAAGAAGACCGGTTTATAAAAATGGGTACAGTAACAAACGATTTTATTTTTGCGGATATGTACACTCGAATAGTCATCTGCTATGGTTTGAGGTTTCCCCAGTTGTTTAGTGCTGAATCAAAACACCCACATCTGTATATTGTCCCCGCCAATTGGCCAAAAGCGCGCATACTGCATTGGGAAGTCCTCTTGAAAGCCAGGGCAATAGAGAACCAAGCCTGGGTGATCGGTGTCAATCGAACAGGTGGTATTTACAATGGACACTCGATGGTTATTACCCCCAATGGCGATGTAACAGCAAAAAGCAACGAAGGCTTACTCTCATTTCCGATAGAGAGAGAAACCGTTTTAACCATCAGGAAAGAATTTCCTTTCAATGAGGTGATAGGATGAAAAAAATAATCGTTACTGGATTCGAACCCTTTGACAATGAAACGCTCAATCCCTCTCAAGAATTATTAAAACACTTGGATTTCAATCATAGTATATTAGAAATATACAAAATAATATTGCCGGTGACTGTAAAAGAGGCGGGAAAAATGGTTACTAAAGCGATTAAAGATATTCAGCCGGACTACCTTGTGAGCCTTGGTCTAAATGGAAAACTCTCTCATATCGCCCTTGAACGTGTCGCAATAAACATTTTGGATGCTCGGATACCGGATAATAACGGAGAACAACCTAAAGATATGCAAATCAATGAAAAGGGACCCGTTGCCTATTGGTCAACTCTTCCTTTAAGGACAATAGAAGCAAAATTAAAAGAGGCAGGCATTCCTGTTAGATTATCTAACTCAGCCGGCACCTATATCTGTAACTATGTGATGTATTCTGCCCTTGACTATATTGAAAAAAGGGGATTTGCCACAAAATCCGGCTTCATTCACATTCCGTTCCTTCCGGAGCAATGCCTTGAAAATCCCCTTCGATCCAGTATGGATTTAAATCTATTAATGAAAATGCTTAAAATAGTTATTTCTTCGCTTTAAACAGCATGAATAAAAGCGTTAGGACAAAGCGATGTGGCTTGACATTATTCCCCTGAAATCTTAAAGCCTTCAATCCTGACGGAACAAGGACCATAATAATCTGCTTCCAAATGGACTTCTTTTGACAAATGTATGGAAGTCAAATTCCGAATATTTCCGGTAACGGAACCTCCAGAAACCGGAATTCTTTTAGCACCATCATCGTACCAACCCAAACGGATTTCACCACCAAAATCGCCTGTAGCCATATCGGCATCAATGGCTGAGAAATGGCTCACTTCAAGATGCGGCGCTTCTCTCAATTTTTCAGTGGTCCATTCTCCTGCAGAGACTTTGAAGCTATTGGCCCCTCCAGTCGGTTCTACTCCAAGATAATGGGAATACCTCAAGTCTCCCCAATATTTTTTTAGTTTACCGTTTTCGACAACTCTCTCTGATTTGATTAAAAAGCCGTCATCATCTATCGGGGCATTGTAATAAGAGCCTTCTATTTCAGCGGCAACATCCAACGAAATTTGATCACCTGATTCTTTTCCCTGAACTGCCTTACCCACTTCAACTTCTGAGATTTTGTCATACTTTATTTGTGCATTGGCTTGCTGAAGATAATACCTCATAAATTCTTTGACCGGCTCACCGGTAAGAATAACCGGAATCTCTTTTAAAGATGGTGTAGCTTGTGCAACTGATCTTTCTTTGACTTTATTCAATAACCCCTTTGTTCTTTCTTTTATTAACTCACCGTTTGGCAGTGACAATTTATATTCGTCGTACAATTCCACTTCTTCGAACCCTGAAGCGGATACGATCGTTTCCAAATAAGTTTGATATTTTGAATAGGATACATCAAGTCCTTTAGAATTAATGATTCTTGTATGAACATCACTGATAAAGAGTTCTGCTGAATTCACCCAGGCTTTTGAATCGCTTTGAGCATTTAAAACCGCAGCTACAGAATCCTTTGTTACTGCTTGTAAATTGCAATCATTTCTTTTAAACTGTTTTGTATAAGGTTCGGTAATTGGATACCAAGGATTCTTGACAAAACCGGCAGCAAACACAGCGCCTTCTACTGCCTCTTTTAACTCCTGTGAGTTTAATAATGGGGAGATGCTGACTGAAGAACTCCCCCTATATTGTTTATTATCTTTGGAGAAATCCTTGTAAACCGTGACGTTAAAATGATGAACACTCTTTGACCTTCCTAAATCTATTTTATCTTTGATAAAAAAATACTCTTCGCTGTCCACGATGCTTTCTTGAATCTTCCAACAAGATGCATCACAAGCTTTCAATTGTTTGATTATTCTTTCAAGCATTATCCCAACCTCGCTTTTGCCTTAATATAAGGACCACCGGCAGATACCTTTGCAAATTCTTTGTGACCTTTACCACATGCTCCAGTTCCGGATAATTCAAAATCACCGGAAACCATTGATATGGATTTTAAGAGTGTAGGAACATAGCCTGTCATCATCACCGGAGATACAACCTTACCGGTGAATTGCCCGTCTTTTATTTCCTTGCCGTAAGCTATGAGACATTGTATTCCCCAGTTTTTGGGGTCTTCCATGCCGCTGTAATAATCTTCAAGCAAAAATCCATAATCAACCGAGGCAATCATATCATCAAGTTTGTCTTTTCCCGGAGAGAAATAGGTGTTGGTCATTCTTGCATATGCTTTTTTTTCGAAAGATTCCCGCTTCCCGTTTCCGGTGGGATTAGTTCCCAAAATAGAGGCAGAAATCACATCTGAAATTCCCGTTTTCAGTATTCCCTTATCAATGATAACGGTATCAGTTGCTAGAGAACCTTCATCATCAAAAGCGTACGAAGACACTTCCCTAACACCGGCTGCCCCATCATGCATAGTCACTAACTCTGATGCTACTGGTTTTTCTAAATATTCTACTGCTTTCGCACGCCCCTTAACGAACATATCCATTTCTACCCCATGGCCTAAGGCTTCATGGGCAATAAGACCGGCTACTGAAGGCGAACAAATTACATCATATACTCCCGGTTCAATTCTTTCGGCAGACAGGAGCATGTTGACATTTTGCACCAA
>CAYUYU010000008.1:0-28553 GCA_964449405.1 uncultured Thermotogaceae bacterium
TTCTCCCAGTATGGGCGAGCTGGCGAACAATAAACTGGAGAAAGCAATCATTGTTGTTGCCGAGCTTAACGTAATCGCTTTGCTTGTTTTTAAAAAAACGTTTTTGAAATAATCCGGTTTGGCTTTCTTTTCCTCCTCTTCTCTTAGACGTCCGATCAGATGAATCGGGCCATCAATGGCCATTCCCATTATAAGTGGCAGCGCCAAAATGGTCATGAAATTAATCTGCATCCCAAATAAATTGTAAAAGCCGAACAGGAAGATAATCGTCAATCCCAAGACCAATAGAACAGCAATGGAATCGGAAAATTTTTTCAAAGAAAGTAAAACGGTCATGGCGATAATGATGGCAGACAACAATACGGCAAATATGATCGATTTGATGACACTTGTCATCACCTTGTAGTAGATAATGGGGTAACCATAGAAATCATATGTCGTGTTACTTAATCCCTCCACAAAGCCCTTCAGATTGTTATCAACCCAAATGTCGTAAGTAGGTTCAGCATAGATCTTGTAAACCATTTCACCATCCATATAGGTGCTGAGGTATTTTTTGGCCTCATTGGGTAAAATCTCACTTTGAAATATGGCATTAATGAAGCTTGAAAAGTTAGGGGTTTTCTGAAACAGTTCATACAGATAATCTAAATCACCGTAAACACCCAGTTTTTTAAAGAGAATCACTGTAAAGGCGTTTTGAGAACTGTTAATGACCTTCTCTATATTCAATTTAAAGGAATCGTAGTTATCGAACATCTCTTTTGGAATAAATGAAGCTAATGAATTGATATTCCCCAAATCCGGTGTGCGCTTGTAAATTGATTCTTCAGCATCATACAATTTTTTCGGGTCAGAGATGTACGTGATAATCGAATTATCAGCATTTGAAAAGATACCATGATCCATAATCTTTTGTAATACCCTCGCACTTTCTATATCCATAGGGATTGTCTCTGCAGGGGTGTAGTTAAAATTTATAAAACATCTGTACGTAAAGTAAAACAAGGGAATTAATGCAACTAGCAAAGTGATAACGATGATTTTTGGATTTTTTCTTGATCCTTTTACCATTTTTTTAAATATACTTTTTGTTTCTTTTTTTCCCTTCTCTTTGATGTTTAAATATCTGTAGAAATAGATCAACAAAGACGGTAAAATGACAATCATGACAAAGAGAAAGGTGAGAATACCGATGCCTGCCATGATACTCACCCTTTGAAGTGCCGGCGAATCCACAAAAATGAGTGACATAAAAGCCGCAATAGTCGTTAAGCCACCAATCAGTGTATTGCGGCCGGAGTGCTTGACTGCACTGATAACGGCTTGTTTTGTTAACTCACGCTTTCCCTTTTTCTCGCTGTTATTGAATTTATAGGCATCTTCACTTAATTCTTCCGATACCCTGTGCGATAGATGGATCCCAAAATCAATTCCCAAACCCAACAACAGCGCAATAACGAAGCTGGACATGAAGTCCATGCTTTGAAAAATAAATTGAAAAATCCCTACGGACCACAGTGTTCCTATTATCAAACTGATAAAAATAGAAAGGGTCGTATAAACATTACCATAAACAAGAAAGAACAACAAAGAGATGGCGGTAAGGGTGATGATGGTTGTTATGGAAAGATCTTTAGAAATGACTGCATTCGTGTCCAAAGCCTGCTGATAAGAGCCAGTCATCCCATACTGATAATGAATCTCATTTTCTGACAAAAGAGTGCGGATATCTGCTTCAATTTCGTTCAAGGCGCGAGATGCAAAATCCAAATCCAAAGCGGGTTTGGTTAAGATAAGATTGAAGAGGAAAATCTTGTTGTCAGGACTGAATATGACGTAATTTTGTGGATTTTCTATGTCTAATACTTTGTTAAATACATCCTCAATCTTTTTTAACGATTCACCTGCATTTCTTACAATAGAAAAGTCAATTGCAGCGGGATTATCCACCAAAAACTGAGCGTAATTCAACGTGGAGGTCAGCTGTTCAAAGATATTACTTTCGGATAGAAACAAGCCTGTAGTTCCCATCATAGCCATAGAATCAATGTTCTGAAAGAATTTGACGATATCCACCTTTTTTTCTAATCTTTTCTTCAGCTGTCCTACAAATTGAAGGGCTGTGTCTCTATCACCATCATACTCAAAGACAATAACCACCGAATCACCAATCACATCCCCGGAAAAAAGCTCTTTATACTGCTGAGCGTATTCATCATCTTTGGGCAACAATGTTGTTAAATCTGTGTTGATTGATATAGTCGAGGCGTAATAACCAAAAAAAGCGGTTATCAGAATCGAAACCAATATGATTTCTTTCCAAAATCTTTGTACAAATCGACCTACAATTACCATCATGAACACATTCCCCGTATCATCTGTAAAATCATAAAACAACTAACAATATCAATAAACACACATCTCGAAAAAAACGAATAATTGCATATTCGCTTTTCTTTAGCAACAATTCCAATAAGCTGTACGACCACAAACACATCAGTAAAATAACTATCCAACCAAAAAACTGGAACTGCCAAGTTCTTCTCTCCACAAGAGGCCTTACAAGGGGAAAGAAGAGATAGGGCACGTAGGTAAATGCCATATGGGTTTTAATCCAGTGATTCTTATCCTCTCTGATGAGCAACAAATCCAGACCAAAAAGCAGCAAGAGAACAAAAATGGGGATTAATATCACAAACAGAAAAGCGGTAATGCCAAAAAATGAAAAAAGGGTTCCCAAAATACGTCTATCCGATAATAAATTGATTGCAATGATAATGATTAACGCAATAAAAGATTGGCTGTAAGCGCATTCTGTTCTTTTAAAAAAGGCAATAGGAAAAAACAACGCATCAAAAAGACTACTCATTCTTCATCTCTCCACAAGGGATAGTGAACCAATTGAATCGGTAACGGCATCATTTCATCAAGAACGGATTGGAGTGCTTTGAGATTTTTAATCGTGGCGTCAAAAACAACCGTTTCCCAACCGTTTTCATAGCTTTCTATCAACGCATCATAGATAATTCCTTTCATTTTCAACTGCAATTCATCTGAAGAAAGGGCATTATCAAAAGTGGCACTCGGCTTGGAAATTTCCATTGAATATCTTGGGAAATAACATTCCTGCAAAGCCTCTTTTCTTTTTTGCTCTGTTAATCCGTAATTGTTTAGCGCATAGGGCAATCCCATTTGTCTCAACGATTTTGCAATCGATTTTGAATATTGGGCATGAGGTAATACCAGTCGTAGAAAACGTTGATCGTTTTCTCTTTCCATTTCCATGATTAATTCTTCAGTGCCATATCCATTTAAAACAATCAAAAGGGAAGGTTCATAATTGATACGAATTCCATTTCCGGAAGCCACAGCAGATTGAATAATACCCTCCCTGAGTGAACTCGTTTCTTTCACGTCAATATTCAATTTCCGATCATTTTTATACTGTTCAACATTGTTTAAGAAATCTTCATAAGAATAACATTGAATGTCTATGGGCTTCTTTTCAAAAATCAAACTGTTTTCAAAGCTCTTTTCAGTCAATTCCTTCTTTGCAATAAAAGGCGGTTCAGTATACTGAACTTCAACAGTATCAATTTGCCATTGAATATTACTAAGAGATTGTACTCCCGAGACAATGGCGTATATTCCCAAAAACACCGAAAAGATACAGAAAAGTGCCTTGATCATCCTTTATTGGTCTTGACCTCCATCTACCCCCATTGAAAACTGTTCTACAAAAAGGTCTAATGCTGTTTTTAGTTGATTATCCTTATCGGGGTTGACCTCAATGACAAATCGGGTGCTGTCACTGGTGTGATCTGCTTCTTCTTCATCTGTTTCTTCAGGGGGTTCATGTTCTACCAGGATATCGGGCTCGATGCCTACTCTGTGAATATCATTTCCGTTTGGGGTAAAATAATGTGCTGTCGTCAACCATAATTCTCCATCGTTTGAGAGCGGAAAAAGTGTTTGTACCGCAGCCTTTCCAAAAGTTTTCTCCCCTACCAGAGTCGCCAAATTGTAATCTTTCAGTGCGCCTGAGAGAATTTCCGAAGACGAGGCGCTTCCTTCGTTAATTAAAATCACCATGGGAAGATTCTCAAATTCATTTCCCAATGATCGGTAGGTGTTGATAAAATTATCGGCTGATTTGGTCGTAACTATGACCTCACCGGAATCAACAAACATGGAAGCAACTAAAATGGCCTGTGTCAGGTATCCTCCAGGATTGTTTCTTAAATCAAGAACCAACGATTTGATCCCCTGGTCGTACATGTCATTCAATGCCTTCCTGAGCTCTGTACCTGTATTTTTAAAGAAGTTGTTGATTCTGACATAACCCGTATTGATTCCTGAGTATTCTATCAGACCATATTGAACCATAGCTGTTTTAATTTCCGTCCTTTCAATACTGAACTCTAAAATTCCCACAGGCTCCCTTACCACTTCCAAGTCCACTACCGTTCCCGGAATTCCCCTGAGGTTATTCACAGCCTCCATATAGGTCATGTCCTCAACAGGGCTTGCATCTATGGTGATGATCAAGTCACCTGCCTTTATTCCGGCTTTGTATGCCGGTGTTCCAAACATGGGGGCTACGACTTCAATCACCTGAAGATGTGCGTTATAAGTTACTTCTGTTCCAATTCCGCCATATTTTCCCTCTTGCTCAATATTGCTTTCTGCCACATCTTCAGCAGTCAGATAATAACTGAAAGGATCTTCCAATCCTGCTATCAGTCCTCTTACGCTGGAATGAACAAGGTCATCATAGTCAATTTTGTCTTTTTCATAAAATTCATTTTCTAAAAAATAAAGTGACTCAAAAAAAGGTTTTAATTTGTCATACACGTTGAATTCTTCGGTCTGGGCAAAGAGTGTCCAGGAAGTAGTCAGTATGAGTAGCATCATAACAACCAAAAATATAGTCTTAAGTGTTCGTTTCATGTTTTGCACCTCCGTTGGTATTATCAGCTTCATCGTCTATTTCAGACATAAATTCGTTCATGGTGATTAAAAAATCTTCCATATTCGTTTCTGTTGATTCGGAAAGTTCTTTTAAACAAGTGTTTACGTATCGTTTTAAAATCAAATAGTTTGTTTTTTTTAAGGCGGATTTCACCGCTGACATCTGTATCAGTATATCGGAGCAATTTCTTTGTTCCTCTATCATTTTTTGAATGCCCCGTATCTGTCCTTCTATTTTTTTTAACCTTGTCATGATCATTTTATCATAGGATGATTTATCTTTTTCATTTAACTCAATACTCAAAAACGCTTCCTCCAATAAATTCTCTGATAATGGAATTTTTGGGGATATATTCTGTATTGGTAATGGGTAAAAAATACTCCAAAAATTTCAACAACCTTTTTGATTCGATGTTCTCCTCACATTCATCTTCAATTTGTACAAGAAGTTGTTCAGCATACATCTTTAAGACTGCCAATTCGTAAACAAGAGCTGACGAAAACATGTAATCGGCTTCCTCTTGAAAGGGGAATATGTTTTCAGTCTCTCCTTTTCTGACAGATTGCCACATCTTTATCGTGCTGATTGCCAAATGGCCCCGAGTGCTGTTATCCCTCACAATTCTTCTTATTAACCTTGTATCTGTTGTGGGGATACGGTTGATATCATCAATGCTCAGTTGAGTCAAAGCACTGACATATATCTTAAATTTCCATTCTCTGGGAACACTTTTTGTTAGTTTTTCATTTAACCCATGAATCCCTTCGATGATTAAAGGCTGTTCCTTATTGATTTGAAAAGTCTCGCCGGTTATTACACCCTTTCCTTTCACAAAATCAAATTTTGGAATTTGCACCACTTTGCCTTCAATCAAATCAAGCAGGTGATTGTTGAATAATTCCAAATTGAGGGCATAGATAGATTCAAAATCATAATTGCCCAGCTGGTCTCTCGGTGTCTTTTCACGGTCAACAAAATAATCATCCAAAGAAATTGTAACAGGTTTCAAGCCTTCTGCCATCAATTGCAGTTTTAACCGCTTTGCCGTCGTGGTTTTTCCGGATGAGGAGGGACCGGCGATTAAGATAATCCGTTTTTCCAAATTCTTGGAGATTTCCTCTGCCATGTTGGTGATCTTTTTGGCATGAAGGGCCTCAGACATGAGGATAATATCCTTGATCTTTCCATCGGCGATCTTTTTATTCAGATCACCAACGGTTTCTATCCCCAGGATTTCTCCCCATCGTTGATACTGTAAAAAGACCTGAGAAAATTTTTGTAACTGCTTGCGTTTCGGTAAATGATCGGGTGAATTTTGAGTGGCCGTTAGTAACAAGAATCCTTGACCATAAACCTCCAAATCAAAGGGTTTTAAACAACCCGTTCCAGGAGGCATGTATCCGTAAAAATAATTGGTATAATCCAATTTACCGCATTTATAGACATTAACCGTACTCTTTTTTCTGAATCTGAACAACCTCACCTTTTCAAAGTCACCGTTCTCTTTGAATTTAGCAATTGCTACTCTCTTATCTAACTTATGTTTGGTAAAAGGATGGTCAGCTTTAATCAATTCTTCCATCCTCTTTTTGAGCTGTTCAATTTCTATGTTTTGGACCCAGTTCCCCAATTCACAATAAAGCCCGTTTTCGATGGAATGTAGTACCTTTAGTTTCCGATTTGGAAACAGCTCTTTTGATGCAATATAAAGGGTAAAGATCAAACCTCTCTGCACCATGCGAATGCCATCGGAATGCGTTATGTCAATAAATTGAACTTGTGAATCGGTAAAGACTTCATTTGAAAGCTCCCTTAAACGATTATTAACCTTTGCTCCCAATACTGGTCTTTCTGATCGATACTCCGAATCTTTCAATATCCTGGCTACACTGACTGTATTTTGGTAGGTAAGTTCTTTAGAGTTATTGATGATTTTTACCTTTATCACTTTTTTTATCGCCTCTAAAATTTGAGTTTTCAAATTATTGTACCTGTTACTTTTGGCTTATGCATTTTACTTGACTTTTTCATTTCAATATAGTAGAATATCAACCGGTGTTTGATATTGCAAAATACCAAACGTAGTTGGGGCGTAGCCAAGTTGGTAAGGCATCGGAATTTGGATCCGACATTCGGGAGTTCGAGTCTCTCCGCCCCAGCCAAAAACCAAAGAGAGCCTTTCGGCTCTCTTTTTTTTATCGTTACTGAGTTGATGTCGACTCAGTTGTTTCTGTAGCGCTGATTGCTTCTTGTTCTTCCTTTTGGATCTCTATTGTCTCTTCTACTTGTTGGATAATCAAATCAATGTCTGGATAATCGGGTTTTACTTCTCTAAGTTCTTTCAGGTAGACAAGCTCTTCTTCGTATTTACCCCATTTTTCCATCAAATTGAGTAAAGTTTCATAAGCACTGACACGACTTTCAACCGATTCTTCTTCAGACTGTGCTATTTTAGCAAGCCCAAGTTGATACTGCAGCAGCTGTGGTTCAAGCATCGTTCGGTATTGCCTGAAAGTTTCTTCATCATTGAGGTACATCATATACTGATCAATCTGTTGTTGGAACCATTTCAATGCTACTTCTGTGTTATCCGGTTCGTATTTCCTCAACAGATTGACAACTTGCTTGGATGTGGTATTCGTATTGTACAGTATATTCAACCCTTCTACGATCTTTTCTTCGTTTGCCTGGATCTTCTCTTCCATTTCTGCAAGAACGTCCTTCACTTGAGAAGGCTGGATATTCTCATCTGCCAACTGTTCAACCATGTCATGATATTGCTTTGCATTCTCAATCTGACTGATCTCATCTTCTATACCTTGCATCCGTTTTTTCTTCTCGGCAAGCTCTTCGTTCAACTCTTCCAGATAAACTTGATTATCGTCTGTTTCTGTAGCATTTGGTGTTTCCGCCACTTTCTCTTCTATCACAACCACTTCATCTTCCAAGCTCTTTTTTTCTTCTTCTTTTACCTCTAGAAGATTATCCAACTGCTCCACACTCATCGAAATATATTCTTCCGGTGTATCTTCTGAGATTGATTGGAAGTTTTTCAGGATTTGTTCCTGATTGTTTAATGTGTTATTGATTTCTTCCAATGTGCTGACGAAAATGGCAATGTTTCGAGGATCAACTGAGGCATCAATCTTCTGATGACCATCATCTTCAACGATTATAAATTGCTCAAGCCATGTGACAAATTCATTCAGGATCTCATTGTCCATTTTCTCTAAATTATCCGTCATGGTTTGATACTTATCGTATACGTTTAAAACGTCATCATTTAAGACATAATCAAAGTCGTTTTCAGCCTTGTACGATTCAAGCCATGTTTCGTATTGAGCGTTTTGCAACTCGGTTTTTGCATCGTTGTAGACTTTTTCATTATTGACGAAATCCTCATAGGTTTCAAGCTTTTTTCTATCTTGAACGTCTATCAGATGGTAACCGAAATCCGTTTCAACCGGTCCAACTATTGTTCCCACTTCTGCGTTAAAAGCCGCCTCTTCAAAAGGTTGAACCATCTCACCTCTTGAAAACCAACCTAAATCGCCTCCATCTTCACTGTTGGATGAATCGGTTGAATATTTGACAGCTGCTTCTGAAAATGTGATTTCACCATCCTGTATCTGTTTAAGAATTTCCTCAGATAACGCCTTATCATCAACCAGGATATGTGCGGCTTTAACTTGATTGTTTCCGGAGGTAAGGTCCTCTTTGTTTTCTTCAAAATATGCTTTCATGTCTTCTTCAGTTATTTCTGTCACCTTTGCTTTGACACTATCCAGTTTCATCTGTTCAACAAGATAAGGTTTGATATATGCCTTGTAATTGTCCATGCTGCCGAATCGTTGAACCACACTCTGTTTGATTTCTTCTGTGTTGACGTTTTGTGCCACGACTGCTTCAATCTGTGCATTGACCTGTTCTTCTGTTGGAGAAAGATCGTTTTCATCAGCATAATATTCCACGATTTTGTTGTCTATCATGGACTTCGCTGTATTGAGTTCCAAATAAGGAGCTTGAAACAATTCATCGATATCCTGTCCGTAATTTCTGTAATAATCCGTTATTTCCTGCATTCGTTCCGAAAGCTCATATGGCATCAACCAATAGGTATGATTCAGGTCTGTTGACTCTTTTGTGATAACTGCAAGTGCTTCTGTCCTGCTTGGAATATATTCTCCGGGTTTATATTCCTGTTGGGAACCGTTTCCGCCGATATCAATGTAGGATGCAACTCCCCACCAGACAATACCTGCTGTGAATACTACCGCAATTACCCAGATAATCGCGACCTTCCATTTCAAAATAAAATCTCTCATCTTACAAATCCTCCTCAATCTATGAAAAACAATTTCCAAGAATTATATCATAGTTTTTTTGTCTTTTTTAACTTAATTGTTTTCAAACACCAAAATAACCGGAATAAGCGAAATTACCAAAACCGCCTCCTGAATGGAGAAAAAGAACGCGTTTGAATCCATGCTTTTTTGATTCTTCTATCATCCCATCAAAGGCTTTGGAAGTGTAAACCGGATCAAGCAGAATACCGGTATGAAGCATAAATGATTGAATATAGGACAACCCCTTATCTGTAGGGACGGCATAAGCCTCTCCACAATAGCCGTCAATGATTTTTATATCATCATCTTGTATTCGTTCATCGATTAGGCTCCTGTGAAGATATTCATCACAGATCCCCCTTATTTTCTGTTCGAAATCACGGTGATCGGTAAGGGTTACATTTATTCCGATAAGCTGCTTGTTCAGTTTGTTCATCTTCAATCCGGCCAATAATCCGGCATAAGTACCCCCACTTCCTACGGGGCAAAAGATCGCATCAAAGAAATCCAAATCTGTCTGCTCTGCCATTTCACCGACAGCTCTGATATATCCTAAAGATCCCACGATATTGGAACCGCCCTCGGGTATGAGATAATTTCTGTCGGGTACAAGTGAACGTCTCTGATATTCGTCCATAATCTCCTCTCTATTTTCGTATTCTTGAGGGGTTATAAAGTGAATCTCAGATTTTAAAAGCATATTCAAAAAAAGGTTCCCTTGAGCTTTTTCGGGTTTTGTCCCCCTTAAAAACAACACGGGTTTCATTCCCAAACGCCTCGCTGCAAAGGCAGTCGCACGACAATGATTGGACTGTATACCTCCACAAGTTACAACAGTATCAGCTCCCAATTTTTTTGCTTCATATAACAAATACTCCAATTTTCTGATCTTGTTACCGCTACCTACAAATTCTGTCAAATCATCCCGTTTAAACCAAATATCTATTTTAGCATCGATAAAATCAGGATTAATCTGTTCCAAGGGTGTTGGAAGGGAAGCAAGGCGAATTCTTGATGACATGAGTTCCTTTTTCATCTTCAAAACCTCCACAAATAAAAAAGCGTTCCTATGAACGCCCTAATCCTAAGTCCGATAAACTTAGTGTTCTTGTTTGAAATCTCTCAGAATTCCCATTGCCTGTTTCAATTCCTCTTCAGAAGAGGCATATGACAGACGCATGTACCAGGGTTTGTGAAATGCACTGCCGGGAACCATGGCAAGAGAATAATTTTGAATCAAATCCATGGTTAAATCGTCGTCTGTCGGATAGGCATCACTGACCCAGTCAAAATTCATGAAAAAATAAAAAGCGCCTGCGGGATGACAATAGCTTATACCTACATCATCAAGGGCTTCCGAAACGATCTTTCGTCTTATCTTAAAGGCTTCTCTCATGTATGTGGTATCAACGGTTAACGCTTTTAGAGCTGCCTTTTGAGTAATAGAATTGATATTGGATGAAAGGTGAGACTGCAACTTTCCGATTGCTTTTGCAATAGGTGTTGGAGCTGCTACATAACCGCATCTCCATCCCGTCATGGCATGTGATTTTGAGAAGCCGTTAATGATGATGGTTTTCTCAAAAACCCCTCTAAGAGAACCGAAGCTAACATGAGTCCCATCATAAACAAGATTTGCGTATATTTCATCTGAAATAACGTAGATGTCTTTCTCAAGAGCTAAATCAGCTATTTTTTCCAGCGTTTCTTTGGAATAAACTGTTCCAGTAGGATTATTGGGAGTGTTAATGATAATTGCCCGTGTTCTCTCGGTGATACTTGAAGCAATTTTGTCAACATCCGGTTGAAAGTCATTGTCTGCATCTGTATCCACAAGAACCGCCTGACAATCACACATTTCAATCTGTGGAACATAACTGACCCAGTCTGGGGTAAATACGATAATTTCATCGCCTGGATTGGTAATGGCATAAATGGATTGATACAGCGCTTGTTTTCCCCCATTCGTGACGACTATTTGGGAGAAATCGTAATCCAGAGCATAACTATCTTTTAACAGATTGGCTATTCCTTTTCGCAGCTCAGGGATTCCCGACGCAGGGGTGTATTTCGTAAAGCCATCATCGATAGCTTTTTTAGCAGAAAGACTGACTTCCCGGGGAGTTTCAAAATCCGGCTCCCCGGCTGTCAGCCTTATCACCTTTATCCCTTTGGATTGCAAATCCTGAGCGAGTTGCGTATATTTCAGTGTGACTGAAAAAGGGATATTATTTAATGTACTTTTCAATTGCTTCACTCCAAACGTGTTGATTTAATAATTCATACTGACAGTGAAAATATTATTTTGCTTGGTTTTAACAGGGTTAAAATATCCTTCTTCTAATTCTCTGTCAACCGGCAATCCAAATTGAGCGCTTATGGTGTTATTCTCAGTGCCATCGCTGCGATTGTTGTCCGCAAAATTAGTGGGTGTATAAGTTGTTTGTTCGGAATATGACGGAAAGGAGATCTGTTCCGTGAATGCCTTGTTATTCACGAGATCTACTTTTGAGGTATTCAAAATCCCCACTGTCAATACGGTAATCGTAACAGCCGCTGCAACAGCTCCCCAAGTGAAAAATTGATGCTTGGTATACTTTTCTTGGACTTTTTGCTCATCTTCAATCAGTTCATTGAGTTTGTCGTAAAAATCTTGAACCGTGTCAAATTCTTCTTCAGAATACCCTTTTTCTGAATTCAAACACTTACCCGACAAAAAATCAATGTACAATTCTTCAAGTTCATATTGCTCGATTTGCTTTTTGCGACCTATTCTGTCAACAACCTCAATAAACTCACGATAAACATCATCCGCGTGTCTTCCAGTTACCAATTCTTCGATAACGCTGACACAATAAAATTGCTTAAAGCACGCCGCACAATATTTCAGATGCTCACGAACCATTTCCACTGCCTTTTGCTGATCCCCATTGTTATAAATATCCAGAATCTGTATGGCATGATTGACATCAACACAATCTGGAATGAGGGGTTTGGATTCACTCATTACTATTAACCTCCAATAACTTATAAATGATGGTTACAGAAGTATCTGACGAAATAACCTAATCATTTATTCTAAGCAGTTTCAGTATCCTTTTTTTCATCCAGGTATTTTTTTGCACAGCTTATTGCCAATCGTCGAATCTGTTTGATATATGCTTGTCTCTGCGCTACGCTGATGGCATTTCTAGCATCTAAGAGGTTGAAATAATGTGCACATTTTATCAACTGATCGTATGCTGGAATGGGTAAATCGTGTTCAAGCAAGTGTAAGAATTCCCCTTTATGCTGTTCGAAAAGTTGAAATAACAAATCAGTATCTGCTATTTCAAAATTGTATTTTGAGTATTCAATCTCGCTTCTTTTGTACAAATCACCGTACTTTATATGCGCATTCCAATTCAGTTGATATACATTATCCACGTTTTGTAAATACATGGCGATTCGCTCAATACCATAAGTGATTTCCAATGTGATGGGTCTGAGTTCTACACCGGCCACTTGTTGGAAATAAGTAAATTGTGTGATCTCCATCCCATCAAGCCAGACTTCCCATCCCACACCCCATGCACCCAAGGTCGGAGATTCCCAATTATCTTCAACAAACCGAATATCATGATCTTTTGGATTGATGTCCAAGGCTTTTAAGGATTCCAAATAAATTTCCTGTGATTTTTCCGGAGAAGGCTTGATCAACACTTGATATTGATAAAATCGTTGCATCCTGTTGGGGTTTTCTCCATAGCGCCCATCGGTAGGTCTTCTGCTGGGCTGTATAAAAGCACATTTCCAAGGTTTTTCATCAATCACCCTGAAAAAGGTTGATGGATGATACGTACCAGCTCCCATTTCCATATCATATGGTTGCTCAACGAAACAGCCTTGCTTAGACCAGAATGTATTAAGATTTTGGATCATGTCTTGAATGTACAAAATTTAACCTCCGATAGAACTATAGTGACGTTGTAATAATCTGTTTTAAACATCAAGATTATTCTACCATAATAAAACTCACGTTTGCAATAAAAAACCAATAGCGGCTGCTGTAAAAACAGAAAATCTCTTAGAAGCTATATAGTAAGTGCTCTGAGTTATTCAGCAGCTCCTAAGTCCTTTTTTTCATTCCCGAACCAAGGCGTGTGACTTGACTGGTTTCGCATTGATTTTTATGATAAAAAAAATAATGATCACAAGACTAAGCGAACCAAAGGTCACTATTGCAGCAGTAGAATGGTTAACATTCACCGTGCCATTATGATCGGAAAGCCATTCGATGATTTTTGAACAAAGGGATAACAAGGGATTTAATCCCTTTAAAAAAATTCGTGCCGGAAATTGCAGTTGAAGGGCAAAAAGGATAATAACGATGAAGAGGCACAACATGGTAAAGGGAATAAGTGTTATTGACAAAACCAACCCAACGGGAATTGACAGCAATGGAATCACACCAAAATTGAGGGCAGTTATGGGGATAATGAACACCAGAGATCCCAATGGCACCAATACTTGTAAAGGACTTTTTCCCTTTGGGATCAGCTTTGATACCAGCAGAATACCCAAGACCGCTCCGAAAGTCATCTGAAACCCCGCATTTAAAGCCATAGAAGGATCTCCCAACAAAATAATAATCCCTCTTAGCCCCAATACACTAAGGGGTGAAACGGGATAATCTAAAAATCTGAATAATTCATAAAGTAGTAACATTAAATAGGCACGAAAGGACGACGGACCCGTTGAGCATGTTAAAAAGAAAACGGTTAAGAAAAGAATTCTGATGATGAAAGAAATCGTATAGCAGGTTTTAAAAAACGCCATTATCCAGCGGAATAAAAAGTAGACAAGAAAAAAATGAAATCCGGATACCACAAATAAATAGGATATTCCGGCTTGGTTGATCCTATCTTTGATCATTTTATTCAACCCTAACCCGAGAAAAAGCGCAGAGCCGATGGCTCCATTTTCTTCTCCGACATTCTTTTTTAAAAACATGACAAAACTTTCTGAAAAATGCTGAAAGACGGTCCTAATTTTTTCATACGGTGATGCCCTATATTTGTAGCTGAAATAATCTCCAGGGATAAAAGCCCGAATAAAATTGATATTTCCCAATTTGGAATTGACCCCGTTTATAGCCATATAGTCATTTTCTTGAACAGAATCATTCTCAGGAAGAAGGGCATAGTATTCACCGTTCTTTGATTTCCATACCCCTTCTTCAAGGGCTTTTACATTAGTCAATCTAACTGAAGTATCGGTGACTCGATACACTTTCCCAACCAACGTACATTTCCCTTCATCAAGTGCTTCAAAGGGTTTAAACAAAACAATTCCCGTCAAGAAAAAGATCATAATTAAAATGATGATCGCTGATTTTTTGCCGAGAAGATTAAAGAAAAGAGCGCCTATAAACAAGGAAAGAAATCCCATATAAAAAATCATCAACACAACCGGGTCGAAAAAAAACCAGTGTGAGATTGTGATACCCATGAATAAAGAGCAAAAAGAAAGGAAAAGGGTGGGCGGTTTTACCATAAAGCTAATCGTTTGATAGGATATTTCTCGGATAGCTTCGCGTTACATCATTCCCAATCATCTCTAAAAAGATATCTCTGTATTCTTGATTTAAAACCGTCTGGTAATCGATAGCCTCTTCTCTTGCAGGGAACATATTCACTTGTAGTGTGTACTGATGGCTTGTGGAGTAGTTTTTGGGATAGGAATAGATATAGGCAGGAATGTTTTCGTTTCTCAATATCCATACCTTTTTATTGACTTCTTCTCTGCTTGAAGAGGAAAGAATCTGGATGCCAATGAGATAATCCTGTTTTTGAGCTTCAAGTCCTTCAAGTTCCTCGGGCATTTTGAATGTTTCAGCAGTAGCCGTGGAATCATCAGTCGCTGTTGGATGTTGAGACACTGTCGTCAAGAGTTGGTATCTTCCCTCCTCCCACTCTTGCAATTGTCTGACCCAATCGGATTCATAATCTCCTAACAAAAGCAGATTGTATTTAGAATCTGGGTGTTCTGAGATTATATAGTCTAACTCACTGTCTTCTATTAATCTTAAAGCGGCCTTTTCATTGCATATATAGTAAGTTTTCCGTTGATTTTGTGTCACAATGATTTGTGCCTGATCAAAGACTTCATGATAGTTGAACTGTTGTATTTGCGCCATATCAGGATTTTGTGCTTCCTCTGAAGTCTCAGGCGAAGGGTCTTCGGGCAGTTCGTTGTAAGAGACAGTTGCTGTTTCGGTTTCATCTGACCGTTCATTACTGAGCACCTCTATCTCTCGCTCAAGTCTGTTAATCACCAACTGTTTTTCTTCACTGACAGTCGTTAATGTCCGAATCCAAAAAGCAAGAACCATAACAGCCAAAGATAGTCCAATAACAGCTATGGCAAGAAACACCGTCTGGTTTTTACTCAAACCTACTTCTCCATGGTTATCTTTTTCTTTTTTAGCATCAGAGGCTTTGCCAAGTCGGAACCCAGAACCTTTTTTATCTGTTTTTTTCTTTTTTGTCGTATCTTTTCCTACTGGAAGCAAGTTATTCATAAAATACTCCCCTTGTCATCACGATTTACTCGTCAATGGCTCAAAGCGACTATTCAAACTCCGAAAAAAAGGTGATCAGTAATTCTTCAAGCGGTTTTGATCCGATTCGGGTCCTTTCCGATTTCCCGAGCCCTTTTATCAAGGGTACTTGTACAGACTTTTCCCTTCGTATGTTCATGATAAAGGATTGAAAGTCAAAATCAGCTCTTTTAAAATCGAACAGTTTTTTCAACTCATCATCAAATTGATGGTAGCTGACATCATCAAGATATCCCATTTTATTTGATAAAAACAGCTCCATACGAATTCCGGTGTTAAAGGCTGAGACATAATCCGTTTGTAACCCTGTGGCGTTTTGAATATAATCCGCCATGGTCTCTCCTGGGAAAATTGTAATCATGTCTTTAGCAGCCTTTGCCCTTAAAAAATTATTCTCCCAAATGAGTTCGGATAAATGATCCCAATCAACATGATCGTGAACCATCTCTTTCAAGGAACGTTTCACCAAATGATAAAACCTTTCATCAAATCCCAATGCTACTGAATATGCTGCCACATGGGCTTTTCTAAAATCATCTGTGGCATAAGTTTTCAACAAATCGGGATAAACATGACTTTTCTCGGGAAACCCCTGAATAGATAAACGATTCTTTTGTCTGTCATAATTCAGATAAAATCTTCTTGTGTAAAAACCGGTTAATTGCGAAAAAGGCGTTGTGGGGACTATCTCAAAAGTTGCATCGGGAATCGAACTGTAACACACATAACCGCATAAATCAATCAGCGCTCCACCGCCTATGGCAACAATGCGTTTTACCCTTTTCTCTTCATTCTGGATGGTATTAATCAATTCAAAAATCCTGTCGATGGATTTACATCTCTCGCCCCCGGAAATAGGATAGGCTTTTCTAAGGAATTCTGAATCACCAACTTCATCTACCCAACTTTTCTTAAAACCTGTATCTACTATAACAAATGAATGCTCATCATCTGTTATCAACCTAAAAAAAGGATCTGGAGATTCATTTCTGTGAATAAAGATGTTGGATGTGTTCTCCTGAGTAACATGAAAAGAAAAGAATCGTTTCATGCTAAAACTACTCTTCAACTGCCTTCTTTAACAATTTTACAGCATGAAGTACATCCTCCATATCAACCATCTCATGAGGACTGTGAACATATCGTGTCACAATTGACAGTGTTCCAGATGGAATACCAGATCTTGTTAACTGATATCCATGGGCATTTGTACCGCCAAACAGCAATACCTCATACTGATAGGGAATGCCATTATCTTGGGCGCATTGTATCAGTTTCTCTACAACTACCCTGTCTGAGATGGAGGCTTTATCTTTTATCTTAATAGCAGGACCTTTTCCAAGGTTGAGATCCATCCTCTTAAACCCTTTCGGGGTATCTGAATTGCCTGTTACATCAATGGCTATGGCCATATCAGGCATAATATCGTATCCGGCAACACTGGCTCCCACGATACCGACTTCTTCCTGAACGGAGAATACACCATAGACATCGTTGGAACAATTTTCCAATTCTTTGAAAACTTGCACAACAATTGCACAAGCGATTCTGTCATCCATGGATTTGGATATGAGTTTTCCATTTTGATCAATGAATTGAGATTCATAAGTTCCAAATTGTCCGATATTGATGTGTTCTAATGCCTCTTCTTTTGTATTTGCACCGATATCCACAAACATTACATCATAATTCGGATTCCGAAAATTCTTTTTAACATCCTCAAAGGTCTCGGATTCGAAAGAACAGATCCCTCTGATAATTTCTCCATTGGATTTTGATTCAAATTGTACGATGGTTCCCAGCAACATCAAAGGATTCACTCCGCCTACGGGATCAATTCGAAGAAATCCCTTCTCATCAATATTTGTGATAACAACCCCAATTTCATCGGCATGTCCGTCCAATAAGTATTTTTTCGGTTGAGCGGCTGTTCCGTTTTTCCATACGATTAGATTTCCAATGGGGTCGTATTGATAACCGTCTATATGCCCTTCCAGTTCCGCGATAATTACCTGTTGTACTTTTTTTTCGTGTCCGCTGGGGGAAGAGACACTGACCAGCTTTTTTATCAGTTCTTTCATATTAAACCTCCAACACCTTTAAATAGTTTTCCGTCATAATGAGCTCGTTTACCAATCGATGTGTGTGTTCGTAGTCAGCTTTTGACATCACGCTGACGGGAGAATGAATGTACCTTGCTGGGGTACTGACAACAGCTCCGGGAACGCTGTAAAAAGATCGTGCGAGGCGGCCGGCGTCAGTTCCCCCAACTGTTCTCCCCTTAATTTGATAGGGAATCTTTATCGATTCTGCTGTATCGACGATGACTTTAAACAGTCTTCTGTCAATGACATGCATGGATTGAAGATAACTGATGGCAGGTCCACTGTCAAGATGCGTAGACCACCTTTCCCTTTTTAATTCCGGGTTATCTCCTGCCGTGGTTCCCTCTATGATCAAGGCTGCATCTGGGTGAAAATGCTTTAAGATGGCACCACTTCCTCTTAATCCATTTTCTTCCTGAACAACAAAGGCAAATATCACATTAAAGGGCGGCAACTCTTTCATGGCTTCTAAGATCTCCAACATGATGGCACAACCCGCTCTATCATCAAAAGCTTTACCCACATACCTGTTTTTATACGCTTCAAAAAGCGTACGAAAATGACAAAAATCTCCAATGTTGACTTTGGATTCGGCTTCTTTTTTATCTTTGGCACCGATATCCACCTTTATATCATTCCAATCGGGGATCTTTTTATAATCTTTTTTTTGAAGGTGAATGGCTTTGAAAGGGATGATCCCATCAATATTTTTTTCTCCAACAACAACCCTTTTACCGAGCAATACCCTGACATCCACACCACCAACCGGAAAGACGTTGAGCTTGCCATCTTCTTCTATTTTGGAGACCATCAATCCCACTTCATCCATGTGTGCCATAACCAATAAGGTTTTCTTTTGGTTCTTTCCCTTTTTAAAACACATGAGATTGCCCAGATGGTCTTCTTTCATGTAATCGATTTTCCCGATTTTTTTCACCACATCTTTGATGTAGTCCTTTACCTTTTCTTCATTACCGGACGCACCGTATAACTGTGACAGATCTTTTAAATACATTCTTTTTCCCCCTTTTCCTCTGATTGAATGCTTAAAAAATCCTCATTTAATTCGGAACCGAATAGGGCCAATAAACGTCCGGTTTCTTTAATATCATTCACATTTATCTTTTCATAGGTATTGTGCATGTAAGACAGTGGTATGGAAACAAGACCAACGGGAAATCCCTCAAGCTGTATTTGGTCAGCATCCGTTCCGGTTCTTGATGGCGCTACCTCCAGTTGGTAAGCAATACCGTTGTTTTTGGCACAATTCAACAAGCCATTGGAAACGATCTTGGTTAATACCGGTCCTTTGGCAATAACAGGCCCTTTAGCTAATTCAACCTTGGGATGACCGGGTATATCAATATTTCCGAACGTCACATCCATGGCGACTGAAATATCGGGTTGGATTAGGCTTGTAGCTGTTCGTGCACCAAATGCTCCGATTTCTTCGCGAGATGAAAAAACGGCATAAATATCAAAGGCGTGTCGCATCTTTTGTAAATATTCCAAAGCTAAGATGGATGCAATACAACTGCCTCTGTTATCAATGGTTTTGGCAAAAACATACGGCATTGATTCAAAAGGTTCCGAAGAAAATGTGATGAAATCCCCTACGGAAAATTCTGAAATATCGTGCATGGATACATCTACAAACAAATCATCATAATCCGAAATCTTTGACCTTGTCTCATCGGTTTGCAGGTGTGGGGCCAACATACCCACTACACCTCTTAATGCCGCTCCACTTTTGGTGTGTATGGTTACTTTCTGTGAAGGAAGAAGTTTCGGATCAAAACCCACCGGCTCAACTCGTAAATACCCTGAATCCAACACTTTGGAGCAAATCAGACAGACTTCGTCCATATGAGTGGAAATCATAAACCGTCCTTCAGTTTTTTCTGTGGCACGTTTAACGGCGATCAGATTACCCGATTTATCCTCGCTTATTTCATCACATAAACCGTTTAATCTTTTTTTTATCGACTCTCTGATCTCTTCCTCACGCCCGGGAGGCCCATAAGCCTGCGAAAATTCGAAGATCATTTCTTTTATCTTTTTGTTCACACCATCTACCCCTTTTATCGTTTTTTCATTTATTGTAAAAATCATTATCAGTAATCGGTTCCAAAGTCAAACGCCCATTTTTCATCTTACACAGCGCAAGCTCATCACTTCTGATGGATGTTGAAAAGGTATTGCCAATTTGCATGATATTTGGGTGCATGGTTGTTGCCAGGATAAAGGAATCTTCGGGATCATAAAGTCCCACACGAACGTTTCCCTTGATTTCCCCGATGACAATTAAATTCCCTGTCACGGTAACCTGCGCCCCTTTGTTGATACTCCCGATGATCAGAGCATCTCCATCATATTCAAAAACTTGGCCAGATCGAACGGTGGTTTGAAACAACTTCAGCTTTCTTTCAATGTTAACCGGCTCTTCCTCATGTTCGTCATTTGTCTTTTTCTGCAATTCATCGGAGAGCTGCCGGTTTAACTTTCGCTCGGGTTTCGTAAAATGGATGGTTCTTACTTTGATGTTTCTTTTTTCCATGAGATTTAAGATAGGCGATATCAGAGACGATTGGTTCATCCCCCCCTCAAAAAGCAAGGAAAGCCCTTCATCATCACTGAAGAAAGTACTCATGTTTCCCAATCTGTTTTCCACATCATGAAGAAGGATCTCCTTTGGGGTATCCTTACCAATCCATAAAATTAATTCTTGTCCGTTAAATCTGAAATCGATCATAATTACACCTCGTAAAAAGTCGAAACAATTATATCATATATGGAATTGTCTATGCATGGTTAACTAAAAAAGAGGGCATTTAGCCCTCTTTCTACTTTTAAAATAAACCGGAAATTTCACCGCTATCTTTAATGTCGATATCCACTGCAGAAGGTCGTTTTGGCAAACCTGGCATCGTCAAGATATCGCCAGCATAAGCAACGATAAATCCTGCACCTGCTGATACAGATATATCGTTTATTGTTATCGAATAACCACTTGGCGCACCAATCTTCGATGGATCATCTGAAATTGAAGCTTGTGTTTTTGCCATGATTAACGGTAGGTCATTGTAATCTTTTGAATATAGTTTGATGTGTCTCAAAGCATCAGAAGCATATTCTACCGAACCAGCCCGATAGACCTCTTTGGCTATTTTTTCAATTTTGTCTTTTATGGGATCGGTGAATTCATAGAGGGTTTTAGGATGAGCAGGAGTTTCTGCCGCTTCTACAACACTATTCGCAAGATCTATACCCCCTTCTCCCCCCTTTTCCCATACTTCACTGATTGCAACTCTTGCCCCAAGTTTTGCCACGTAGTCTCTTACCCGTTCCAATTCTTTATCAGTATCCGTTGGGAAACGGTTTAGTGCAACTACAACCGGAACATTAAATTTCTGGAGATTTTCCAAATGTACTTTGAGATTTTCAAGTCCTTCTTCCAACGCTTGGATATTTTCTTGATCCAGATTTTTCTTTGATACTCCTCCATGCATTTTTAACGCCCGGACTGTTGCAACAAGGACTGTAGCATCCGGCCAGAATCCACCCAAACGACTTACAACATTCAAGAACTTTTCCGCACCAAGATCAGCAGCAAAACCAGCTTCTGTGATGGTATAGTCTGTTAGCTTCATTGCAAGTTTTGTGGCAATAATAGAGTTGGTTCCGTGAGCGATATTGGCAAAAGGACCGCCATGGATCAATGCAGGAGTGTGTTCCAAAGTCTGAACAAGATTGGGATTGATTGCATTTTTCATTAACGCAGCCATCGCACCATTAGCACCCAAATCTTCAGCTGTTATGAATTTCCTATCTTCGCTTCTGCCAACGATGATCCTACCAAATCGCTCCTTCAAATCCTGCAATCCTTGGCTTAAACATAGAATTGCCATCACTTCTGAAGCAACACTAATCATGAATCGGTCTTCCCTGGGTTGGCATTGGGAGATTCCACCCAGACAAACCACAATGTTCCTGAGAGCTCTGTCATTCATATCCATGACCCTAGGCCAATAGATAGCAGTGGGACGTAATTTCAGTTCGTTACCCGCCTTGATATGCGCATCAATCATGGCTGAAAGTAAATTATGTGCAGTGGTTACCGCGTGGATGTCTCCGGTAAAATGAAGGTTGATATCCTCCATAGGAATGACCTGAGAATAACCACCTCCCGCTGCTCCGCCTTTTACACCAAACACAGGTCCAAGTGACGGTTCACGAAGCGTTACAATGGATTTCTTTCCTATTTTATTTAGCGCTTGGGTTAAACCAATACTGGTGGTTGTCTTCCCCTCACCGGCAGGTGTGGGAGTAATGGCAGTTACAAGGATCAGTTTTCCCGTTTTTCTGTCAGTTCTTCTGGTCAATTCATAGGGAATTTTCCCAATATAATGCCCATAGGGAATCACCTCATTTTCTATTCCCAATTGAGCGGCTATTTCTTTGATGTTTTTCATCTTTACCGATTGTGCTATTTCAATATCACTTCTCATATTTTTCACCTCGATTAACAAAAAAAGACATCTGTTATCAGATGTCTCTCTTTAGTATCTATTGATTACAGCAATTGTTTTTCTTTCGGCACCATTTCTTTTGAAACAGCATCCAGTATGCCGTTCACAAATTTGGAGCTTTTATCCGTTCCATATTTCTTAGCCATTTCTACCGCCTCATTTAGTGTTACTTCAATGGGGATATTCATTTTATAAACCAACTCATAAACACCAAGCCTCAATATATTCCTATCAACAGCAGAGAGTCTTTTCCAATCCCAATTGAAAAGATAACGTTTAATGATCTCATCGATCTCACCTTGTTTTTCGACCTCGTCAAAGATGTATTTCTCAGCCTCATGGACAAGGGGTTTGTTGTAAATGCCCTCTTCAGAAAACAATTCGGTAATCATCATAGATATCCTTTTTGCATCTTCTTTTAAGTTGGTATCAAAACTGAAGAGTACTTTAAAGATCACCTCACGCATGATACTTCTTCTGGTTGGAGACTTGGCATTTTCGGTTGAATCATGCATCGTAACGATTCACCTCAAAACTTCTTACTTTTATATTTACATTGATACCCATTTGATCTCCGAGACTGTCTTTGATGGTCAATGATACCTTATCGTATAATTCTTTGAGTACTTCGGAGAGCGAAAAAGGATCGGTGGTGGAAATTTCTATGAGTAACTCATTAACCCCTTCAAGTTTTGAAGGCCTCATGTTGATTGTTTTCAAATCAACCGTATCAAAATTATCCAAGACACGGCTGATTAGCGTTCTGAATACTTCGGGGGATACGGAGACGTTCAGGTTTCCGCCTTGTGATGCCTCAAAGAAGACATCACGACTGCGGTAACTCCAAAAAACCATATACACGCCGACAGCACTGATAAGGATTCTGATCAAATAGCCCCAAAAAGAACTGGCCACTAAAACATTCCCGCCGCTGATATTGATTGAACCCAACCAAAGGCCTGCTGAAAAGGCTAAAATCGGCCATCCTGCAAGATCTATGGTTTTTTTAACAGCCCATTTCATTGATTCTCATCTCCATTGTTATCGGTGACGATTTCATCATCGAGAACTTCGGAGTCTTCTGTTCTCTTTGGAATTTCAACATCTAATATATTGACTGATACATTTGAAACATCAATCAGTCCAGTCATTCCTTCCACTTCTTCTTTGATCATTTGCTGAACGGTTTCAGCGATTTGTCTTACGCTTTTTGTCAGATAAACTTTAATGTTAACAGTCACAGCCACGGTATTTTGTCCGTTTTTTCTATCAATGGAGATGGACTTTTTCGTATTCTTTGAATCGTAGACAATATCATCAATCTTACCTAAGGCAACATTCACGAGATCGTAAATGACTGAATCGGAAATTTCCACTACACCGTATTGTGTTTCTCCCTGATTTTCCTTCATGGCCTCTAAATCTCTATCTTTATCTTTTTCCTGATCCAATATCCTTCACCTCCTGTTTTAGATAATACAATTTTTTATGCTCGTTCTATATACTCTCCCGTTCTCGTGTCCACTTTGAGTTTTTCGCCTGCTTTGATAAACATAGGGACGTTTATTCTCAATCCCGTTTCCATAATCGCCGGTTTCCCACTTCCTGAAACGGTATCTCCTTTGAAATTAGGTTCCGTTTCTGCTACCTCAAGAACAATGAAGGTCGGCAAACTGATACCAATTGGCTTGCCCTCGTAAAACATGAGGTTCACCTTCATGTTATCAATCAAATAATCCACTGTATCTCCCACCAACTCATCATCCAATGGGAATTGTTCAAAATTGTTAATATCCATAAAATAGTAATGATCGCCGTCTTTGTACAAGTATTCGGCTTCTCTGTACTCTAATGTGGCTTCATCAACCTTTTCACCACTGCTAAAGGAATGATCCTTTGAATAACCGGTTAAAACATTCTTGAGTTTTGTCCTGATGATTCCACTCCCTCGCCCGGTAAAATGCTTATTCATACTAATAACCCTAAACAATTCACCATCCAACTCAATGATCATTCCCTTTTTCAATCCGCCAACATCAATCAAAAAAAGCACCTCCATAATCCTTAACATAGAATAATGACGTTAATGGGACAAAGTTAATTTATTACAATCAAATCTTTTTTAAAATGTGTTAAGACTTCATTGGTTTCACCGGTAATATAAATATCGTCCTCTATTCTTACTCCAAATTGTCCGGGAAGGTAAATACCCGGTTCGATGGTTACAACTGCTCCTTGTGGTAATTTCTCATCGTTCATAGCGGAGACTCCCGGTTGCTCGTGAACATCCAAACCAAGTCCATGCCCCAAGCCATGACCGAAATAATCACCATAACCGGCCTGTGTAATAATATCACGGGCTATCTGATCTATCTCTTTACCTGAGAGTGAGGAAGAAGCGATCTTTTCTGCTTCGCTTTGGGCCATTTTGACCGTCTCATAAACGACTTTCATCTCTTCTGTGGGCTCTCCAACGGCAACCGTTCGGGTAATATCCGAACAATAACCCTGATACCTTGCGCCAAAGTCAATGACGATAAATTCCCCTTCTTGAATTTGTTTCATGGTTGGAAACATGTGAGGAAGAGCACCATTTGGTCCCGATCCAAAAATGGTATCAAAGGAGGGCTTGTCCGCTCCCATTTTTACCATGGTATATTCTAAAAATGAAGCCATTTCCTTTTCGGTTCTACCGGGTTTGATCTCATTTAACAACTCGATAAATGACGCTATCGCAATCTCTTCCGCCTTTTTTATCATCTCTATTTCATCAGGTGATTTGCTCATTCTCAGCTTATTGATCATGTCATCGCATTCAACAAACTCATGATTATCAGTGCCAACCTTCTCTTTTAGGTCGTTAAATGCGCTCACTGTAGTTGTCTTCGCTTCATAGCCAATCCGTTTATACCCATTGAGAAGGTCTTTGATGATATGAGAGGCATTTGATCGCTCGTATTTCACCAATTCCAAAGGCGACTGATCTTTGATTTGTTCCCAATACCTGGAGTCTGAACAAATACACTGTTTATCCGGTGCAATCACCACATATGCAAATGATCCGGAGAAATTACTCAGATATCTGGGATTGCGAGAGGAATTTTCAAACGTTGTGGACAATATGACGTCAATGTTTTCTTCTTTCATCTTTTTGAGCAACTGTGAGATTCTTCTTTCTATATCTTTCTTCAAAACCATCACCCCTAAATTCTTATGTAAAAATATTATATCACAACCACAGAAAAGGCATGATATCTCGAGCATGACGATAGGCAACGTGTGAGCTTAGTGTCTGGGATATAGAAAGGTATAGAAAGAACCCAAGCGTATAGAGGAAGCAGGTGTCCCACAGTTTTTTTACTTTTTTCGAGACCATAGACCCTAAACTCCAGACACTTTATAAAAAATGAACCACAAGTTTGGACTTTTAGCTTGTGACCATTTTCATTTCATTCACAGACAAACTTAAGGTATTTACTTTGCTTTCACATGCACCTGAATTAACAAGACGATTTCAGGATCCACATCCTCTTCCCAAGGACGAATGTACTCAAAAGCAAGCGTTGTTACTCCCTCTTCATTTGCGTTAAAGTCCCAGATGGATGTGCCGCCTGCTCCCATCATTTCGGAATCGGGCGCTTCATAATCCGTTGAAATCAACTGAATGAACTGCTCTTCAAAATCGTCTTTTAACACCCACTGATAACCTGTTGTTGCATTTGCGGGTATGTACAAAAGCAGTTGATCTCCTGGTCGTAAATCAATATTCACCACATCTGTACTTTTATAGGTTTTTTCCATCTTGTCCCCATCGTTCACAGTGTATGCAAAATCGTAGGACTCATTCTCCGTGTTGTTTGCCCCATAAACCGAAACGACGGCCAGCATTACAACTAAAATCGCTAATACCGTTTTTTTCACAATTATCACTCCCTATTTATAGTTTATACCATTATACATCATATTGCGTGATATAATTTACGGTACTTTCAGAGAAGGAGCACAGTTTTTTGGATATTTGTATGAACTCTGTAGAAGAACTAATAAACATCGTCAAAACAAAAAAAATAACATCAAGTGAACTCCAACAATATTATCTGAACAGGCTCAATGTATTAGACGAAAAAGTGAAGGCTTTTATCCATCACCAAAATGACCTCCAATCAAGTCGTTCAGAAACCTTCCTTAGAGGCATTCCATTCGCCATAAAAGACAATATTATGGCATTGGGTACTCAAACTACAGCTGCCAGTAAGATGCTTTGGAACTATCGTTCAACTTATGATGCAACTGTTGTTGAATATCTCAAAAAAAATGGTGCTGTACTCTTCGGAAAAACCAATATGGATGAATTCTCCATGGGTTCAACCACAGAACATTCCGCCTTTTTTCCCACTAAAAATCCTTGGGATATGCAGCGTGTCCCCGGGGGAAGCAGTGGTGGATCAGCAGTGGCTGTGGCAGCAGGCATGGTCCCCTTTGCCTTGGGCTCGGATACCGGCGGTTCTATACGCCTGCCTGCATCTTATTGTGGTGTTGTGGGACTAAAACCTACATATGGACTGGTTTCCAGATATGGGCTCATAGCCTTTTCCTCATCCATGGATCAGATTGGCCCCATTACAAGGTCCGTCAGAGATGCTGCTTTGATCATGAATGTAATTTCCGGAAAATGCAGATACGATAGCACACAAGTCAACAGACAAAAGGATTACTTAAAAGATATCGAAGAGCCTATGGATGGACTTCACATGGCGTGTATCAAAGAAACCTTTGAGATTGATTGTGACAACCACATACAGAAACGTTTTGAAGAAGCCCTTAGGCAACTGGGATGGATGGGAGTTAAAGTCGATTATTTGAGCTTGAAACAATTTCATGCCGCTTATCCCGTTTACAGCATCATATCCACCGCAGAGGCCTCATCCAACTTAGCCCGATACGATGGGCTCCTTTACGGTTTAAGGGTTACCACAGAGCAAAAGGGTGAAGTACTCCATAAGACGAGAGAGATGGGATTTGGCACGGAAGTCAAAAGGCGGCTTTTATTGGGCACATTCAATTTGTCCCATCAACGGTATGAGGACTATTATCAACGCGCCATTGATCTAAGAATGTTTATTTCTCAACAACTAACTGAGATATTCAAATCATATGATGCCATCATCAGCCCTGTGTCTAAAAGGACTCCTGGTAATATCGGTGAAACATGTGATATCCGGGATATGTGTCAGTATGACACAAATACGGTCCTTGCCAATCTGGCTGGCTTACCGGCCATTTCCGTTCCAATGGGCTTTGTGGGGACAACCCCTGTAGGTTTGCAATTCATGGCTGACAAATTTAATGATAATCAGTTACTGAGAATAGCAAGGGCTTATGAAAAAGCAGCCGGATTCTATGAAGACGGTTGTTATCCAGCTCCCCATATAGAAGGGATAGAAAATGTTTAAAACGATTATTGGACTGGAAATCCATGCTCAAATGACAACCGCTTCCAAGGCCTTTTGCAGCTGTGTCAATGATTATCAGTCCCCTCCAAACACCAATATTTGTCCTATCTGTACCGGACAACCGGGCACTCTGCCTTCTTTGAACAAAAAGATGATCGAAAAGGCAGTAAAAGCTTCTCTTGGCTTTCATTGCCAAATCAATCAACATACATCCTTTGACAGAAAAAATTATTTCTCACCCGATATGCCCAAAGGTTATCAGATCACCCAGTTCTTTCATCCCATAGGTGAAAACGGTTTCGTTGAAATTCCAACTGAAAAAAGAAAGAAGAAAATCAAGATTAGCGATATCCACATGGAAGAAGATTCCGCAAGGACCATTAACAGGCAAGAAGAACAAACCAGCCATCAAATGACACTGTTGGACTTCAACCGATGTGGAGTCCCCTTATTGGAAATCGTCACCGCTCCGGAAATAACTTCTCCCCGCGAAGCTGTCATTTGTTTTGAAGAGATTCGGAATATATTGATTTATCTAAATATT
>CAYUYU010000009.1:0-23669 GCA_964449405.1 uncultured Thermotogaceae bacterium
TACCTGAAATTCCAAAAGCAACAGTAACCGAAGTGGAAATAGACCAATCAACTGTGACACTGCATATGGAAGTTACACGTGATGAGGAATTTTTATACAATCGTTTTAGCCATTTTGATCTTTACTCTGATTCTTTTCATGCTACAGCAACAGAGCTTTTCACATATAATAATGATAATACGTCTATTGATATTACACCATTCTTTGATCCTGATATCAAAGGAAAAACGTTGACTTTTGTGCTTCCCAACCCTCCTCAGCCCCGATTACACATCACCATGTATGATGAACAGATGAAATTTAAACCTTCTGTAAAAGTATTTTCCGACTCGTCTTTAGTTTTGAACGGGACTATTACTATCGATAATTCCGAAATACTTGTTATTCCAGAGTTTACTGAAGAGTATACTTTGAATGCTGATTTTACAGTTGATGAAGTACATTTAATCGATGTGGTACTTGAAGATATTTATGGACAAAGGGCGCAACAATCCAAATGGATATCCACATCGGTTCCGGAAACCACATTCTTTTCTGAATGTGAATTGAGTCAGGAAAAAATACTAAAGGTCGCTTGGGATCCATTGGTCATCTATTCTCAAATGGAATTGATTGTAACGGATAATTACAACATCAAGCGCTTTTACCCTGAGAGCAACCATTTAGAAGCGGATCTATCAGGTACTTTGTTACGTGAACCTTTGAAAGTGATATTAAAAGGCTTTTTGAATGATAAAGAGTATACCGCAGCTGTTGTTGAAGAAATAAAGAGTAAATGAAGGCATTATAGGATGAAACCAATCGGCTTAAATAGCCGATTGGTTATTTATTCTAATGTAAAGTCTTTCGTGGGATGATTGGTGTATTGAATGACACGACCTTCCCAAGTTCGAATTGTTATGTATTCTCTTCCCCTTGAAATGAGATATTCAGGTAGTATGGGAGTTTTTCCAAACCCACCGGGTGCATTGATGATGTATGTTGGAATGGCCAACCCGGATGTGTATCCCCTTAGGTATTCCATGATCTCCAACCCGTCATCAACAGAAGTATTGAAATGTGTAGTACCCTTGACGTGTTTGGCATGGAAAATGTAATAAGGTCTTACCCTTACTTTTAAAAGTTCCTGGTTCAGTAATTTCATTACGTGTTTATCGTTGTTGATGCCATTTAAAAGAACAGCCTGATTTCCAAGAGGGATGCCCGCATTTGCCAGTTTCTCGAAAGCTTTTTTTGCTTCTGCAGTAATTTCCTTGGGATGATTGACATGGGTGTTGATAAAAAGGGGATGATATTTCTGCAGCATTGAAACTAATGCGTCAGTTATTCTTTGGGGCATTGTTACAGGTGTTCTGGAACCAATTCTGATGATCTCAACATGAGGGATTTCCCGTAATTTTGACAGAATGTTTTCAAGAAAACGGTCCGTCATGGTAAAAGGATCTCCGCCTGTGATCAAGACATCACGAATTTCTTCGTTATGAGCAATGTAGTTGATCGATTCTTCGATAACAGATGCCGGTTGAGGTAGATCTTCCTCACCGATATTTCGCCTTCTTTGACAATGACGGCAAAACATTGCACATTCGTTGGTTACATTAATGATTAAGCGATCCGGATATCTTCTGGTGACTGTACCGGCCGGATTGGTAAATTGCTCGTTCATGGGGTCTAACTTCCCCTCTTGATCCACATCTTCAAATATTGTTGGTACACCTTGTAATCGAATCGGGCAATAAGGATCTTCTTTGTCCATTAGGCTGGCATAATAAGGTGAAATGGCCCAACGATATCTTTCTCCGACTTTTTTAATGGCTTGTTTTTGCCTTTCGGTTAAATCAATGATACGTGAGAGCAGCGATACCTCTGTAATTCGATTGGCAAGTTGCCAATGATAATCATCCCACTGCTCTTGGGTGCAATTTAATGCATCCATAATTCTTTCTCGGTTTTTGTTGAATTCCTCTGTTAAGTCCAACCCGTTTTTTATATGCCTTTTTGCTTCTAAAAAATCAGCTATTCGGGTTTTTAATTCCGTTGCCCTGTTCAAGGACAACTGTTTTTTTGTTTTGATTTGTTCGTTTTTATCCATACCAATCACTTGACCACCTCCGCTAGAGTCTGGCATTTCGACCTTTGTCTATCGTGAATTTTTAGAATAATAGTTAAGAATTAAAGAATGAATGCGTTTGATTTTTATTTCAAGAACCAACAAGATAAGCATTCGTAGCTTGCTAAAAAAAATTATATCTTATAAATGAAGATATGTCAAATTGCATAAATAAACTGATATTCCGAATTATTAAATTGAATGTAGTTTGTCCGATTTGGTATAATGGGTTCAAGTATACGAGATTAAGTTAAGAGGTGAACGAAAATGTCTATTGGAAAGAAGCTGTTATGGGGTTTTGGTATGGTTATCGTTTTGTTGTTGATTGTGATGATGATTTCTTACCTTTCGAGTCAAAGTATAAAAGAAGAGGGAGAAAGTATTGTCATACAGGCTAAAGATGCAAGAACTGAATATGTAACCTATAAAAACATAGATACTTTTGAATCTGATTTGAAGAATATGCTGCAATATGTGTTGAGACTAGGGTATGTCACAAATAGTGAAGAGCAGAAGCAAATGTTTGAAGATTATCAAAATATGTTTGTGGCTATAGAGCAGCAGGCAAAGAAGAACGGTTTTTATTCCCTTTTAGAAAACGAATTGATTCATTTAAATGAAAGTGTAGAACAAATCTTTAATCAAAAGGAATCTGAATTGACAGCTCTTTCGGAACTGACAGCAGACAGTCAAGCGGCAGATGAACTTAGAACTCAGTTGGTAGAATTATATAAAACCGAAGAAAAATTGCTTGCTAAAGATGACATGAACATTGTCATGTTTATTCAACAATTACAACAGATGAAAGAAGACAATAAATCCATCAGGCAAAGAAATGAAGAGAAAGAGAGCGAAATAAGAAAGGCAATAATGGATGCCGGATTGGATCAATTAACCCTTATCGAAATGGAGGTGTTGTGGGATAATGAAGTGTTGGGAGGACCTCCGATATCCGGGTTTCCGATGCTGATTCTTTGTGCAAGGCAGTTGATGGCTTCCGATGGTAAATATCCCGACTTCGAATCTGATCTGAAACAAGCGAAACAAGAACTTTTAGAGTACATCAATTTAAAAACTCAATATGGTTATACGACCTATGATGTTGTCAGTTCAATTTTTGTACCTTTATCCGTTGAACTGTATGAAAAAAAGCTTAATACTTTACAAGAGACTCTATTAAAGAGTAAACGAATGGAAGTAAATCTTCAAGCTAAAGAGAACATGGTGGGATATCACAGTGGATTAGCAGAAGAAGCCAGGATAAGTTCCCTCGAAATTATAAAAAACAAATTGTCAGCAATTTTGGATCAGTTGAATCAGCAAATTGAATTGCAAATCACTGAGAGTTCCGATAAATTCAACGACAATATCAATGAAGTGGAACTCAAAAGTCAAGAAAGTGTTTCTTTGATCAATCAGATGAATTCTTATATTTTAATCGTTTTGATCACCTCAGTTTTGATCAGTCTTGTGATTGCCTTTTTCATCTATAATAGCGTTAAGAAACCAATCATCAATATTTTAAAGAAAACAGAAAGGATTAAGGCTCTGGACTTCACAGTAGTGTTTGAAGAAACAAAAAAGAAAGATGAGATGGGACAATTGGAGACGGCTCTGAAAGAGATCGTTTTCGCAGTGAAAGAAACCATTCAAAATGTTAAAAACGCGATTGAAAACGTAAAAGAATCGACAGACAAGCTTGAAAGGGTAGCGGGAGAATCGGAAGGCATCTCACAAGAGCTAAAGGGACAAGCGGACCGAACTGAAAATGACGTACAAGACACATCAGCTGCGATAGAAGAGGTGAGTTCCGGAGTTGAAGAAGTAGCGGCATCCGCGAAAAACATCACGGACATATCATCTGATTTGGCTGAGAGGACACAAGAGACATCCGAATCGGCAAGAAGCGGACAAAAAGAGCTGACAAAGGTGGCGGACATTGTAAAAGAGGCTGAAGAACAGGCGAAAGCGACCTCCAGGGTTGTAGAAGAATTACAGGCGAACGCCAAAAACGTGGGAGAGATTGTGAATACGATATCGGGGATTTCGGAACAGACGAACCTGCTGGCGTTAAACGCTGCTATAGAAGCGGCTCGAGCCGGAGAGGCTGGCAAAGGCTTTGCGGTGGTGGCGGATGAGATCAGGAAGCTGGCGGAAGAGAGTCAGAAATCGACAGAAGATATTGCGAAGATGCTCAAAGAGATAGGAAACGGAGTGGGAGAAGTGAACGAAGCCTCAGATAAAACGGTGGAAATCGTGAACAAGATGGAAGAAAACTCCAAAGAGGCGCTTGAGCAGTTTGAAAATATCCTTGAGCGATTAAGTGGGGTAACGGATTCTGTACACAATCTCAACAGCACGTCCGAAGAGCAGAGTGCGGCAGCGCAAGAGATAGCGGATGCGATGGACCAGTCGGCCCGCTCTATGGTAAATGCCTCTGAACAGGTTGAGAATATGGTGCGTTATGTTGAAAAACAAGTAAACTCTATATCAAAAATGAACGAAATATCCCAAAATATGCAGCAATTAGCTGATGATTTAAGAATGGACATCAGTAAATTCAAGTCCTAAAATAAAAAAAGTTGTTACTTGAAGTGTTTTTCGTTTCGGGCTTGATTGGGTAAAACCGCTTAGAACATTGAAAAAAGTCCAACTAAAGCATTTGAAAGATGCAATATGAATTCAAGAAAAGATAGAACAGCTAAATTTGTGCATAAAAAATGCAACGTATAACAAACAACGAAAACATTCGTTGGGCCTTTATTCATTGATTAAAGTTATATGCTAAAATAAAGATAATTGGCGTGTAAATGAGGAGGGAATAAATGAAGATTTCTACCAAATTATTAGTAGGCTTTACGGTGATTATTATCATACTTGTCCTCGTGTTGTTGGTTTCAACCATTTCAAATACAGATGTGGTGAAACAGGCGGACAGGGTTCTTAAGCAAACAGATGCTTCAGAAATTGAATTGCTGGAATTCAGAAGGTATAACCAATTAGATAATGGTATTAAAGAAATGATCCAAACGGTTTTGAATTTAGGTTATGTAGCTTCAATACAGGAAAAAGAGCAAACACAACAACAATTTCAGAGTTCTGTGGAGAATCTAAAAATACTGATCTCAAATGCTGCTAATGAAGAAAAATATCTACAGGCAATTGCAGAGATAGAAAAAGGCGTTCAAGAGGTATTTGATTATAAAGAAAGTGAAATTATGTCTCAAAGAGAATTACTAAATAATCAAGATCAACTTAAGCAATTAATCGATTTAAAAAGCACTTTTTCAGAACAGATACAAAAGATGCAGGCAGTTGACATGCAAAAAGTTGAAAAAACGCTCGAATCCTTTAAAGCAATTAAAGAAGAGCATGCAGATTTAAAAAAACCTACCGATGAGCAAAAACAGATGTTGGATGAAGAACTCCTCAATCGAACGGATATCGAAGAGTTTACCATGTATGAAATTGAGGAAATTTGGAACCCCGAATTACTTGATATTACAATCAAAGAATTTTCTGATTTGGTATTCGTGACAAGAAACATTATCATCAACCCTGATGATTCAGAGGCATTGTTACCACTAGCAGTTGAAATTGCTGAAAAGATCAATAGCAATATTGACTTTCAGGTGATGTTTGGTTCTGCTGTATACGATCCCGTATCCGCACAATTAATTGCTATTACTCTGAATGATTATATTGAGTTGTTGAGAGAAATGGTAGGGATAATCAAACAACACGAAGAGAACGAGCGCGACATTATGAACATCCAAGAAGAAATTGAAAAAAACAATCAAAAGGTAGATGAAAGCAGAACGTTGGCTTTTAATATCATTAATACCAATATCAAAGCGACCGGTCGTGATTTATCATCATTTATCGATGAAAGATCTGAAAGCCAGTATGGTAGTTTAAAACAAAGTTTTGAATCGATAAAGGAAAGCAATTCTGCCAGTAAAGAAACCATAGAAAAAAATAATTTCCAAATCTTACTGCTCATTTCCATTACAATCGCAATTAGTTTATTTGTAGCTGTTGTAATTATAAGGAGTATAAAAAAACCCATTAAGCGATTACTTGAAAAATCAACGTTATTACAAAATTTGGATATGACGGTTGATTTTGAAGCGGGCAGTGGTAAGGATGAAATAGGTCAGATTGAGCATGCCCTGGCTCGTGTTGTTGAAGTGTTCCGTGATACTTTATCCGGTTTCAAAAACGCGATTGAAAACGTAAAAGAATCGACAGACAAGCTTGAAAGGGTAGCGGGAGAATCGGAAGGCATCTCACAAGAGCTAAAGGGACAAGCGGACCGAACTGAAAATGACGTACAAGACACATCAGCTGCGATAGAAGAGGTGAGTTCCGGAGTTGAAGAAGTAGCGGCATCCGCGAAAAACATCACGGACATATCATCTGATTTGGCTGAGAGGACACAAGAGACATCCGAATCGGCAAGAAGCGGACAAAAAGAGCTGACAAAGGTGGCGGACATTGTAAAAGAGGCTGAAGAACAGGCGAAAGCGACCTCCAGGGTTGTAGAAGAATTACAGGCGAACGCCAAAAACGTGGGAGAGATTGTGAATACGATATCGGGGATTTCGGAACAGACGAACCTGCTGGCGTTAAACGCTGCTATAGAAGCGGCTCGAGCCGGAGAGGCTGGCAAAGGCTTTGCGGTGGTGGCGGATGAGATCAGGAAGCTGGCGGAAGAGAGTCAGAAATCGACAGAAGATATTGCGAAGATGCTCAAAGAGATAGGAAACGGAGTGGGAGAAGTGAACGAAGCCTCAGATAAAACGGTGGAAATCGTGAACAAGATGGAAGAAAACTCCAAAGAGGCGCTTGAGCAGTTTGAAAATATCCTTGAGCGATTAAGTGGGGTAACGGATTCTGTACACAATCTCAACAGCACGTCCGAAGAGCAGAGTGCGGCAGCGCAAGAGATAGCGGATGCGATGGACCAGTCGGCCCGCTCTATGGTAAATGCCTCTGAACAGGTTGAGAATATGGTTAGACAACTTGAAAGACAAACAGAATCTGTCAAAGAGCTTTCAGATACCTCAGGTGAGTTAACGATATTGAATAGAGAACTTGAAAAAGATATCAATAAATTTAAATTATAAAAATGGAAAAGCGGGTTTGAAAAACCCGCTTTTCCTTAATGAAAACGCAAAAGTATATGGTATAATTTTAATACATTTATTGTCTACAGTGCTTCAAATACGCTAAATTCGGATATGTATCCGTTGTTTTTACTAAAGGTTTAAAAAGTATAATGCAAGGTATTTAATCAAGGCCTGTTTATTCGATATAAGACTAAGGAGGTTTTTATGAAAAGAAAGATTATCTTAGATTGCGATCCTGGTCATGATGATGCTGTGGCGATCCTTCTTGCAGGTATTGCAGAGGAAATAGAGCTTCTTGGGGTTACGACTGTGGCAGGGAACTCATATGTAGAAAATACCACAAAAAATGCCTTAATCTTGGTAGAAAACGGAAACCTCAATGTACCGGTATGTAAAGGTGCCTCGAAACCCCTTGTTCGAGATCAGATCGTTGCTCCAGATATTCACGGTGAATCCGGTTTAGAAGGGGCCAACCTTCCTAATCCAACGATCAATGCAGACCCTAGAGCCGCTGTTGAGTTTATTGCAGAAAAGGTATGTGAATTTGAAGGTGAAGTTACACTTTGTGCTGTTGGTCCCCTTACGAATGTTGCCATTTTTTTACTCAATTACCCACATTTAATTGATAAAGTGAAAGAAATTGTGATAATGGGTGGTGGCATTGCCTTTGGTAATACAACACCGGTGGCTGAGTTTAACATTTTTGCCGACCCGGAGGCAGCACAAATTGTCTTCAATTCCAGCGTCCCCCTTACTGTTTTTGGATTGGATGTTACCCATCAAACTAAGATCTTTTTGGATGAGATCAAGAAAATGCAAACTCTTTCATCATTTATTGTCTCAAAAATGGGCGTGCTCCTTGATTTCTTTCATCAAACGTACTTTCATGTCTTTAGAATTAAAGGAGCTCCTTTACACGATCCATGTGTTATTGCCTATTTAATTGAACCCGATATATTTGAATATGAGGATTATTATTGTCAAATAGAACTGAAAGGCGAAATGACGTATGGGCAAACCGTTGTTGACTACTGGAAAAATTCAGGCAAATCCACAAACTCTAAGTGGGCTGTTAAAGCTGATAGGGAAAGGTTTATCGATTTGCTTTTCAGATATTTGTCAAAATACACGTAAATTGGAGGTTTTGTTGAATGGAAAATCCCACTTATCACATTCAGATTGAAGATAGACAAAAGGTTGGTAAATATGTTTTATTACCAGGAGATCGCGGAAGGGTGAAACGAATCGCGAAGTACTTGGAAAAACCGGAAGTGGTTGGAGATAACAGAGAGTATTTTACTATGACAGGGTATTTGAATGGAGAAAAGGTTTCAGTCATGTCAACCGGTATGGGGGCTCCTTGTATGTCAATTGGTGTTGAAGAGATAAGAACATTGGGTTCAGATACATTTATTAGGGTTGGAACCACCGGAGCTCTGCAACCGTATATTAAACTTGGAGATTCAATTATAGCAACAGCAGCGGTTAGATTTGATGGAACCATGGTGGACTATGTTCCCAAAGAATATCCTGCTGTTGCCAATTTCAACGTCATTAGCAAAATGCAACAGGCTGCCAAAATGATTAATAATCCCCATCACATTGGAATCGTTCACTCTACAGATTCTTATTATGGCAGGAATTTTAATCCACAAGCTGCAATAGAATTATCCAAAATGCTTACCAAATCAAATGTATTGGCGGTGGAAATGGAAATATCTGCTTTATATATTCTGGGTTCTATCTATTCTTTGCGAACGGGTGCCATATTGACTACACGGGAAGCACGACAGGATATTAATGAGAACTATCAGCAAGCAGGCGAGGAATTTGAACAAGGAATGGAAAAATCCATCCAGATCGCATTTAAATCCATTGAGTTACTCATAGAAGAAGACAACAGGGCTGTGCGCCCATAAAAAACTGGAGGTGTATGTATGAAAAAAGCATTAATCGTTATCCTTTTGAGTGTGTTTGTATTAAGTGTTTTCTCAGCACCCAGAGTTTTAAATCTCATCAACGGTACACTTGGAGACAAATCGTTTTTTGATTCAGCCCAGCGGGGAATGGTGATGGTACAAGAGCAATTGGGGCTTGAAACAAAAACGATTGAAATGGGTTATAATCCTTCAGAATGGAAACCAACATTGGAGGATATGTCAGATTCAGGAATGTACGAACTGATTATTGTCGGAACATGGCAAATGGTTGATATTTTAGCCGAGATAGCTCCTTATTATCCCGAGATTACTTATGTTATCTACGATACAGACATGCCCTTTGATCAAGGTAATCTCGACAATGTGTATGCCATGACTTATAAACAGAATGAGGGCTCTTTCCTTGCAGGAGCACTTGCTGCGATGGTTTCAACAGATTCAAAATTCGATTACAGCAATCCTGACAACAAATTAATTGGAATGCTTGGTGGAATGGATATTGGTGTTATCAACGATTTCCTCGTAGGCTACATTGAAGGCGCTCAGTATGTTGATCCGGAAATGAGGGTAACCACTTCTTATGTTGGGGCATGGAATGACCCGGCAAAAGGAAAAGAATTTACTTTAGCGATGTACAGACAGGGAGCCGATGTGGTATTTGCCGTTGCCGGTGAAACTGGTAATGGCGTTCTTGAAGCCGCTAAAGAAATGGACAGATGGTCTATCGGGGTGGACTCCGACATGCAACTCATCTATGAAGAGAAAGACATGGAAATCGTAAATCACATGTTGACTTCCATGCTTAAAAACGTTGATCAGTCGGTTTATCGAGCGGTTGAAATGTATTTAAACGATGAACTGCCATTGGGAACCACTGAAGCTCTTGGATTAAAAGAAGAAGCAGTAGGTCTTGCCAGTAATCAATATTTTGATAAATTTTTGGAAGAAAACCCAGAAATAGCTGAAAAACTTTCCGAGATTGAGGCATTGATACTTGACGGTAAAATTTCAGTTTCTTCTGCTTTTGGTTTGACAAATGAAGAACTCAACGCCATTAGAAATGCTGCAAAATAAATGATTGACTGAATTAAAATAGGCTTCCGAAGGGGAGCCTATTTTTTGTCAAGGAGTGATTAAATGAGTGATAATTGTATCCTTGAAATGAAAAATATTTGGAAGATCTATCCAAACGGTGTTGTTGCGAATAAGGACATGAATTTAAGTGTTAATAAAGGTGAAATTCACGCCCTGCTTGGAGAAAATGGAGCGGGTAAATCCACATTGATGAAGATTTTATTTGGTATTGAACAACCCACTAAAGGCGACATTTTTTACGAAGGTGCCAAAGTGGAAATATCCTCTCCTTACAAGGCGATAGAACATGGAATCGGTATGGTGCATCAGCATTTTATGTTAGTTCCTTCTTTGACAGTTGCAGAAAATATTATTTTGGGTATGGAACCTAAAACAGGGCTTTCAATAGATATTCATGAATCTTACCGATTTGTTCAACAGCAATCGGAATTCTTCGGACTTCCGGTACCATCAAAAGAAAAAGTCAAAGATATCTCCGTTGGTATGAAACAACGGGTAGAAATCATTAAAACCTTGGTTCGTGGAGCCAACCTTATCATCCTTGATGAACCTACTGCTGTTTTAACTCCACAAGAAACGGTTGATTTGTTTAAAGCCTTGAAAAAACTGACTGAAAAGGGCAAAACCATTATTTTTATCACCCATAAGCTCAATGAGGTGAAGGAAATAGCGGACAGGATTACGGTGACAAGAAGAGGAAGGGTAGTTGGGACTGCAGAAGTCAAAGATATCTCAGAAATCGAGATGTCAAAAATGATGGTAGGAAGAGATGTTGATATCCGAATCGAAAAAGAGCCTGCTCAAACCGGTAAGAAATTGATGGAGATCAACAATTTGGAGTATACAAGAGCGGATGGGGTCAAGTCATTAAAAGGACTTTCATTTTCCTTAAAAGAAGGTGAAATACTTGGAGTAGCAGGAGTGGAGGGGAATGGTCAAACTGAGTTAGTTCAAATCATCACCGGAATTCTTCCCAGAGAAAAAGGACACATAAGATTGAATCAAGTTGAATTACCTTTGAAAACTGATCCGGGATTCTGTCGAGATGCAGGATTAAGCCATATACCTTCTGATAGGATGGATAGAGGAGTGGCACCTGATTCGTCCATTGCTGATAATGTCATCAGTGGTCGCTTCAAAAAACTACCTTACTCAAAAAAAGGTGTTTTAAATTGGAAAGAAGTCTATCAGTTAGGACAAGACATGGTCCGGGAGTTTGATATTCGTACAGATAACGCCAAGACTGAAATCAAAATGCTTTCGGGAGGGAATATTCAAAAAGTGGTCGTTGCAAGAGAATTTACAGCTTATTCGAAGATCACGATTGCAGATCAACCCACTCGTGGGATAGATATTGCAGCAGCAGATTTCATAAGGAGAAGATTGGTCAGAGAACGGGAGAATAATCTTGGTGTTCTGCTTGTTTCTGCTGATTTAACGGAGCTCTTGGAAGTTGCTGATAGAATCATTGTTTTGTACAAAGGGGAAATCGTAGCTCATTTTAAAAATGTCAAGCAAATCAATGAGACAATATTAGGTGAATACATGTTGGGTATCAAGAAAATGCCAAAAGAAGAAATGGGTGATCTATGATGAAAGCTGACAAACGGTTTACATTATATCGAATTGGTATCTCTATTGGGATTGCATTATTAATTGGTTATATCATTGTCTTCATTTCCAGTGTTCCTTCAACGAATATAGCCTTTCTAAAGAAAATGAAAGAGGCGTTTGACAGCGCTAATGAGGCTTATAAATATTTCTTAACAGGTGCTCTGATTCGATGGCGTTTTACAGGTGCTGCTTTTAACCAAAGTGGTTTTATTCAGTGGATTAATGAGTCAGTTCCCATCATTATAACGGGACTTGCTGTTTCGATGGTCTTTACTGCCAAACAGTTTAACATTGGTGCCGAAGGACAGATGTTTCTGGGTGCAGCAGTGGCTACTGCTGTAGCCATATACTTTCCCGGTGTTCCTTTTATCTCAACCCTTTTTGTTCTTCTTGTGGCTGTGTCCGTTGGTGCGGGATTTGCAGCGATTCCGGGTTTTATGAAATCCAAATTAAAAGCTTCCGAACTTGTCACATCTCTCATGTTAAACTATGTTGCCTTTTTTATGGGCCTGTTTATCATCAAGACCTTTTTAAGAGATACATCAGCTGGTTCCCTTGTATCTCTTGAATTCCAACAACAGGCCATGCTTCCCTTACTAAATGAAAGGTATCGATGGCATATTGGGATATTCTTTGCTTTGGGAATGACAGCACTGATTTGGTTCATTATGAAAAAGACAACATGGGGCTACAAAGTAAAACTGATTGGTGATAATATTAAATTTGCAGAATATTCCGGAATCAATTCCTCTAAGATGATTTTTCAAGTGCAAGTAGCTGCAGGTGCCGTAGCTGGTTCTGCAGGTATCATTGAATTGTTGGGTTATCACGGTCGTTTTCTTTGGCTTTTTTCACCGGGATATGGTTGGGATGGTATTATTATTGCCACTCTCGCAAGAAACAACCCTTTGTTTGTGCCTCTTGCAGCATTGTTTCTGTCGTATATAAGAGTAGGCGCAAAAATCATGGGAAGATACACAAACATCGCACCCGAGATTGTCGCCATCTTACAAGCGGTAATTATACTTCTTGTTACAGCAGAAGCCTTCCTTGCAAAATGGAAACAGAAATCCATTAACAAAGAGGCCACAAGAAACGAAAATACTACGACCCCTGTACAAGTAGGTGAGGCAAAATGAATGAAATGCTTCAAGGTATATTATCCTGGGATTTTGTTGCAGCCGGAATAAGGGTGACAACACCAATCCTTCTTGCAGCGTTGGGGGCATTAATCGCCGAATCAGCAGGTACTCCCAATATTGCATTGGAAGGTATCATGCTCATGTCAGCCTTCATCGGTGTAATCGTTAGTGGATTTACCGGAAGCCTATGGCTGGCCATTCTCTTTGGAGTGATCGTAGGAACATTGATGGCTGCGATTTTGGCATATTTTGCCTTAAAATTGAAGACAGATATTATTTTGGCCGCCATTGCTTTAAACATTTTTGCCAGTGGGGGGACGATCTTTTTTCTTGCCATGCTTACTGGTGACAAGGGTTCCTCAGCTTCGGTGAATTCGTTGTTGATTCCGGATCTAACCATTCCTATCATTGATAAGATTCCCGTTTTGGGTGATATTTTAAGTGGTCATCATGCCATTACTTATGTCGCGATTGTTTTGATCTTCGTGGTTCAGTACTTAATGTATAAAACACCTTTGGGTTTAAGGATCAGAGCCGTCGGGGAGAATCCCGATGCAGCTGAATCAGTTGGTATATCAGTTGTGAAAACCAGATTCATCGCCTTGATGTTAAGTGGATTTCTTGCGAGTTTAGGCGGACTTTTTCTTTCCATGGGGTATGTGTCGTGGTTTTCCAGGGATATGACAGCGGGTAGAGGTTGGATTGCATTAGCCGCACAGGCTCTGGGAGGGTTGAATGCCTTTGGAGTGGCTGCAGGATCATTCTTGTTTGGTTTCACTGAAGCTGCGTCCTATTCCCTGCAGATCTTTGACATTCCTTATGAATTCACCCAATCCTTGCCATTTATTATTACAATTGTTGTTTTGGGAATATATGCTTGGAGAAAGGTCAAAGCGTCCGGAAATTTAAGAAGTACTGATGTTTCCATTGGTCCTTCCGAACAATGAATCAATTAAATAATATTTATGCTGGTTAACATTACAAAATTGTGGTTAACCGGCTTTTTTTGAGCTAAGCGTTATTGCCCAATAATAGTTTTTTAATCTTCAAGCGGTGAACACTTCCCGTAGAGGGGTAGTTGTTTGACGGGATTGGTTAGCTCAAATTGCCCTTCCAGTATTTGTTTTTTTAGTATCTTTGTGATTCTATAGGCATCGCGTATTTTGGACATGGTTCTAGCGACCGGTCTCTTGTCCCCCAAGACGATCGTATTCGTATGGAGTTGTTGGTAGTTAACATTTCCAATGCTTTTCCCCGTTGCATAATCGTGTACTTGGGTAATAATGTCTTTGTTTCGAACAGAAAGGGCATTTGCCATGTCGTAGTTGATGACCGGGATGGCAATACCGATGGCAATATACAGACTTACGCCATATCCGGGTATGTATAGCGGTGCGATGAATTCAGGTTTCACTTGTCTAAGATCCGCTGTAATTGCCAATGTTGCAGAGGGCGCGACTGGCAGATGTGTCTTCTTGTCTCGTTTGACCTCTCCATTGTATTGAGTTCCCTCATAGCTGATAAAGCCTTCCCCGCCACAGAAAAATATACGAGTGCCAATGCCGATGGTCTGAAGATATGGATCATTCATGAGAGGAGAAATTTCACCTGACCCAGCAAAGTTAACACTTTCACAATGAGGTAACAAAGATCCCATATACGTCTTGAGCTCTCTGTCTGAAGAATTACAAGCTGCTGCGTAATTTTGATAGCAATTTCTCGGGTTGAAAAAATACACTTGATTTAAATCATTGATCGTCATTTCTTTCGAAAAATGACTCCTTGGATAACAGTCTGTTGGAGTCCCTTCTGCTTTGAATGAGATTGATTCCCCCTTTACCAGTTTGTCAATGACATGAGCGCCACCGTAAGTTTTGTCGGAAACACTTTCCTGTGTGGCTCCAAGGTAAAAATCAGCAGTGGCAATACCTCCATACGCTTGAACATCGTCCAAAAACACCTGCTGCATTTTCATATGAGGATCTGTATGCCCGGTGTTTATAAAGACCCCTGATGAGCACATGGGGCTATAAGTGGCTGTTGTGACCACATCACATTTTTCTGCCAAACTCTTTGAACCCTCTTCAAAAGCAAGTTCTTTGGCTTCTGATGCTGTGAGAACGACGGCCTGTTTTTCCTTTATCTTATGATTTATCTCACTAATGCTTTTCATTGAAAAACTCCTCATGAATAGATTTTATGGCATCATTTCTCTGTTGCGAATCAACGATAAAATAGCTTGCAACATCTGAGATGCCCATTGAAACAATTTTTGCATTGATTCTTTTACGAGATATGGCGTTGAAAAGTTTTGCAGCTATTCCGTGTGTATCATTTAAGCCTTCACCAACGATGGCAATGAGAGAAATATCATCCTTTATTTCTACTTCGTTGACACCGTGAACATCTAATTTCTGTAAAAGTTGGTAGGCTTTGTAGAGATCATGTGAAGATAATAATATGGAAATGATAGTTTGAGAGGTCAAAACGGATTTGATGTTGATGCCTTCTAACTTCATTGCGTTGGTTACATCAGCTAATATACCCGGTTTGACACCAACACCGGGACCTTTTAGTTTTAGTATGCCAATATCATCAGTATAGGAACAACTTTTTACGATAAAACTGGTTTTTACTGCCTTAGATGAAATGACTGTCAAAGGTTTGATCGTATCCAAATCACCTTCAATATTGAAAAGGTTGAGGGGGATATTGTCAGCTTTCAAGGGTTCAAATGCACGAGGATGGATGATTTCAGCACCAAAATAGGATAATTCAGCTGCTTCCAAATAAGACATTCGTTTGATGTTCCATGCGTTGGGAACGATTTTTGGATCAGCACTTAAGAACCCTTTCACATCTTTCCACAAATCAAGCGATTGTGCTTTAACACACTTGGCGATAGCAGCTGCGGAATAATCACTGCCTCCTCTCCCAAAAAGATTGACCTTTCCCACTTCTGAGATCCCGTAAAAACCTGGTACAATATAGATTAAATCTTCGTTGAAAAAGGAAGCCACCTGGCTAGAGCATTTGTCAAAATCAACACTGGCATTACCAAATTCACCATCTGTTAGTAAACCAATTTCCTCAGGTGTTGCTTCTATAGTGGTAATCGTTAATTGATTCAAAATCTTATATAGTGTAAAAGCAGATAGCCTTTCACCATAACTAAGCACTGTATCCCTCACAAACTCAGGTGCCTCACCAATGTAATGAATACCAAGGAGAAATTTTTTTAAATCTTCGACTCGCTTTTCAAGTTCACAGAAGGTATGTTTAATGTCATGAGGTTGTTCAAGATAGTCCGTAAGGATTGCTTTATGGGCTGTTAATAATGTATCTTGTAATTGATCAATTGAGTCGAAGTTTCTGTGAACGCTTTCAATGGTTGAAATGATCGTATCAGTCATTCCATATAGGGCTGATATAACAATAATCAATGGTTTATCATAACGCTTGATGACTTTGACAAGTTTTGCAATGTCTTCTCTTTTTTTTAAATTAGACCCTCCAAATTTGACTACTTTCATTGTTTTCCTCCAAGATTGGACTTGCTTCTCTTTCATGATTTTGCTTTGAACGAGCTGATTCAGCTTTGAACGAGCTGATTCAATAGTGATCAAGGCCGATTATACCATTCCAAAATAAAAAAGATTTAGTCCACCCAGATATATTTTCTGGTATCAGTGGCAAGAAAAGGTTCAGAATGTGGTATGAAATCTAATATTGCTGCTGGAGGCAATCTTCCCGGCGCGTATAATCTTACTTTCCCCTTGATTGCCCCCTTAATATCACTGCCAACTAACGTAATGGATTGAGCGTACACAGACTCTTTATCCGATTGTTTTTGATTATCGGGCAAAATGAATAGAGAAGTATCCGGGAAATTTTGTTGAAATACCGTTTCTACACCTTTTATCGGATGTCTTTCATAGATTAGTGTAGGTGTTGTATAGAATGTTTTCCCCTTTTCTTTTGCCTCTTTTTGGACCAAATATACTGCTTCTTGAAAGGTTTGATAATCAAGATTCAGCAGTTCGGTAATGGATATTTCAGCAGGTGTATCAAGCTCATCTTTCAGCCAGTTTGCCTGTAAAGAATACCATGTCTGTAAATAACGTTGTGCTTCCGACCACTGTTCGAATACAGTTCTCTCTTCCGTCAGAATTTTCAACACCAACTCCACATCGGATTCAATTCCGGCATTCATCGCAACAAGACTGAGAATACTGGCTCGTATACTACCAATGCCTGTAATTTCAGTTAGCAGAGAATAATAGGGATGAATACCGAAAGTAAGCGAGCGCATGATTCGCTGATATTCATTTTCACTAAGGTCTGGCCAGAATCCTTTGCCTGCACCTTGGCGAATAAAACTCAGGATGAGTTGCATGTCGTTGGCAAGAGAGGAGGTCCAAGCGGGAGGCCGTTGCCTCATAGCGGTGGCTGTGTTCTCTTTATAACCCAAGCCGATTCTCATAGCTACTGTTCCTAATCCATATTGCATGATCCCAGTATCTGGGAAATTGCCTGAAACAGTTGCAATATTCCACATTCCAGGAAAGATTGGTAAAAAGGGCGGATAATGTGTGGGAATCGTACCTGTTGTGGGAATTAAAACAGCTGTTGCTTCATATCTGCTCCAAAAGGATGCACGATTGGATTCTCCATCATGTGTTTTTGGTATAACGCTGAAAAATTGCGAAACCTTTTCGGGATTCAACATGTAAGATGCTGTTAACATGCCCAACTGTGTGATGTTCCCTTCCTCTAACATTTTAATTTCCCTTAAGCGTTCATAAGCCTTTTTTAAAACTTTTTTCTTGTCGTTGCTTTTATAGTGGGTATCAAGAATTCTCACCGGATCCACGGACATAATTCCCAAAGCGGCCAGTTCAATATCACCCAATTCTCGGGTAATGGACGTGTTAAAATGTCGTGAATAACCTTGAGAAACGATGCTGAATGATCGATCAAGCGCTGTTTCAAGTTGATCATCCAATCCGCGTTTTAATTTTTCTTCCAATATTTCCTGTGTCCTGCTTCCACGACTGCCTGTGGAAAACAGTACTTTTCCGTAACCTCTGACTGTATGTCCCTTTCTACCAGCTCTTCCTTCAAATTGTAGAATATCCAAAAAAGTAGGCCACAAATTATCCTCATTATAGGGTGAATATTTGACAAAGATGAGAATGTCATCAGTTGGAGAATTGAACCCATAGGCAAGCGTTTGGGTAGAGACCAAGACCGTAAGGGGATTGTCCGGATCTTTAAAGGATTTTTCTATTTCGTGACGTTCTTCGATGGGGATGTCGGCATTGTGAAAGGCAACAACAGAGTTATGTTCAAGGGTTCGCTTGATATAAGGAACGGCTTGATTTAGTACCGGAATACCCAATTCTTCAAACCCTTCAAGCAAATACCAACCACTTTTTTTGGAAGGAATAATGATCATGGTTTTAATGCCCTTTTGAATATTATCCTCCAAAAGCTGAGTGTAAATTGTTTTGGCAATCTTTTTACGGTTTTTTCTGCTTGGAGCTGAAATTTTAACAAACGACCGTTCTAAGGGCAACGGTCTCCAATCACTCTCAATCAGCAAGGAGGCATTGATCCAATTTGCCATTTCCAGCGCATCCGGCATAGTGGCAGAAAGCAATAACAGCGTTTTTTTGTCACCAAGGGCATGAACAACGCATTCTTCATAGACGATACCACGGGAGTTTTGTACTAACATATGGGCTTCATCGATAATGATAAGTTCAGCAGATTGTGTCCAAGAAGAATTGGAATGACGAGAAGCCAAATAAGCTTCAGGAGTTGCAACGACAATATCAAAATTATCCTTGACATCTATTTTATTCTCACCTGTGCGAAGGTATATTCTGAACTGAGTTCCCTTTAAATCCTGATAAACTTGCCTTGCTAAGGCTCTGGTCGGTGACAAATAAATGGTTCGTTTTACCTTCTGACCATCTTTCAAGCGTTTTTGCATCGCCATAAAGGCAACAACAGTTTTTCCCGAACCGGTTGGTGTAGCAATTACAGCATTTCCGCCGTTATAATATTGGTGGAAGGCCTGTTGAATTGGGTTGAAGTTAAATTGTGCCAAATCGCCTAAAATCATTCGTCCATCTTCAGCTTTAATAAGCGTGTTTTTACCATTTAACATAATTTTGTAAACATTTGATGCTTCTTGTCCACTTAGTTTTGAATCAGAATCTTTTGCGATATAAATACTATCCATATTGTCCCCTTTTATATCATTTTGTTGATTTTAACATATCGTGCTTATAATTAGGAAAGCGTACATTAAGAAAATCGCGGAAAAATCATAAGAAGTAAATTTAATTGTATAGAAAACGAAGGATATTCGTTGCTTCAATTATAGTAAGTTCCTGCGTAATGCTTATAAATAGAAATTTACAGATACTACTCATGTTTAGTTCTTATGTTAACTGTAAATCCTTTTTCTTTGTATCGATAAAACTTGAAAATGTTTTGTAATTATGTTAAAATCTTTATTGAGCGTCAGAAAATACGATTGAATAAAAAATAATAAAAGGAGCTGAAACGCATGAAAAGAAAAATATTGGTAGTCGATGATGAACCTTCCATTGTTGAACTTCTAAGCTACAATTTAAAAAAAGACGGATATGAGGTTTTAAAGGCATATAACGCAGAAGAGACTATGGAGTATGCCGATAATGATGAAGACATTGATCTGTTTATCATTGATGTTATGTTACCTGATGTGGATGGTTTTGATTTAACCAGAAAACTTAGGGCACATGAAAAGCATCAGAATAAACCAATTATCTTCCTGACTGCAAAAACCGAAGAATTCGACAAAATCCTTGGACTCGAACTGGGAGCAGATGATTATATCACCAAACCATTTAGTGTTAGGGAAGTCCTTGTAAGGATTAAGGCTATATTCAGGAGAATACAACGGTCTTTGGAACAAAAGGCTGAAAAACCAAAACGAATCGCTGTTAAAGATCTCGAGATTGATCTTGAAAGATATGAAATTTTGGTGCGAGGAGAGGCTAAAAATCTGACGCCTTTAGAATTTGAACTCTTGAGATTTTTAGCTGAGAATGAGGGTAAGGTATTCAGTCGAGATGTATTATTAGACAGTCTTTGGGGTTATGACTATTATGGAGATACACGCACGGTGGATGTTCATATCAGAAGATTGAGGACCAAAATCGAAGAAGATCCTTCTAATCCACAATATATTATGACCGTAAGGGGAAAAGGATATAAGTTTAAGAATCCGGGTGGAGAAGCTTAGGCTTTTTATCACATGAGTTGAACGATCAATTTTAAAAATGAATGATATGATGGGATACATGACTTGTATGTATCCCTTTTTTTGAGGTGACAGTATTGGGTTATCGTGTGGAAAGACCTACTTATAAGGATAAAAAAGGAATTATTGAGCTTTGTTCTCAAATATGGGATGGTAATGATTATATTCCCTCTTTGTTGGACAGATGGTTAAATATCACAGATCCCTTTTTGATTGTACGGGATACTCAAAACGATAAAATTTGTGCCATTGACCATGCAACTATTTTCAATGATGTGGCATACGGAGAAGGTTTGCGTGTCCATGTGGATTACAGAGGCAAAGGGTTGGCCAAACTCATCACCAAAGAGATCATGAGAGAAGTCCTGAAACGTGGTGTGAAAACATACATGGCTCTGATCTTTTCGCAGACCAAGGACAGTATTCATTTATCCAAAAAGGCATTTTTTGAAGAGATAAATGGTTTCTATTTATTGGAAAAGGCCGTTAAAACGGATTCAAAAACCGTTTCTTTGAAAAAGGATATAAACATCAGACCTATTTTTCCCGAAGAAATTTCCAGATCCAAAAAGGACTTCAATCAATTACTTTTTGCAACGGGTCAGGCTATTGTCGATGCCTGGACATTTTATCCCTCGACTGAGTACCTTGCAGAGAAATACCTGTATGAATGTGATGAAGGGAAATTAATCGCTGGTTTGCATGAACATGAGCATGAGCTTTTTTCGATTTGTCTCTATACACAGCCTGGTGAATGGCTTGAAAAGATATGGCCACATTTACAAGAGGCTGCCGCTCATTACGGTTGTAAAGTGATCAGTGTTGCAGTTCCTTTTTCAAAAAAGAACTGGGTTCAAAGCTTTTTAAATGTAGGTTTTACGAACTTGTGGGACAACGATGAATTATCCCTTGAAGAATCCACTGCACAACTTTATTCCTTGAATTGGGCAAATATGGATCAGGTGGTTTTACCCAAACAGATGGAAAAACGCAACCTGCCGTCAAATTATTATCGATGTGTGACACGATGTCCATATGGCTTTAGTCAGGTGATCGAAAGTTTCCCGTTGAAGGATGGGGAACCTTTTCCAACCACCTATTATTTGGTTTGTCCCCATTTAAAGTATCATCTTTCAAAACTGGAAGAAGCAGGGACAATAACCAAGCTGGATGGATTAAAGAACACAAAGGCTTATCAAGAGGTAGATGCCTTTTATGCAAAAGAGAGAAGAGACCGATTGAATCATTCTCTATTGCATTATAAAGGTATTTTAGAAAGGTATAAAGACGCTTTGGAAATGGGAATTGGTGGTATAAGAGACCAACTAGGGATCAAATGTCTGCATTTGCATGTGGCCACTTATTTGGCGAAATTGAACGATCCTGTTGGGCTCAAGGCCATGGAAATGTTGAGCGAAAAGGGTATTGCTTATCAGTGTGATAATATGGAGTGTTTTAAACATTTTGAACGGTATTATATGAGGTGATATGTTGAAAGTTGGGATGATATTCGGTACAAGGCCTGAGGCTATAAAAATGGCACCTTTGTATCATAAATTAATTGAACGTGGAGTTGACACGAAAGTAATAGCGACCGGTCAACACAGAGAAATGTTGGATCAGGTTTTATCTCTTTTTTCGTTAAATGCCGATTATGATTTAAATGTGATGAGGCATAGACAAAGTCTTGCCGGATTGACTGCCAGATTATGTGAGGCCATTGATACGGTCTTTAAAGATGAGTCTTTTGACTGGATTCTTACTCAAGGAGATACCACTTCTACCTTTATAGGGTCTTTGATTGCCTTTTATCATAAGATACCGGTAGGTCATGTTGAGGCAGGACTTCGCTCTTTTGATCGCTTGGACCCTTTTCCAGAGGAACTGAACCGCAGGATGTCCTCTCAATTGGCAACACTTCATTTTGCTCCAACTGAAAATGCAAAAGAGAATCTTCTCAAAGACGGCATTGATGAAAAAAGAATCGTTTTAACCGGTAATACGGTTATTGATGCCCTTTTATGGATTATCAAGAAAAAAAGCCGGAAATTGGATGAGATCGTGAATAAATACGGCATGAAAGATAAAAAATATATTCTCATGACCATGCACAGAAGAGAAAATCACGGAGAACGAATGATTCATACCATGAAAGGTATCAAAAGGTTGCTTCGTCAGTATGATGATTATCAACTAATCTTTCCAGTTCATTATAATCCGGCTGTCAGGGATGTTGTACAACGGGAATTAAAGGGGATTGAAAATATTTATCTGACTGAACCCGTTGAATATCTTGATTTTGTCGCTTTGATGAGAGATTGCCGTTTTATCATCAGTGACTCAGGTGGAGTACAAGAAGAGGCACCCTCTTTAGGTAAACCGGTTTTGGTTTTACGCAAGACCACCGAACGACCCGAGGCGATTCATTCAGGAGTAGCAAAGTTGATAGGAACAGATGAAGCATCCGTTTATGAAAACGGGGCCAGGTTGATTGAAGACCATTCGCTGTATCAAAGGATGTCAATTGCATCAAATCCCTTCGGAAAAGGTGATGCGTCAGATAAAATTGCAGATTCGTTGATAAATGAAGATTGATCGTGGTATAGACATGAAATCGGCGGAAAAAATCAAATTGGTTCTTGCCCCAATGGCCGGAGTAACGAACAGAGCTTATCGCCAATTAATTCGAGAGATTAATTCCTATGCTGTGGATATCATATTTACAGAGATGATCAATGCCACAGGCATAGCACGGTTGGATAATGGAACACTTAATCTTCTGCCGGATAAAAAGGAGTCTTGTATTGTTCAGATATATGGCAATAACGTGCCTGATTTTAAGCGAGCAGCTGATTATATTTTAAACCATTATCCTCAAGTAACGGGAATTGATATAAATGCTGCTTGCCCGGTGAGAAAAATTGTTCGAAACGGTTCAGGATCAGCTTTGCTGAACGATCCAGAAAGATTGACCGAAATCATCAAGGCAGTAAAGGCTGTCGTAAATAAAACGGATAAAAGCCTGAGTGTAAAAATCAGAAAAGGCTGGGAAGGTTACGAAAATTATCATGAAGTCATCAACATATGTGATCGACATGGTGTGGATTTTGTGTCGATTCACGGACGAACAGTTGAACAGATGTATTCAGGAACTGCAGATCTTTCTGTGTTAAGTGATATCAAAACAGAGCGGTGTGAAATTTTTTGGACTGGAGATGTATTTGACCCTGAAACAGTTAAAAAAATTGCTGAAGAGCAAAATATTGTGAGGGGTGTACTTTTCGCAAGGGGAACCTTTGGTAATCCTTGGATTATTTC
>CAYUYU010000009.1:23679-28011 GCA_964449405.1 uncultured Thermotogaceae bacterium
ATGATGTTCTTCATGGTACCACGCCTAAGAGAATCAGTCTGCAGGAGAAAAAAAATACCATACTCAGACATGTGGAGTTGTTGCTGGAAGATTATTCGCCGTTAAAAGCTTTAGGCCAGTTTAAACGATTTGTTGCCGGTTATACCAAAGGCATTAGAGACGTCAGGAAAAAAAGAAATACGATTTATCGGATGGAAGATTTAGAATCATTGGTTCAATTGTTAATTGCCACAATATCCGCTGACTATGATAATGAGGATGAAAAAAAGTGCCCTTTAAAATTAAATTGGTAAATCTCATGCCGATTTTTTTCTTTTTGTAAGATAGAAAAAATCTTTTAATTGGTATTTTTAAGTATAATCAAATCAGAAGGGGTTTGTTTCGCAAGTTGAAGCGCCCCTTTTTTGGAGTTTTTATGGGGGTTGCATTTTTATAGAAAAGAAAACGATAACCATACTTGGGATTGATCCTGGATATGGACGTGTGGGGTTTGGGATTATTCGGTTAACAGGAAATAAATTTAGCCATACGGCGCATGGTGTAATCGAAACAACTAAAAAGAAGAAATTGTCTTACAGATTAAATGAGATTTTTGAATCTATCATAGAGATCATTCAAAGGTACAAGCCTGAAGAGCTTGCAATCGAACAATTATTCTTTTTTAAAAATGTTACCACCGCTCTTGCCGTAAGTGAGGCAAGAGGGGTTATCCAATTAGTCTCTTTTCGAGAAGGATTGAGTATCTTTGAATACACCCCTTTTGAAATCAAACAAGCGGTAACAGGAAACGGTAGAGCTGAAAAGGGTCAGATGCAAAGGGTTTTGAAGATGTTTCTTGGATTGCAGTCAACTCCAAAACCGGACGATGCAGCAGATGCACTGGCTGCTGCCATTTGCCATGCCAATTCCAGAGGGTCACACAGAAGTTAAACATCCGAATGTTTATGTTAAATTCTAACACAACTGTTTATTGGAGGTATTATGGTTGTTGAGATTCAAGAGATTGAAATACCGATTGCGAATTTATTGAATAGATTGGGACTTGGAGAAATTGAATTTGACGGGATCATCAATCGTATTTTCTTTGAACTGAACGGAGAAGTAGAATACGGTATACTTGAGATAAATTGTTTGGAGAATGTTTCCCCTGAGGCATTGGATATCATGTCTGAGGCTTTAAAAGCCTATTTCAGATGTGACTTCAAAGTCAATTTTAAAAATGAAGCATTAACCCCAGCGGGAGAAACGGTATTGAGATGGAAAAAGATATTAGAAATCGTAAACGGTAGTTTTTCATATGTTACAGATGCTGTTTACATAAAGGTTAAAACCGAAAATAGTGTCTGTTGTCATGTCCCCAATCCGTTCGTTTTCAATAAGATTAAGAAGCATAAAAACATGCTGACACAAGCCATTGAACAGGTCATTCATCAACAGGTAGATGTAACCTTTGTTCTTGATGAAGAAGATGAAACAAGGAATGAAGATAAGTATATCCCTGAGATGCAAGGACAGGAAAGGGAAAGTATCCAAAAGATACCTAAAAAAAATCAATGGAAATCAGAGAAGGCAAGTTTTGCAGATGTGCCTACACCAATTTATCAAATGGTTTTCAATAGAGCAACGTTTACAATTGAAGGAGAAGTTTTTTCCTTTGAATATAGAGACAATTCATTGGTGGCTACATTGGGTTTATATGATGGAAGTGATTCCGTAAAATGTATTGCCTTTAGAGAATGTGCAAAATGGTTGAATGAACATGTTAAAAACGGTGCGAGGATCACTGCAGTAGGTAAAGCCACTTTGGATAACAGAACTCAAAAACCTTCCTTTTTTATCGATCAAGCAAAATTGGCTCCGAAGAAAGAAGAGCTCGTAGATGATGCATTGGAAAAAAGAATCGAGCTTCATGCGCATACTCAGATGAGTGCGATGGATTCAATTCTGAAGATTGATGATTATATTGAAACCGCATCGAAATGGGGTTGGGAATCATTGGCAGTTACCGATTATGGCGTTGTACAGGCCTTCCCTGATTTGTATGAAAAATGTGTCAAGAAGGGGATAAAACCTGTTTTCGGGATGGAAGGTTACCTGGTTGACGTGACCCCAATTGTGTACAACAAAGTATTGTTGAATCAAGACCTTTTTGATCAAAGAGAGATGGGAGAATGGCAATATGTGGTTTTCGATTTTGAAACCACCGGATTGAGTCCCTTGAATGACACGATTATCGAATTTGGAGCGGTGAAAATACAAAATGGAGAAGTGGTGGATACTTTTTCTTCGCTTGTCAATCCAAAAACAGATATTTCTTCAAAAATCACAGATATAACAGGTATTTCGAATGATATGTTGAAAGGAAAGCCTTTTATTGAAGAGGTGCTTCCTGATTTTTTAGAGTTTATAGAAGACAGTATTTTAGTTGCGCACAATGCCAACTTTGATTACCGGTTTTTAAAACAACAAGTGAGAACTATTTTGAATAAAGATTTCAACACGACCTATATCGATACCCTTTCATTGTCAAGAGCGTTATTAAGCATGAAAAGCAATTCTTTGGATAAAGTGGTCAAAGCGTTAAAACTTGAAGAGTTTAATCATCACCGAGCGCTTGATGATGCTGATATCACCGCAAAAGTTTTTCTTTCCTTGGTTGATATTGCAAGAAACAGAGGGAAGAAAAATCTCAATGATTTAGATTCGTTAAAAAGTGAGATGGATTTAAAAAAACTCTTTGGAAAAGACTTTACCCTTTATGTGACAAATGCGAAAGGTCTTTTTAACTTATATAAACTTGTAACTGAGAGTCATATCAAATATTTTGGTAAAGGAGTACCCTTAATCCCGAAAGAAATACTCTCTCAAAATAGAGAAGGGTTGCTGATTGGAACAGGTAGTCCAATGAGTGAACTTGCTTCAGCGTATCGATATGGATATGACCAAGCAGAGTTGAAAGAGATTGCTCAATTTTACGATTTTATTGAAATCATGCCTCCTGATGCCTATACGCAGATGGAAGAAGGGTTGAATTATGACAAGATGTTGAACATGTATCGGGTGTTTTATAAACTCAGTTCAGAAATGGGTCTTGACTGTATTATGACTGGAAACGCCCATTACTTGAAAAAAGAGAACAAAAAGCCGTGGTCTATCATGAAAATCAGCGAAAAAGCACTACGCAGACGTAATAAAAAATTCTCGCCCGATATGTTCGAATCAGCGAACTTACAATTAAGAACAACGAAAGAGATGCTTGATATTGCACAAAAGATAACAGATTCACCGGAAGCTGCTAAGAAAATCGTCATTGACAATCCTAAAGGGTTAGTGGCAAAAACAGAAGATATCCAGCCTATTACAAGAAAACTTCATACACCAGAATTGGATGGAGCTGATGAGGAAATTAGGAATATTTCTTATAAAAAAATGCACGAAATTTACGGAGAATCTCCCCCCAAAGAGGTGGCAGAGAGACTTAACTTCGAGCTGGACGCCATCATAGGTAATGGTTTTTCGGTTTTATATCTGATTGCTCAAAAGATTGTAAAAAAATCTATGGAAGACGGGTATTTAGTTGGTTCGAGAGGATCTGTCGGCTCCTCCTTGGTTGCAACCATGATGGGTATCACGGAAGTCAATCCATTAGCCCCTCATTACGTTTGTCCTGAGTGTAAGCAAACCGAATTTGCTAAAATCAAAGGAATCTCTTCTGGTTATGATTTACCGGAAAAAACTTGCCCTAAATGTGAAACAAAAATGCAGAAGTTCGGCCAGGAAATTCCCTTCGAGACCTTTATGGGGTTTAATGGCAACAAAGTGCCCGATATTGACTTAAATTTTTCAGGTGAATATCAGACCAAAGCTCATAAGTATATTGAAGAGCTGTTCGGATCAGACCATGTTTTCAAAGCCGGCACCATTAGTACAGTTGCTGATAAAACAGCATATGGATATGTTCTTCGTTTTGAAGAGGCAACAGAACAACCCATTAAAGATATTGAAAAAGAACGGATTGCACAGGAAATAGCAGGTGTGAAACGAACTACCGGTCAGCATCCTGGAGGACTGATGATCGTACCAAAATCAAAGAACGTTTTTGAATTTACGCCGGTCCAACATCCTGCAAATGATAGGAATTCAGGCGTTCAGACAACTCATTTTGATTATCATTCTATCCATGATGATTTGGTGAAAATTGATGCCCTCGGTCATGACGATCCCACATTTATGCGTTACCTTGAGAATATCACTAACCTCAACCCGTTAGATGTTCCAATGGATGACAAAAAAACCATTGAAATCTTTTCAAGTCTCCAACCACTTGGATTG
>CAYUYU010000010.1:0-27799 GCA_964449405.1 uncultured Thermotogaceae bacterium
TGCCACGATTAAAGCGCCAATTTTTTCTTCGGGGATTGTGAGTGTTTCTGCAATCGCTTCGACGGCTTTTTTCGCTCTCAATAATGTGACACCACCACCGGGAACAATTCCCTCTTCAACAGCAGCTCTGGTTGCACTGAGTGCATCTTCGATTCTATGTTTTTTCTCTTTCAATTCAGTTTCTGTAGCTGCACCAACCTTGATGACGGCAACACCGCCGGAGAGTTTGGCCATTCTTTCCTGAAGCGTTTCTTTTTCATAGTCAGAAGTTGTATTTTCAATCTGTTTTTTGATCTGACTGATTCTCTCTTTGATTTCTTCTGGTTTTCCGTGACCGTCAACAATGATGGTATCATCTTTCTTGATTCTGATTACATTTGCCTGCCCAAGGTCATCAAGGGTGGCGTTTTCAAGTGTCAAACCTACTTCTTCGCTGATAACTGTTCCGCCTGTGAGAATTGCGATATCTTGAAGCATGGCCTTTCTTCTGTCACCAAATCCGGGTGCTTTAACGGCACAGGAATCCAGTGTACCTTTAAGTTTGTTCAGAACCAATGTGGTGAGTCCTTCGCCTTCAACGTCTTCAGCGATAATGAGTAACGGTTTTCCAGACTGTGCAACTTTTTCAAGAAGCGGTACGATAGGTTTGATAGCTGTAACCTTTTTGTCGGTAATCAGAATAAGAGGTTCTTTGAGGACAACTTCCATCTTTTCCGTATCCGTGACGAAATAGGGTGAAATATAGCCCCTGTCAAATTGCATACCTTCTGCGAAATCAACAAATGTATCCATTGTTTTTGAATCTTCGACAGTTATAACGCCATCTTCTCCAACCTTATCCATAGCTTCTGCAATATAGGATCCGACTTCGTCATCGTTGTTGGCACTGATACTGGCAACGTGAGCGATGTCATCTTTGCTTTCGATTTTTTTACTTGCGCCTTTGATGCTTTCGACAGCAGCATCGACTCCGGCTTTTATACCCCTTTTCATGATCATCGGGTTGGTGCCGGCTGCTATGTTTTTCATGCCTTCTTTGGCAATTGAACTTGCAAGTACAGTAGCGGTTGTGGTTCCGTCACCGGCTACATCATTTGTTTTTGAGGCAACCTCTTTGAGTAACTGTGCTCCAAGGTTTTCGAATTTATCCTCAAGTTCTATTTCTTTCGCAATCGATACACCATCGTTGGTTACAGTCGGGCTTCCCCAACTCTTTTCAAGAACAACGTTTCTGCCTCTGGGTCCCAATGTAACTCTCACGGCATCTGCCAACTGATTCATTCCTGCTTGTAAACTTCTTCTTGCATCTTCGTCAAATTTCATTAACTTTGCCATAATAATTCCCTCCTTTTATTGTTTAATCGACTCTTAACCTTCAATAAGGCCAAGTATATCGCCGGAATCAATCAGGATATAATCTTCCCCATCGATCTTAATCTCCGTACCGGCATATTTGGAGAAGATCACTCTGTCGCCCACGTTTAAATCGACGTCTTCAAGTTTTCCTATGGCGATCACTTCTGCCTTTTGAGGCTTTTCTTTGCTTGTATCGGGAAGTACTAATCCCCCTTCTGTTCTTTTTTCTTCTGAAATAGGCTTAATTAAAACTCTGTCACCTAAAGGTTTAATTCTCATCGTGACACCTCCTTAAATTTTAGCACTCTCGTGCCTTAAGTGCTAAATGTATGATACTAAAAATTATTCATATATTCAAACCCGATAATAGCGCATATTATAAGTATAACAGTAAATAAATATAATTATATGAATATTACTCATCATTACTCCTTATAACTTCATCTATATCAAAAATGCACCCGATGTCTGAACTTTCTACATTTAATAAACACGTTTTATGCCTATCTATAACTGCTTTAGCACCAACATCACCTGTCAGAAGAGTCAGTTCATCAAATAGATACCTTGGTAATGCCACGGGGAAACCAGGTTTTCCGAAAAAAACCGGGCGAATAATCTTACCGGAAGATTGAATTATTTGCTTCATAACAGTATCAACGGTGTTTTTTTTAATCTTTGGCATATCTGCCAAAAATAACAGCAAATAATCCGATTTGTTTTTGATTGCTTCTAAAATCCCCAATTTAAGAGAAGTAGACATGCCCTCTCTATAGTTTTCATTGCTAATCACTCGCCACTCCTGAGAGGTTTTGATGTTGAAGAATTCAAACAATTTAGGTTTTGTTATCAGAAACTTTAGAAGCTGTGTTGAGTCATCACCTTTTAATGTGTTTATTAAGTCTAATACATTTTCTGAAACAGTTTTTTTGCCATAACAGGAAAGGAGTTTCTCCCCTCTAAAACGTTTTGATTCTCCTGCTGCGAGCACACATATTGTTATGATCATTCTATTTCACCAGCTTATATATATGTAATATAATTAATTACCTTTGCGTCTACACTTATGATATCACAAATATTATTATGGGAGTTGATAAAATTGCCAAATGCTAAGTTTTCAGTTAGTGGAATAAGCGAAAACGCAACAAAGATCACTGTAAAAGCGGGTAAGTTTACTTTAATCGTTGATGAGCCCGCACAACTTGGGGGAACGGATGAGGGTGCGAATCCTGTTGAGTTTGTTCTCGCAGCACTTGCGGGTTGTTTAAACGTAGTGGGTAATATGGTAGCAAAAGAGATGGGTTTCGAGATTAAATTCCTTTCATTTGATCTTGAAGGAGAATTGGATCCTGCAGCGTTTATGGGTAAATCAAACGATGTCAGACCCGGCTATCAAGAGATTAGGGTGAATGTCAATGTAGATTCAGATGCTGACGAACAAACACTGAATAAATGGTTGGAAACAATCGAAAGAAGATGTCCTGTCAGCGATAATCTGGAGAATCCAACACCTGTAAAGATTAGTCTGAAATAATTCCCGTTGATTATAAAGGACACAAAAGCCCTCACATTGGTGAGGGCTTTTGTGTTATCATTGGATGTTTTTAAAAAAGGAGGCAGGCAAGTTGAACCTTCCGCAAAAGGGAAATTATCTTTCAAGCTATCAATCAGGAGAACTTGAACGGGTTTATAACAGGCTAAAGGGGCATATCGAATCTTGCAGACTGTGTCCAAGAAATTGTGGGGTTAACCGCAAAGTGTCCAGAGGCTTGTGTCAACAATCTGAAAAGGCAAGACTCACCAACGCGGTTGTACATACAGGTGAGGAGCCCCCATTGATAGAAGGAAGCGGGGCTGGCGCTGTCTTTTTTTCGGGCTGTTCCATGACATGTTGTTATTGTCAGAATTTTGCCTTCAGTCAAAAGAATAACGGAAAGGAATATACATCTCAAGAACTTGGGGAAATCTTTTTACATTTACAGGAGACAGGATGTTCCAATTTAGATTTGATTACACCCTCCCCGCATTTGCCAAGTATTCTTGAAGCACTTCTTTTTGCCATTCCAAGAGGATTAACAATTCCAATCGTTTATAATACCAGTAGTTATGAAAATATTGAGGTCATTAAGTCACTTGAATGTGTTGTGGATATCTATCTCGCTGATATACGATACACAGATGATTCTGCAGGCCTTAAGTATTCAGGTGTTAGGGATTATTGGACCCAGTCCAAAAGGGCCATTAGGGAAATGTTTCGACAGAAAGGGTCTAAAGAGTTGATCGTTAGGCATTTGGTTCTTCCCGAAAGTATATCAGGTACCGAGCAGGCGATGGCCTTCATCACTGAAGAACTATCCCCAACAGTAAATATTTCACTGATGTCACAGTATTTTCCCGTTTACAATACAAAAGCATTTCCCGAAATAAACCGGAAAATAACTGAGGAAGAATATTCTCAGGCTATCGATATAATGGAAAGGTATGGGCTTTTCAATGGATGGACTCAGGAGTTTGTTTAGAAAGAATATTAAAATTGATGTTATAATAAATCTGAATTTTGTTCTTTTGGGAGTTGGAATATGCCAATCTTTTTGATAGTGGATGATGAAACTCAGATACGCAATATGATCAAGAAGGCGCTTGAGGAAGTAGAGTATCAAGCCGATTCAGTGGCAAATGGAGAAGAGGCTCTAAAAGCATTATTTAAAAACAGGTATGATGGAATCTTCACGGACTTAAAAATGCCGGGAATGGATGGATTTGACCTCCTTGATGCCATGAATGAGGAATCAATGAATTTACCGACTGTCGTTGTATCCGCTTATACAGACGCAGAGAAGATCATCAACTGTTTCCAGAAAGGGATTATGGATTTTATTACCAAACCTTTTACACCTGAAGAGATAAAAAATGCAGCGAAAGAAATGTTGAAGAAGAGAATAGATATTAAAGAAACAGCCCAATACGTGAAAGGACTGATCCAACAACATGCTTTCAGTGAAGCCGAAAAATATCTTTCAGCTATCTTTTCCTCCTATCCTTCCTCTCCCATTCCCCATTATCTAATGGGTTTAAAATACTTGAAAGAAGGAAAAAATCACAACGCTTTAAGACATTTCAAGGCTTCGCTCGCTCTTGATGAGAGTTATGAACCAGCAAAAAAGCAGATAGAAGAAGTACTTTCTGAAATGGAAAGTGAAAAAAAAAGAACAGAATCAAAAGGAAACTGAAAATGGCTAAGAAAAATAATCTTTATATCATTGTGGTGGGATGCGGAAGACTTGGCTCAAAGATAGCTGGAAATCTTTCAAACAAAGGACACAGTGTTGTTGTCATTGACAAACATGAAGTCAGCTTTGAACATCTTTCACCTGAATTTACAGGATTTACCATTGTCGGAAATGCTACCGAGATCGAAGTGTTAAAGAAGGCTAAAGTAGACAAAGCGGATATGGTTTTGGCATTTACCAATAACGATAACATTAACTATATGGTTTCACAGGTAGCCAAAGAAGTGTACCATACCCCACATGTTATTGCCAGGATTTATAATCCCGATAATGTAGAATTGTTCAAACAGATCAACGTCAAAGTCATTATTCCCATGATATTGGCTGAAACCTTTTTCAATAAGACTTTTGAAAAGATGATGGAGGAAAATACGTGAAAATTATCCTTGCCGGAGGGAGAAGAATTACCTATAATTTGGCAAAAATGCTTATTTCTAAAGGCTCCAACGTTGTTGTGATCAACAAGGATAAAAAGCACTGTGAAGAATTGTCCAGAGAAATCAAAGCGCTCGTCATCAACGGTGATGCCAGCAAAATAGAGATATTACAACGTGCGGAGATCTTTGAAAACGACATCATTCTCGCCTTAACCCCTCAAGATGAGGATAATCTCATTATATCCCAATTATGTATAAAAGTACTGAATGTCACGAATGTTTATACTCTGGTCAACGACCCTGAAAATGTTGAAGTGTTTAATCGACTGGGAATTAAAAATGTCATTAGTATGACCGAGATGCTTTCTGGTTTGATCGAGCAACGTGTTTCTTCCAAGTTAACTAATATTATGTCCTTTGAAGAAGGGAAAGGGCTTGTTATACAGTTAACCATTGAAGAGGACTTCCCGGCAAAAGGGATTATGCTAAAAGAACTTGGCTTACCCAAAGGATCGATCGTGGGGGCTATTACCAGAGATGAGGAATTAATTGTTCCTCATGGTGAATCTGTGTTAAAACCCGGTGACCGGGTTGCGATCATGTGTAAACCTTCTGTTCAAACAGAGACAGTCAAGATTATTTCCGGGAAGGATTAACATGGCCTATAAAAGCTATCTAAAGCTCCAGTATAAAACCATTTTAGGGAGTCTTGGATGGATGTTCATGAGTTTTGCCATCCTCTTACTTGTTCCTCTTGTCTTTTGTTTGTTTTTCCCACATGAGATTCCAAATGCCATATACTTTGTAGAGGCTGCTGCTCTTTCATTTTTATTGGGCTATGTGTTGTGGTTTTTTTTTGGGAAAGGAACTCAAAATAGCAGACTTACCATACATGAAGGGGCTATCATCACCTTTTTCGTTTGGATGGGAGCTGTTTTTTTTTCAGCTCTTCCGTTTGTGTTTGCAAACATATTAAGCTTATCCCACGCCATATTTGAAAGCACCAGCGGATGGACCACAACGGGTTTAACACTTGTCCATGAGGAACGTATATCCAAGTTATTTCTCGTATGGCGAAGTTTGATGCAGTATTTCGGCGGTGCGGGTTTTGCCATCATCATGCTCTCTTCTATTGGTGGTGGTGTAAGTTCCGGGGTTTATGCCGCTGAGGGAAGAATGGATAATCTTCAGCCCCATATCAAAAAATCCGCAAAAATCATCTTGGTGATTTATTTTTCCTATGCTGTTGCCGGAATAACGGCTTACATTTTTGCCGGCATGACTCCTTTCAATGCCTTTAATCATGCTCTTACGGCTCTTGCAACCGGAGGGTTTTCGACCAGTCATTCGAGTATAGGCGGATTTAGCAGTGTTTCCGTTGAAATCATTACCATCGTTTTAATGACCCTTGGAACAACAGGATTTGGGATTCATTATCTGCTTTGGTCAGGTGATTTTCGACAACTCAAGAAAAACGTTGAACCTTGGACGTATCTTTTAATTCTCCTGTTGATTATTCCCCTCATTATCATCGGTGTTTTTGGCAGCATTTACAGTAGTCTCAGCGAATCAATCAGACATGGGATATTTCAAGCGGTTTCCGCACTAACAGGAACAGGTTTTGCAACAACCGACTTAACGGTTTGGAGTCATTTCCCTCTTTTTTTGCTCACATTATTGATGATTTTTGGTGGAATGATGGACTCCACATCAGGCGGGTTAAAACTGTTTAGAATCTTTGTTGTGTTTAAAGCGATTTGGATTGAAATACAAAAATTCTTCCTGCCAAAAGGAACAATAAAATATGCCTCAGCCTGCAAGGGAAACATAGAATATAAGATAGATAGTACCCTTCTTAAAAGTATTTTGATCTTTTCCACGTTGTATTTGCTTAATTATGTAATTGGTGTAGGTGTTTTAGTCGCCCATGGCAACGATTTGATGTCATCTGCCTTTGAATATGCTTCTGCCCTTTCTACAGTAGGACTTTCTTTGGGGATTACCAGTACATCAGCGCCCGATCCGGTGATTTGGGTTCAAACCATCGGGATGTTTCTGGGCAGACTGGAATTCATCGTTATTCTCTATGCAATTGCAAAACTTGCAAGAGATTTAAAACAATATTTACAATCAAACGGATGATTATGTGGAAACTTTCCCTGAAAAAGTGTTATAATCGTATGATAAAGATGAATTCCAAAGTTTGGGAGGAAAATCTATGGTAAGCGCGGCCGCTCAAACTGCTGTTATTCCAATAAGGCGTTCTGATTACGACAAACGCGTACAAGATAATATCTTGTCTTTGCTTTTAAGAAGGATCAAAGAAATCAAAGAATCTTCTTCATCTTCTTTGTTGTTGAAATATCAACACTTAAGAGAGTTGTTAACAGAAAACAAGACAACTGAAGTCAGTCAATATCTCGATAAATTTTACCGAGAATTAACCAGTTTAAACCAAGTTAGAATAAAAGAGATACCATCAAATAAGTATGCTGTAAAAAACAAAAAAAACAGTTATGTTAACAGCACACATTTTGAAAAACTGTTTCCCAAAGCAGATGTTCTCTTTGAAATTAGTGAATACGGCATTGCTGCGAGAGAAGTCTTAAGGGAAGCTATTGATGGCCAGAAAAAAGGAGAAATAGAGTTTCTTCCTAATTCTAACCTTTTTAAAAACCAATGGTATTTTAACGGATATTATATGGAATCGTATTCCAACAATGCTTTTGAAGGGTTCAAAGGACTACAGTTCGATTTTCACCTTTAAAGCAGCCCTTTTGAGACCTTACAAAGACATTTAAGTATTGGAAAGGATAATCATTTGCACAAAATGCTGAAAGTGACGGAAGAAAATTATTTCAACAGAATAGATAAGTTTTTACGAAAGGCTTTAGAAGAATTCAAGTTGGCCTCCCTTTACAAGATTATTCGTAAAGGAGATGTGAAGGTGAATGGGAAAAGGACCAAAGATCCTTCTGCCTCTGTTCAGATTGGAGATGAGGTTTCAGTTTGGCTGCCTTCGAATAAAACCATGAAAGAACGGATTAAACGTACCGGTGATGGAAAACGGGAGTTAAAACCGGTTAAAATGGATCTGGAGATTATCATGGAGGATGAAGATTTGTTGGCGATTAACAAAGATGCCGGCATATCCGTACATCCAGGTTCGGGGGAGAAAAACCGGGCCACATTAATTGAAGGGTTGATGTTTTACGGACGAGAGAAAGGGTTTGACCCCTATTTGGTACATAGATTGGACAGAGATACATCAGGGGTTTTGTTGGTATCAAAAAAGCGGCAATTGGCACGCAGATTGTCAAAACTCATTGCAGATAAAAATGTCTATAAGGAGTATACCGTGTTGTTTTCGGGAAAAGTCAACAAAGAGTTTGTCTGTGAGAGTGCGATTGATGACAAGTGGGCGGTTTCAAGGGTATATCCTTCCGCTTTGTACATCATGGAAAACAAAAATGCAGAATGGTTTACCTTGGCAAAGGTTGTGATTGAATCCGGAAGAAAACATCAAATCAGACGCCATTTGATCCAATCCGGGTATCCCGTTGCCGGTGATGATAAATATGGAAATCGGGATATCAATCACAAACTTAGTTCATTAGGGCTTAAAAGACAGTTTTTGCATTGCTCTAAGATGTCATTTTTCGATTTGATACAAGAGAAAGAGTATTATTTAGAGGCGGAATTAAAAAGCGATTTGAAGGGTTTTTTAAACCGATTACGGGAGGGTGATTAACAGTTGGACAAGGGTGTTTTTCTTTCAAAGGTTGAGTACATGATGAAAAAGTTGATTGACGGACAGGTTATTCTAACAGCCGTCGATGAGAAAAGAGATGCGACAGGCATGACCATTGCTTGGGGGTTTTTTGGGAATATGTGGAATGAGCCGTTTTTCATTGCCGCGGTTCGCCCTTACCGGTATACATTAAATGCCATACACGATTCAGGGATGTTTAGTGTCAATTTTTTTGATGCTGGCTATCAAGAAGCCTTGAATTATTTTGGATCCGTATCGGGCTATGATGAGAATAAATTCAATAAGGGGCTCATTCAATATTCAAAGACCAAAGATTGCTTTGCCATCATTAACGAGGCAAGAATCGTTCTCAACTGCAGAATCATCACCACCAATCAGATTGAGGCGTTTAATCTAAACAACACCTATATCCGTAAGCACTATCAACAGGATAATGGCTATCATGTTATGATTTACGGCAGAATTGATGAAATGATTATCAGAGATCATTTGAAGGTATAAATCCTGTATGCAAACAAGAAAATCCATCAGCGTCAGACAAGCAAAAGAATCTGATGCAAAGGCCATTATCACATACATTCAAGCTAATCAAGACAGGTATTTATACATGATTTCAAAAACACAAGAGATGCAATTGGATGTGGCTTACGAGAAAAAGATGATCAGGCTGCATGATCAAAGGGAAAACTGCGTTTTTTTCATTGCACTGGAAAAGGATCAAGTTGTAGGCATGTTGAATTTTGTTGGCGGCAACAGGTCCAGGGATATGCATGATGGAGAATTTGGGCTTTCCGTTCACATGGATTATTTTGGGAAGGGAATTGGAAGCATGCTCATGGAAAACCTCATGCGATGGGGAGAAAAAAATCAAGTAATTAGAAGGATGACTCTTTTTGTCATGCATTCTAATAAAAGGGCAATCCAATTATATCAGCGCTTTGGTTTTAGTATAGAAGGCGTTCGAAGAAAGGCGGTCCGATTTGAAGATGGAAGAGTTCAAGATCTTGTCATGATGGGAATTCTGAAGGAAGAAGGAAGTGATGAATGGATAGGCGCCAAGCAATAGTAGTCCGGTTTCATTCCAATATGCTGGATGTAATCGATACCCAAACCCGAAAAAGATATACCTGCACACTGCGGGGGAAGTTTAAAAAACAGGGAATCAGACCGGTTGTGGGAGATGTCGTTGAGTATATTGGCTTTCAGGATATGAAGGGAAGGATCGAAAACATCCTTCCTCGAAAAAATCAATTGGACCGGCCGAAAATTGCGAATATCGATCAGGTAATCCTCGTCTTAACGCTATCACATCCTCCGATTTCCCTTTTGACTTTAGACAAATTTTTGATTATGGCTGAATTCCAAGATATTGAGAGTGTTTTGGTTTTTAACAAAGTGGATCTTCTTAATGATGACGAAAAACGTAAACAGCAACGATTGATTGACTATTACTCAACGTATTATACAACCATTCAAACCAGTGCCAAAACCGGAGAAGGCTTGGATCTTCTCAAGAAGATTTTCAAAGGAAAGATATCAACTTTAGCAGGGATGTCGGGTGTGGGAAAAAGCAGCTTACTGAACGCAGTAGAACCCGGCCTAAAGTTGAAAGAAGGGGTGTTATCCCAGCAATTGGAAAGGGGAAAACACACAACAAGTTACACTGAATTGCTTGTAGTGGCAGAAAGTGGGCTGATCGCAGACACACCAGGGTTTGCCTTTCTCGATTTGAAGGATTTTCAGGAAGAAAGCATCCGATTTTTAATGCCCGATTTGATGAATTTTTCGCCAGAATGTGCTTTTGACAATTGCTCACATATGAAAGAACCCGGTTGTGCGGTACAAGAAGCGGTTCAAAACGGTGAAATTTTAACCAGCAGATATGAGAACTATACCAAAATCTGTAAAGAAATTGGTAATGAGTGAGGTCTTTATAAAACCTTATATTAAAGGGAGTGATGTTTATGAGAAAGGCGTTGTTGACGGTTTTATTGGTGAGTGTGATTGTTTTTGTTTCGATTAGTTTTATGGGAGCTTCATGTACTGTGACTCCTGGACCTGGACCTACATTATATACTTTGACAGTAACCAATCAGTCTGGTGATGAACTACGTTTGGAAATTCATGATGATTTAATTTTTGATTGGATTGTAAGGCAAGCATTTGTTGGAAATTCGTGGAATGCATCAAATTCAATAGCTGGTGAAGCAGGATACTATTTAAGAGTAAGAAATTTGAGTACTGGTTCATATCTGGAATTTAGTTCTGGTAACACATGGTGGTATATCACTGGTTCTCAATCATTTACAGTAACTGGTGGCGGATGGGTCACGGAAGCAAGATAAAGAAAGAAGGTGAATTGATGAAAAAGTATTTAACTGTAATTTCTTTGGTTTTGTTAATAACAACAATGGCATTTTCGGTCAGACTTGGTGTCCAACTTCAGAATTTTAACGGTTATGTGAATGGCCAGTATTTACAAGGTGTTAGAGTGAGTCAAACTGCCATGGGATATCCCGCATATGGTCATTTGTTTCCAGGAGACATCATTACAGAAGCAATTATGTTACCAAACAGTCAAATTTGGAGTAATCCTAATAACCCTAATGAGGGAACTTTAATTTCTTTTAACCCTTATTACTCACTCAATCAGCAATTGGGGCAACTTGGGCAATTTAACTATCAGTATAATTATACTCAGGCGTATAATTATTCCGCCATGCTGAATTTCATCAACTCTGCTCCGTTTTTGTCAAACATCATATTGAGGCTTTACAGAGCTCAGTGGAATAGCTGGACCCTTATATCCATTGTGCTTGATTCTGCCGGACAAGGGAGTATCTGGGCGATGCCACAACCGCAACAACCGGTTGTCCAGGTCAATCCCAACCAACCACAGGTGCAGATTAATCCCAATTTCCAGGTAAGAATCCGGCTCCGTTTTTAAAAAAAAGGCGTGATAATTTTCATTATCACGCCTTTTCAATATACCCACCCACCTTTTAATGTGCTTTATAATATTGCTCTCCAATAATCGTCATGGTCGCCATTTCAGAATCCACTGTAAAAAAAACATTCAGTAGATATTTTTTGAGACTTTGATCATTTTGTTGAAAATCATTTGAGTTGTTGAGGATTATTTTTTTATTCACCATTGGACTAAGATCTAAAAATGAGTCGATATCATCTCTTTGTTTTAATTCAACCGAAAGCAAATTTGAGAGAGCAAGAACAAAATGTGATTTAAATACTGCATTTAGGACTGTAATGAAATTAAACACGGTTAAAAGTGTGTTGTCAGCATAAGATGTTACTCCTATGAATAGTTTTCCGTCCTTAATTTCTATTTCTCCGGTTAGAATCTGATCATTATATTTAAACTCTTTTACAAGACGATAATCATTCCTTTTTTTGTTTGTAACTTTTAATTTCTCATTCAAATTGAAAAATAGGGTGTAATCCATTTTGTAGTTTTGTTCTTCCGAAGTTTCATTTTCTGAATAAACTTTTTTCAATTCCTTATAATCTTTTTCCAAAACGGAGATGATTAAGGCATTGTTGTTTTGTCCATATTTTTTGTACAAGTGTTCGTATAACTCGCCTTTGGTTCGACAAGTTTTCAACAGGTTGAAAATGTCTTTCTTAATCATGCTTTCAGGTGCGTATTGTTTTCTTAGGTGTTCATAATCAAAATGCATAATCTGAGAAATGAGATTCTGGTATTTTGCACCAAAAGATTGGAGCAACTCTGCAAAAATCTCCGCTTTTTGGTCTCCACGTGAAATCATATTAATCATTTCTTTTGTGATTGTCGTTTTTTTCATAGGCGTACAAGGATACGACTAAATGATAAGGCTTTTCATCACTTCCTTTATATTCAATTGAGAAATATAGATAAGTTCAACTAATTATAACACAAAAAATTTGCTTTGCAACTATTTACTGCTTTTTTTTAAGATTAATCATGATCATGCCGGGTTCAATGCTTAGATTTTTTAATGAATAACGGTTTAAAATGGAAAGCAGTTCCGGTTTCTTTTGATTGATGATCTCGTAAAGATTGACCGTAAGAATATTTTTTTTAAAGATAAAGAATGGAGCAAGTCGTTCCTTGAAGAGCCTAATACTTGGGAAGGCCATTTTTGATAGGGTTCCCATGGGTTTGATGGTAAAAATCATTGTTTCCGAGGATGTGAGATCTTGTGAGAATTCTTCTAAAAGCAATTGGAATTTGAGTGTGCCTTTCAATTGTTTGAAACTTCCTGTTATAAACAGGTCGATTGTTCTTTGATTTGCCAAAATAGAAAGACTTTCCATATTTTCGTTGGATGAAACAACCATATCTTTAAGGAAGTCGTTGATTACTTCATCGCCAATTCCGACATACAATTCTTTAGACAATCCGATCACCTCTTGGAATGTGAAAGTTTTCTTCATTATACCATTGAAGGAATTTGTGTAAAGAAAGCACCGTTTTGGGAAAACTGACAATTAATGTAGAAACATATAGTGGTGATCTATTTTGAAAAAGGATTATTTGTTTTTTGACCTGGGAACTCAAAATATTAGAATATTTTCATCCAACAACGGGTTGATCTTCCACGGGCCTTCAGTCATCGCCATAAATGATGAGGCTGAGTTAGTCGCTTATGGGAACAATGCGGTTGAGATGCCCCTCAGCCGTGAAATGAAGGTTGTCAATCCTGTTGCAAACGGGACCATCGCGAATCACCACGCGTTACTTTTAATGCTTCAAGCCATATTGTCTGATCATTATAGAAAAGGTTTTAGAACAAAGGTAAAAGGGGTCTTTTCCATACCACCTTTTGCGACTAATGTGGAACAAAGGGCTTACATATATGTTGGAGAGGCGATGGATTTCTTTCAGCTTCTTTTCATTCCGGAATATATTTTTATTTTAACTTCAATATACAAATCGATTGGTCCATTCGGTTTTGAATTCATTGGCCAAACAGGAGCCGGACGGTTGGATGCTTATCTTCTGAACAATGGAAAACTCCTTTATGGTGATACTCAAAAAGGCGGGTTTGAAAAAATCATTAGAGGAATGCTCAAAAAGATCCGTTTTGAAAAGGGGATTCAAATAGGCAGGAAGTCTTTGTTTGAAGCGCTCTCAGAACAGGATCAGAAAACGGTAACCATGAAGGGGAGAAATAGGGTAACCGGTGAAGCAATTGAAAAGTCTATAGAATGTGACTTTTTTGAGGAATTAAGAGAGGAGGGATTAGCTGATTTTATCAGCTTAATCAAAGGTGTGTTTGAACAATTATCGCCTGATTTAAGTGCTGAATTTCTTGAGAAAGGGTTGCGTTTATCGGGGGGGCCAGCCAAAGAGAAATGGTTCCGGGATTCAGTTAAAAAAAGAACAGGGTTTTCCGTATTAATTAGCGATACCCCCGGGGAAGATCTTTTAAAGGGATTTAAAATTTGTTCAAATGATTTTCAGCAAGAGGAATTGGAAAGATTCAACCTTCTTGGAAATATCATAGAGGTGAGATGATGATTAGAGGGATATATACAGCAGCTATGGGGATGTTGGCGGAAGAGGCAAAAGTCAACACGACGGCCAACAATCTTGCCAACGTGGATACAGCCGGTTATAAAAAGGACTCGTTGGCTTTTAGTACTTACTTAAAGCGTGAAATTTTCAGAACAGAGTCATTAACCGAGGAGCAAAAAAGATATCCTATGGGGAAGATGGAAAGTGGTGTTGTCTTGGATGAATCTCAAGCCTATTTTTCTCAAGGGGCTATCGAAATGTCCAACCGCCAATATGATTTTGCCCTTAAAGGAGATGGCTTTTTTACAGTAGAAACGGATGATGGCAGTCGTTATTATACCAGGAATGGTCAATGGCATAGAAACAATGAAAATTTGCTTGTGGATTCAGTTGGCAATTATGTTTTGAACGATGCGGGAGAGAGAATCACGATCGACGATCAAATCTTTGTTGCATCCGATGGGTCGATTTCACAAGAGGGTGTGCTAACAGGCAGATTAGCCGTTGTTCAATTCGACAACAATACGGGGCTGAGAAAAGTTGGTGATAATTATTACGCTGAAACAGACTTTTCGGGGGAGCCTGACCAGAATTTTTCAACAGAAGTGATTCAGGGTGGATATGAGCGGGCAAATGTAAATGCTGTCCGAGAAATGTTGAATCTGATAACGGCACATAGACATTTTGAAGTCACACAAAGGGTTATTACAACGGAAGATCAGCTGCTTGATGCTGCAGTGAACAGAGTAGGAAGAGTATAAACATAAATTGACGTAATTAGGATGGGAGGGGTTCAATTGATTACTGGAATGTACAGCGCAGCAACCGGTATGAATTCACAACAACATAAATTGGATACGATTTCGAATAATCTGGCCAATGTGGATACAACAGGTTTTAAAAAATCGAGAAACGAATTTGCCGATTTGTTTTACGTATATGCAAAACAAACGGGCAGTCCAGAGAGTGACATTGACAAGTCAGAGGGGCCTGTTTATACAGGTTTGGGAGTACGAGAAGTACGTACGACACGATTGTATACGCAAGGTAATATTGAAAAAACAGACAGACCTTTAGATGTTGCCATTAATGGTCAGGGATTTTTCAGAGTGACGCTTGATAATGGCGGTCCGGCTTATACAAGGGATGGCGCTTTTCATGAAAAAAATGGTGTTTTGTACACAAGCGCAGGACACGCCCTTGATGGGGTGAATGTTGATGGAGCAGCCTCGGTTTACGATTTGATCATTACTCAGGATGGAATCGTCACCGATTCCACAGGGGTTAATTACGGACAAATTGACCTTTATGATTTCACCAACCCCGAGGGACTAAAATCCATTGGAGACAACTTGTTTCTCGAAACCGATCAAAGCGGTGAAGTCAATGCGTTGAATCTGGGCCTTGTCAACACGACTCTGGCACAAGGCTTTTTAGAAAAGTCCAATGTCAATGCAGTTCAAGAAATGGTCAACATGATTTCAGCCCAAAGGGCTTATGAACTGAATTCTAAATCCATCACCACGGCTGATAACATGCTCCAGACGGTAAACGGATTGAAGAGGTAATGATAGAAAATTGGATGTGATGTAAATGATAGGATCACTGTATTCCGGGTCAACCGGACTGATGGGTTATCAAAATGCGGTGGATGTGACGGGTAATAATATCGCCAATCAAGGAACGATAGGGTTTAAATATTCTAGAACGGCTTTTAGCTCTCTTTTTTCAGAAAACCGGTATTATTCATCAAACAATATTGACGGACAAGGGAATTTTGGTATATCAAGCCGGACTAAAAGAGCCGGTTTGGGGACGGATGTTTCTTCCATCGATACCATCATGACCAATGGTATTATTGAAAACACGGGAGTTTTTAGTGATGTCGCCATCGGGGGAAACGGCTTTTTCTTTGTGGGGCCAAACAAAGATGAAAACAACGCTTCTGTTTCCGGGAGATTGTATGCCTCCAAGGTTGGGAATTTTGAAAAAAATATGTTTCCAGATCTGATTCAAACCAGTACAGGATTGGCTTTGTACGGTTTTCTTGGCAAAGATGATGGGAAAGGAAATATTGTTTTTGACGATATTCCCACCGAAGAGCAAATGATGGATGCGTCACAAGCAGAAAAAGGAGAATTTCTCAATCGATTAGAGCCCATCTCTTTGGAAGAGCTTCAAACCATCAGCCCCAAAAAAACTGACTCAATAGAGGTTTCAGGTGTATTGGATGCACAGATGGGACCGGATAAACTTGTCAAATTAAACCAAAAGGATAATTCGGGAACACCTTATACGGTTCATTTTGAATTATCCAGAGATTACTCCATGCTTGATAATTCGCTTGGCAGCCGGTATGAAGAATATGAAATATCCATAAAAGTTAAAGACAGTGATGGCAACATTGTACAGGGGATTTCTCCCGAAACGAAGAGAGTTGTCTTTTCTCCCGACGGGTTGTTATTGAATAAAAACGGGGATGCCATTAATAATCTTAGCATAACCTTAGCAGATGGAAGTGAGATAAACGTTGAACAAGAAGATCTGAATTTCAATTATCAATCACCCAGGTTAGTCACCTATACGGATATTTTTGCCCAAAATGGCGATGAAGATCAACTTCCTCTTTTCTTTGAAAAGATAGAGTTGAACAAATGGCGTTTAAAACCGGATTTGCCTAAAGCTGGAAATATTGCTGCAATAGCTCTTAAAGGAGAAACTGATGAATACATCCTCACTGATAAAGATTCCTCAGAGGTTGAAACGGGAGGGATAGAATTAAATTTTGATAATTTGGGAAAGTTGATTTCAAAGGATATTATCGATAATTCAGGAAATCCTTTGGAGGAGATTCAAGCTTTTGTGTTTACGTATGAAGACGGATCAACCATTGAGGTGGATTGGGAAGACAAGGACCTTGTTGAATCGGCCTTAACCGCAGATGTGAATGCTACTCAAATTGGAGGGAGACCTTCAGGTTTTTTAACGGACGTAGAATTTAGTTCCGACGGCTACCTTCTTGGTAACTATTCCAATCAAATCCAAGAAAAACTTGCTTTTATCCCCCTTGCACGATTTCGTTCCACAGAAGCATTGACATCCACTTCTACCAATCCGCTTTTATATCAAGTTCCTGTTGATGAAGGGGGAACTCCTGATATCAACTTTTACGGATACTTCAAACCCGGACAGGGGATGTCCGGAAATCTCGTGCCCTATGCCCTTGAAATGTCCAATGTGGATATCTCAAAAGAAATGGTCAATCTCATCAAATACCAACGTGCCATACAATTAAATTCCAGAACGGTACAAACCGCTGATCAAATATTACAACAAGCCATTCAATTGAAAGGTTAACAAAAATAAATGGTATAATAAAACACCCCATTCAACCCATTAAGGTGGTGGGTGTTTTATTGTTCTTTTAAAATCTTTCAAGGGAGTGTATGTTATGGGAATTGAGCTCAGGAATCGTGATTTTATCACTACTCAGGATTTTAGTAAAGATGAATTGGATCTAATGCTGGACTGTTCTTACGATTTAAAGAAAAAATTTGCCCTTGGAGAATCAACCAGATACCTTCCCGATAAGACGCTGTTCATGATCTTCTACGACGAATCAACAAGAACAAGAAATTCAATAGAAGCTGGTATGACACAGTTAGGTGGACATGCCCATTTTCTTGCACCTGCCCATATGCAACTTGCTCATGGTGAGGCTGCAAGGGATACAGCAATTGTATTAAGCCGTTTTGGGCACGGTATCGCCATTCGGCATTGTTTGCACGGTGAAGGTAATAAATATCTGAATGCCATTGCCAAGCACTCGAAAACCCCTTTGCTGAATCTCCAGGATGATGTGTATCATCCTTTCCAGGTACTTGCAGATACGATGACGATACAAGAAAAGTTTGAAAGGAATTTGCGCGGGTTAAAAGTAGTGATCTCATGGGCGTATGCAGAAAGTCATCTTAAACCTTTATCCGTTCCTCAATCTCAGATCCTTATGTTCCCAAGATATGGAATGGATGTGACGTTGGCTTATCCTGAAGGATTTGAACTGATGCCTGATGTTATGAAAAAGGCTAAACAAAATGCGGAAGCATCCGGTTCAAAGCTTGAAGTTTCTCATGATATGGCAGATGCATTTAAAGATGCAAATGTCATCATTGCCAAAAATTGGGGTGGATTTTACGTCGGAGAGACAGAAGAAGCCATAAGACAAAAACAAGCGGAACACAAAGACTGGATTTGCGATCGAAAAAAGATGGAAATGGCTAAAAAGCACGCTATTTATATGCACGCTTTACCGGCGGACAGAAATCGAGAAGTGACGGATGAGGTGATCGATGGTAAATGGTCAGTCATTTATGATGAAGCTGAGAATCGATTGCATACCGCAAAATCAGTAATGGCTTTAACCATGGGAGGGAGGCCATAATATGCCTAAACAACCTGCATATGATCTGGTGATTCAAAACGGAACGATTATTCACGGGTCCAGGACTTTTCACATCCACGTTTGTATAAAGGATGGCAAGATCGTTGGTATTATCGATGCCAAGATGATGATACCCGACACGAAAGAAATATATGATGCCGGACACATGTATATATTTCCGGGCTTGATTGAACCCCATGTCCACTTTGCCCTTGATATGGGTGAAAATCGCTCAGCGGATGATTTTGCATCCGGTTCCAAGGCAGCGGCTTTTGGTGGGTACACTACCTTTTTTGACTTTACGGATGTAATCACAGGTGATGTTGACCAACTGCAAAAACTTGTAGATAAACGCAAAGTTCAAGCAGCACAGTCCCATTTAAACACTCAGTTGCATTTAACTGTGGCAAATCCCAAAATGACGCCTGTTGAACTGGTCGAACTGGCCGTTAGGAATAAATTGCGTTCTATTAAGGTGTTCACCACTTACAGTGAGAGTGGTCGGATGACAAATGATGGTTATATTTACGATCTTCTAAAGGCCATTAGAGGAACAAGAGTGATGTTGATGGTCCATGCAGAAAATGATTCCATTATAAGCTATGAAAGACAAAAATACGCTACTCGTGGGCCAGTACTGCCTTCTCATTCCATCAAGATTCACAACTCATTTACAGAGAAAGAAGCCGTTCTCAGAATTTGCCAACTCACCGTGGACGCCAACAGCAAGGTTTATATTGCTCATATTTCAAGTGGAGAAACTATTCGTCGCGTCAGTGAATGCTTTGGTAAACAATTGGGAAAGCAGATCTTTTTGGAAACATGTCCTCAGTATCTATACTTAAATGATACGTATCTTCTGGGCGAGAAATCACATCTTTACACCGTGTGTCCACCATTGAGAAGCGAAGAAGAGAGAAGACTACTAAGAAAACAACTCGTGGAAGGGTTGATTAGTACCATTGGGTCCGATCATTGTCCTTTCCCCTCATATATAAAAGAACAGTATAAAGAAGATTATTTAAACATGCCGAATGGATTACCAGGAGTTGAGCTAAGTTTCCCACTGCTGTATAATCTGATGATGTTGGAAAATGATGGAATTACCGTTGAAGATTTAACAAACCTTTTCAGTACCGTGCCTGCAAAAATCTTTGGGTATTATCCTTATAAGGGGACACTGTTTCCAGGAAGCGATGCCGATCTGATGATTTACGATCCCAATTATGCATGGAAGGTCAATCCTGAGGAATTGCATATGAACGTCGATTATACGCCTTATGATGGATTAATGCTCAGAGGAAAGGTGGATTCCACCATCTGTGGTGGTCAATTTGTAGTAAAGGGAAAAGAATTTGTTCCCGACTCTTTAGAAAGTGATTCGGAATAATGTTATGAAAGATCAATTTGATGCCCTGATCAAGCAATACGAACAATTGGAATATCATACTCTTGGGAAGCCTGAGGATGGTTTCCCAAGGCCTACATATGATGAAATGTATATGTCGATTGCTCAAATAGTAGCCTTAAGAAGCACTTGTCTTCGTGGCAAGATTGGAGCCGTTATTACAAAAGATACTCGTATTATATCAATCGGATACAACGGGGCCCCAGCAAAACTGGCTCAATGTGATCAATATGGCTGTATCAAAGACACTGAAAGAGGAGGGTGCATCCGCACCATCCATGCAGAGCAGAATGCCATTGCCTATGCTGCCAGAGTGGGAATACCTCTTGAGGGCAGTACCCTCTATGTAACGATGAGCCCGTGTATTGACTGTGCCAAGTTGATTATCGCAACGGGTATTAAAAAGGTGATTTATCATGAAGCCTACAGAAAAGGGTATGCCATTGATTATCTGAAGGTATCCGGTATCGATTTGGTCCATCTTAAAAGCGGGTTGAAAGAGATTTATCAAAATTACTATACAGGTGAATAAAGATTGTTACGGTTCAACTCTAACGAAAGATAAACGCATGGCATGGACATTTCTGCTGAGCGTTCCCATCAGTAATTCCACCTTTGCGCTTTGTCCACCCCAGCGAGCATGAGCTTCGCTAATTTTGTTATCCTGGGTTTGGAACGCTTTAAGCTCCATTAAGGCATCTTCTCCAAATATCTTATTCAGATTTTTGACAAACTTTTCAAAGGTATCTTTTGCGTGGTTAATCTCCACAAAGCTAAAAACATAGGAAACGGATTTTATTGCCGATTCATCATCAAACAAAAAAGTCAGTAGACAGGATTCACCGTAAAGATTGGTGATATATACCAATTTGTTGTCACGCTCTTCAATTAACTGCTTGTTCATCCTGTACCATACCTCTGGTTTTTTCATATTCCATTTAATCGTTTCAAAACCTGGTGGAATACGATCGTTGATGGTTTGTTGGATTTCTCGGGTTGTCTTGACATCTTCAACTTCCGTTTTTATAACTTCAAGTTCTTCTGATTCTAAGGCAAAAAAGATCTCTTTATAGGTATAATCAAAATCGAGAGGTTGTGCAAAACCGTTAATAATCAGCACGGCGTTCCAGAGAGTAGAAACATTATTGTATTCGTATATCTCATCAGACCAAACATAAGCATTTTTAAAACCCGCATTATCTTCTTCTTTTCCTTCAAAGGACAGGTATACCATCGTATCAGTCATGTTCTTTTTAAGAAAGTCAATCGCCTCATCAGGATAGAGGAATTCTATCCCCAAAAATCTGACCCTTGAACCATCTGCGATATTTAAAAATACCTGTCCGGAAGCATCTTTGTCCACTGTTGTGATCTTAACTTTTTGTGTAAAGATTGGTTCAAGGCCAATCAAATTATCGTCATAGCGAAAGCCATTCATTTCAATCTTTTTAGCAAAAACAGACAGCACAACAATAACAACTGCTATACAGATTAAAAATCTTGTTTTATTGGTTATACTTTCCGACTCTTTATTACCCGGTGTTTTTAAAACGAGGCTTTTCATTCACACCCCTTTCATTACAGGCTCTGGAAAAAAAGTCTGAGAACCTCTGCTCCTCCGACAAGTGTTCCTATTGTACTGCCAACATTGGCCAGTATCACAACGAGCAAAACCTTAGTCACTTTATTTTTCCAAAATCCCTTAAAACTCATCACATCTTCTGACAAGGTTTCAAAATCCTTCACACTGGGTTTTCTGATCAGAGCTTCAACCAGACCTGCAAACCATCCTGCAGCCAGTAAAGGATTTAGGGAAGTAATGGGTGCTATGGCAAATGCGGTTAAGATGGAAAGTGGATGTGCCAATGCAGCCAACGCTCCGAGGGCAGATAATGAGCCATTCCAAAGGATCCAACTCACAATTTGAGCCCACCCTGAGGGAGGGTTCAGAAAAAAAGTGGAGACGATCAAGGCAACGATGATGACCGGTATAGCCCAAAGGAATACCTTCCAAATATTAGAAGCTCGTGGTATGCGTGTGATCTTTGCCATATCCTGTTCTTTTTCAATTTCTTGCTTTATGCCAGGGATATGGCCCGCTCCAAGAACTGCCAGGATCTTTTGACCCGGAGCGTTTTTGATTTTATATGCTAAATACTGATCCCTTTCATCGATGAGAGATTTTTTCAGTTCTGGAAAAGTATCAGAGAGTTCGGATAAAGTGGCAGTTAACATATCCTCTGATTTCATCTTTTCCAGTTCTTCCTCTGTGATTTCCTCTTTTGAAAAGATACTGGCGATGATCATGACCAACAACTTCATTTTTCCCCAAAATTTCATACCTCGCCAAATTCTTAAAAAGGTGGTTTTGATGTCCCTATCGGCGAGAACAAGTTTGGCATCTATATCTTTAGCTGCATTAACGCCTTCTATCATTTCCGCCCCTGCGTTAATCCCAAACTGTTCGGCAATTCGTTTTTGATAGGAAGATAAGGCCAAGTTTACAAGTAAAAAAGCTGATTGTTTGCTTTTTACGATCTTTATAATATCCATCTTTTCCCATCTGTTTTTATCGACAATGGAATCGTATCTCCCCTTATCCAACTCGACACAAACGGTATCCGGTTTTTTTTCCTCGATTAACTCTCTGACCTGTTGTGCGCTTTGTTTCGAAACGTGAGCAGTTCCGAGTAAAATTAACTCTTTTCCCTGATAGTCTATGCGATGAACATTTTTAATGGCTTCGGCTGTTTCGTTTTCCACAAACTCACTCCTCTCAAACTAAGACGATAAAACGGTATGGACTAAGACTCAATCATTGAAATTTCTAAACAAAATCCAGGCGTTTCTATGACATCCATTAGACCAGTCTATTTTACCATATCCTATTGGAGAAAACATTCTTTTTATGAGATGCGTAACGATTGTGAAAAAGATTGTTGAACGAATGAAATGCTCACTGTATAATCATTCGGGGTGGGAGATGAGAGTTTTTGAAGGAACACCGATAACAACTAAGCGTTCGAAGCGAAAGACAGTATCCATACAGGTTCTAAAAGATGAGAATAACCAAGTCATTCTTCTGATCAAGATGCCGGTTTATGTGGATGATGATCAGTTGAATACAATTTTGGATGCCAAACGATCTTGGATTCGCAAGTCAAAAGATAAGTTATTAAAGATAGAAACAACAAAAAACAAACTGTTATCCGACTACAGTCTCAAAGAAAATGGCAGGTTGCCATTTAAGGGAAACTGTTTGAAGATAGAGTTTTTGACAGACCGATCCATACCAAAAATGATGGTCAAGGGAGATGAAGAGCGAATATCAATTATTAGAAATCCCAATTATTCCTATCATCGGATAGAATTACCAAGGTTGATGTTGGATTATTACCGTGAAAAGGCCTATGAAGAATTCAAGGGGATCATTGATGCTTATTCAAATCAATTTCATTTTAAGGTGAATAAACTCAGGATTAAAGATACAAAAACACGATGGGGCAGCTGCTCTGCCAAGTTGAACATCAACCTCAACTGGAAGCTGATCATCACTCACCATCGTGTTTATGAATATGTGATCGTTCATGAACTCTGTCATATCGGATGTTGGAATCACAGCCAGCAGTTTTGGAATCGTGTAGCCGCTATCTTGCCTGATTATAAATCACGAAAAGAAGAATTAAAACAAATCTCCGGATTCCTGGCCGCTTTTGACTTTTCAAAGCTTGAAACGGGATCTTAACGGATCTTCTTATTTCTGATGGAATTAGCCTAACTATTTGGGTCAAGTTTCATCCCTTGGACCGAGAGATATTTCATCACTTTCTATTGAAAAAGGAAAGAATTATGTTAACACCTCTTATTCCAATTCATCAATCAACTTTCCAATATAGTCGAACCCCTTTTGCCAGAAGGATTGATCCGTCAAGTCTATTCCCAATTTTTCCAGAAGTCTGTCCGGTCTGTCATTACCGCCACTCTCCAGAAGTTGGAAATAATGAGGAATCATATTGTCTCCCTCTTCTTTGTATTTCTCATATAAGGCAATCACCAGCAGATTGGCAAAGTTATAGGCATAGACGTAGAAGGGTACGTTGAATATGTGAGGAATTGTAGACCATTCCCATTGATACTCTTGAGTAATCTTGACACTTTCAGAGAACATGATTTTTAATTCTTTTTCATAGAGTTGGGACAAATCATCCCAAGAGGCAAAACCCGCTTTGGAAATTAGATCATGGCTTTGTAACTCGAATCTGGCAAACATGTTTTGTCGGAAAGTGGTGGCAAAATTCCCCTCTATGGTTGAAGCCAGGAATAGTTGTTTTTCCTTTGGTCTTAAGGTTGGTAATAGTCTGTCAAAGACCAAAAATTCGCCAAAAACAGAAGCCACTTCTGCCATGGGCAAGGGTGTGTGATAGTTCAACATGCTTTGTTTGGCGGAAAGGGTTCCGTGTAAACCATGCCCCAATTCATGTGCCATTGTCAGGACATCGTTGATTGAATTGTTGTGATTCAACAATACAAAAGGTTTTCCGTTTGGAATGTAATAAGAGCAGAATGCACCGCCGTCTTTTCCCGGCAACACATCTGAATGAATTCGTTTTTCATTGAAAAAGCTTTCAACAATCTCCCCAGCCCGCTCGTTGAATTGATAGTAGGTGTCAATGACGATTTCTTTGGCTTCTTCAAAGGAATACTCCCTCTTTACCTGCTCCAACGGGGCATAAATATCTGCTAGTTCAAGGTCCAATCCCATCTTTTTTCCTTTCCAACTGTAGTATTTGGATACAAGGTTTGTATTGGAAACTGTGGTTTCGATGAGCTGCTTAACAATCGCATCTTCCGTTTCATTAGACATGTTCCGCATCGAAATGGGCGTCTTGTAATTTCGAATCCTGGATTCAATATCGTAGTCTTTGGCAATGTTGTTGTAAAGGCCGGTGATGACCGTTTTGTCATTTTCGTAACCCTGTAGTAATGTCTTCATGGCCTTTCGTCTCAGATTAGGCTCGGGACTGTAGCGAAGATTACGCATTTGAGAATTGTTCAGTCGCTTTGTTTCGCCATCTATCTCCATTTCAAAGAGATAGGCAGAGGTCACTTTACTGTAAAGCGAACCCAGATTGTCTCTTCCGGTAGCGCTTTTTGCCGCCAAAACCTGCTCGGTTTCTGTTGAAAGTGTGTGGGTCTTTCTTTCCTTAACCCTTTCAATGACCCAAGCATATGTAGGGCTTTCATCTTTAATCCGTTGTAGTTCCTCATCGCTATGGTTTAAAAGTGCGGGGTTGATAAACGAAAAACATTGTTCAACATCTGCCATGACGGTTTCCACTCGTCCTGCCAATTTCTGGGCGGCGATGTTTTGTGTGTTTTCTGCAAACAATAAACCTGAAAACTGTGCCACCCGTGCACCATATTCCTCAATTGCTTCCTGCTCTTTGAACATGTCATCGATTAATTCTACTGTAAGCGAACCGGCAAGAAGTTCCTTATATTTTTTCTCAAATGCCTTAGCCTGCCTTAAGACCTCCTGGATATCTCTTTCAATCTGCGGATCTTCAACGCCGGTATAAAAGAAAGTCAAATCCCATTTCATGTGAATACCTCCATTTTTTGTTTTTATATTATAACACTCAAGTTGTTCGTGAAAGTAACGAATCATTTTAAAATCGGGATTTTAAAATCTGTTTTCAGATTTTATGAAGGGTATAGGATTTGGGGTCTGGGGTTTAGAAAAAAAATAGAACATAAGTAGAAGAGGTTTTTGGGTTTTCCAGACCCTAGACCCTAAACCCCAGACCCTTGTTCTTAGTATTGTCTATTATTTTTTATTTGCCGGTCAACGATTTTGGTCCCACTTTCCCCCCAATCAGCATGCGGTATATAGGCAGGATGTACAAGAAGAAAGCAAAGGGAATGAACCGGGCATCAAATCCGAGCATTTTGGCAGGGATGAGACCTGCTACATTCCAGGGAATGAGAACAGATATGACCACCGCACTGTCTGCGATGTCCAGTGCCAAATGATAATTGCTTTTGCCTTGTAATGTATAAGGCTTTTTTAACAGTTGTTCACTCATAATGATGGCCAACGCCTGAGTAACCCCCAAAGAGGAGGTGATGATACTGGTGATCACAGAGGCAAAAAACGGGTAGGTCTTTTGGGCAAGGGCTTCTATTTTCTTTTCAAAGGCCACAATCAAATCCGTGTGCTCAAACAAACCGGCAAAAGCCGAAGAGGCCAGTACAATCAGCATGGCGTTGAACATAAAGGCCACACCGCCACCCTTGAAAATCTCAACAAGGGGATCGGTGGTTTTGAGAGAAAAACCGAAAATCATCGTTTTTAATAGATCCATGGTTTCCATATTTTGTGTTAAAACGGTTAAAATCAGGGCGATTAGACTGGATACGATCATGGCAATTTTCACGTTGATCTTCAACAAAACCAAAACAATCAACCCGATAACTGGTAGGGCACACAGAAATGAAAGGTTAAATGAGATTGGAATCTGTGATATAAGCGTCGAATCAGAAGGTTTGAACGGGTAGATAAACGACAGGATTAGGTAAAAAAGCGAGGTTAACACCAACGGGATGAATCCGGTTTTAAACATATTTTTGATGTTTGAATAGATGTTTGTTTTTGTGACAGTTGCAACCAGGTGGGCACTGGAAGACATGGGTGAATTTCTGTCGCCAACATAAGCCCCGCTCATGATGGCACCTACAAGTGGCGCCATGGAAATGTTTCCTGTGCGAGCCATGATCATGAGAATAATCCCGATGGTTCCCACTGTTCCAAAAGAAGTTCCCAACAAAAAAGAAACCAGTGTACTCAATAAAAAGGCAAAGAGAATAAACAAACCTGGGATGATTAATGAAAGCCCATTAAAGACGATCCAAGCGATGGTCCCTGATGAAAACCAAAGTCCAATCAATATCCCGATGAGTGTAAAGATTTGAACCACCGGCCAGGTTTTCATAGCTCCTTGAAAAAGCATTTTCAAAACCTTTTTGAAGGGCCATCCCCTTTTTACCGCGATCATTGAAAAGAGAAAGAGGGCAAAGAGAAGGGGATAGAGAATAAACACATCCAACAGCGTACTGACAATCAGCAATATAAAGATTAAAGTGAATGCATAAATGATCATTTTTGTTTAAAGAATACTCCTTATAAGTTTACATCTCATACTTCATTCACCCCTTCTGTTAATGTTCTCACCGTCAGATTCTGACTCTACTCAAAGGATTCCCTGCCCCAGACCCTATAACCTAAACCCTGTATGGCTCAAATATATGATAGCATAATCTCTTTTTCACACTCATAACCTTTAACGATGATCACTAACCTTTAAATAAACCAACAACACAACAATCGTCATAATAAATGGAATAGATGGCACCAGTTCATTGGGAATATCCGCCATTTGAAGGGAGTAAGAAAGGGACTCTCCGGTGGCAAACAACAGGGAACTCAATGTCACACCGATGCCGCTTTTACCCCCCAGAGCCTGTGCGGCAAGGGCTATCCAACCCCTGCCCCCTGTCATATCCCTTGTAAACCAGGAGATGTATCCCATTGAAAGAAACATCCCTCCTAATCCTGCCAAGAGTCCACTGAT